>JBHJJC010000069.1:0-24432 GCA_050042945.1 Croceivirga sp.
AAAAGATAACCAACGACCCTTGGTTTTGGCCGGACGTACGCGCATTCAAGGAACGGCCTATTTACCGGAACGGGGAGTGAAAATGGGGAACATCCACGGCAACAGCTATTCTGCCCCTCAATTGATTTACGGAGAGAAAAAGCAGAGCCAAGGGGAATTGCCCCAGCTGTCCAAAAATATAAAAGGGCAAATGGACCTGCTCTCAAAAACCAGTTTTGTGCCTCACGGAGAAGTCATTCGATTGAAAAGGGATATGGTCCTTAAGAACAGCTTTAAAGAAGGGACCAAAGTGATACAAGGTGATTTCATTGAATTGGGTGATATCACCCTGAAAGGAAATATTATCGTGTGGGCCTCGCATAGCATCCGGGTCAAGGCCTCATCGAAATTGAGGGATAATCTCTTGCTGGCCCCACCCATTCAAATTGAAGATCGGACCAAAGGGAGCTTTCAAGCAGTGGCCACTACATCCATTCGAATCGGTAAAGGGGCAGAATTGGCGTATCCCACGGTATTGGCCCTTAAAACAGTGGGGCATGATGACGCACGGAACCAGTCACCTGAACCAAATATTCTATTGGATTCGAATGCCCAGGTTCGCGGTATAGTGCTTTACGAAGACACCAGCGAACCCAATCGGTTCAAGCCCCATATCAAGATTGAAGAACATGCCAAGGTGTATGGTGAGGTGTACTCCACCCAAAATGTTGAATTGATAGGAAGTATTTATGGTAGCTTGACCACCGCTGGATTTGTTGCTGTGGAAAATGGCAATATCTATCAGAACCACATTTACAATGGCCGTATCAACAGTGGGCTGTTGCCCATGGAATATGCTGGGTTGACCTATCAAAATACAGTATCGAACCAAGTAGCAAAATGGGTATATTAAGAAAGAAAATAAAAGCTTCGACATTGATGGAAACATTGGTCGCCACCGTATTGATCGTTGTGGTATTCATGGTGGCCAGCATGGTCTTGAACACCTTGTTTTCCAACAGCATCTCACAAAATGACCAGGCCATACGACAGGAATTGCTGGAACTACAGTACCGATACGAGCACCAAAAACTGATATTACCTTATTACGCCGAGATGGGAACCTGGCAACTTGAGGTTACCGAAACCAATTGGAAGGGTAAGGATAAAACCGTATTTCGGGCCATACATGCCCCAAGTCAACGAGAAATGGAAATAACACTTGAACATGCAACGAATTAGGAAGATATCTGCATTTACCCTAAACGAAATGTTGGTCGTATTACTTGTGACCACCATTGTGGTCAGTATGGGTTTTGCCGTATTGCAACTGGTGCAACAACAAATGGGGGGTATTGACCGGAACTACGAACGCAATACCGAACTGAACCTATTGCGACAGAGCCTTTGGATGGATTTCAATCATAGTGATGGGGTCTGGTACGATGCCGAAAACGGTCAGTTGCTTTTTAGCAACGAACTCAAGGAAGTGACCTATGACCTTTATGAAGACAATATTGTCAGAGATATCGACACCTTTAACATCAAATTTCAAGAGCGGCTTTTTTTCTTCAAGGGAAATGCGGTACCAGATGGGGAGATTGACGCAGTCGATTTTAGCACCGATGAAAAAAATGGTTCACAGCGATTGTTTGCCTTTAAAACGAATGCCGCGACAAGTGCCATAAACCAATAAAATGGGATTTAAACTGGACCCCTCCATAGCGCCATCAATAAAAACCACTTCTTTATCAGGAACGTTGGAGTCTCTCTTAAAGAAGGAAATCACCCTTTTCGGACGTTTTTTCAATACCAAAAAGAAAGAGGATTTCTATGCTGAACTGGCCGTGCTCCTCAAAGCGGGCGTACACCTGCGGGAATCCCTTGAAATTTTGGTCCAGAACCAGAAAAAGGAAAAACTCAAGGCCTTTTTTGAGGGAATGCTACATGACCTCGACCTTGGTCAGGGCCTCTCAGAGGTATTACGATCGAGAAAGGAGTTCACCGAATACGAGTATTATTCGTTACAGATCGGTGAGGAGAGTGGCAACCTACCTAAGGTAATGGATGAACTTGGGCAGTTCTTCGCCAGAAAGAACGAACAACGCAGGGGCTTGATGAACGCCATGACCTACCCCATCATCATTTTATGCACCGCCATCTTGGTGGTCGTGTTCATGCTGCGCATGGTCGTGCCCATGTTCGAGGATATTTTTAGGCAGAACGGGGTAGACCTCCCCCCGATTACCCAATGGATCATTGCAACATCGAACTTTTTGAAGGACTATGGTTGGGCCCAGCTCAGTTTGGGCATCGGCCTCATCATCTCCCGAAGGTTTTTGTTCAAGGGCGAGGCGGTTACCCGTAAAAAGCACGAACTTTTATTGCGCCTCCCCTTTTTGGGCAGTTTTATCAAGACCGTGTATCTAGCACAGTTCACGCAGGCCGTCGCCCTCTTGACCTCCTCAAAGGTACCCGTATTGAACAGTATACAGATGGTCAAACGAATGATTACCTTCTACCCCCTTCAGGATGCCCTGGGTGACATGGAACAAAAGATCATGAAAGGCACGAGCCTTCATGAGAGCATTAAGGGCAACCGTGTTTTTGACAACAAGATGTCGTCACTCATCAAAGTGGCCGAAGAGACCAACCAAACGGAATATATTTTTGAAAAGCTCAACCAACAGTACAACCTTGAGGTACAGCAAAAATCCAAATTGCTTTCAACGGTAATGGAGCCCCTCATCATCATTGTCATTGGCCTTTTCGTCGGGGTCATACTGGTCGCCATGTACCTGCCCATGTTCAAATTGAGCAGTGTGCTGGGGTAAGATTAACCGCCCAAATAATTCGTGCTACTTGTTCTTTTGCGAATCAGCAGCTTCATCCTTTTCGGATAAGGTATTTTTTAGTGAAGAGGGGTGGCATGCGTTCGCATGTACCTTGAAAATCAATTCACTGCCCCAATTCTTGGGCTGAAAATTCCATTAATTCATGATCATGGAAAACAGTTCGTATTTCAATGGGGTTACAGCACACTTCACAGTCTTCAACATAGGTCTGGGATGTTATCGAACCATCCAATAACATTGAAATCTCTTCCCAACAGTAAGGGCATTGAAAAAAGTGTTCGAACATCGGTCGTTTACTTTAAATGGAAACGTTCAATAATTGCCCCGTAAGCTGCAGCAATTGCAATTCGGCCAACTTCGCATTGTACTTGGCGAGATTTCGACTGGTTTGGGCATTCAGTAGATTGATTTGCGCCTGGCGCAATTCCACGGAAGTGATTTGCCCCAACTTATACCGCTCATTGGAACGCTTATAGTTATCTGTCGCCGTGATGACATTCTGCTGTTGTAACTGAAAGACTTTTAAACGATTTTGAAAATCTCCTTTGGCATTGGCAATATCACGTTTTACTTCAAGGGCTATCTGCTCTTGTTGGGCATCTTGGGATTCCAAGAGAATTTTTGCATTTTTCACCTGTGTTATTCCACTGCCACCATCAAAAAGATTCCAAGTCAATGTCGCTCCAAGGCCAAAGTTTCTTCTATTGTTCACGGTTACACCGGGAAAGAAAGCGCCAGGTGCATTATTATTGAGATTCCAACCGTAAAAACCATTTAGGCCAATCGTTGGAAGAAAGACCGATTTCGCCGATTGTAGGGTAAAATCATTAATGGTCATATTGGACTTTGCTTGGAGCATTCGCACATTATTGGCTTCTCCTTGCATTGCAAAGTCTTCAAGTTGCAGCTCATTGATAAACGTAATGGTGGTATCAACCGCAAACTTTTGCTCTAAATCAGCATTCAAAATGATATTGAGGTCCCTGACAGTATTCGCCAAAAGCTGGCGTTCATTCATCATATTGATACTATCGTTCACCAAGTCGACCTCGGCATTCAACACATCCAACTTATTGACCTGTCCAAACTCAAAACTGTATTTGGCCCTCTGCAAACGGTTCTTCGTATTTCTGTAGGTTTCTTCGAGCACTGTAATGTTTTCAGAAACCCTTGCAGCCTCAAAATAAACACTGAACAATTGAAGTATTGTGGTTTCTAAAGTTTCGCGTGCCTGAAGCGAAGATAAATTGTACTCCTCTTTCAATCGCTTCATATCATACCATCGCCCCAGTCCATCAAACAAGACGTAATCAGCATTGATACGTGCATTATAGCGCTGTGCTTCTGCTTTGTACAAATTGGCATCGGGTCGCGGCACTCGTTCACCGGTTTCTTCATCTATTGAAAACTGTCCAGGGAATTCAAAGGTAGAATCGTCCCTTTGATAATTCGCACCTGCCGTGCCGCTGAGCGTGGGCAAGAATCTTGAATTTAAAACGCTTTTATTGTTTTCGGCAATCGCTACATTATTCTCTGCAATTAAGATGCCCAAATTATTTTCTAAGGTCAGCTTGATGGCCTCCTGCTTGGTAAGTACTTGTTGTGAAACAAGGGAACAAGTGAATAAAAACGATAATAAGAAGGAGGGCAGGTAGTTTTTCTGCATCATAGTATCTCTTCTAACTCTTTTTGGGATGTATTTTTAACCGAATTACCATTTACATACCCGTTCATTGGGGTAGTACTACTTTCAGAAAGATGTGCCTCTTCGTGTTGTTCCTTTATCGCCCTTTCTACTTCTTCTTTGGTAATCTCATTACCGGTTTTCAACCACTTCGCCCCTACCTTAACACTATTGCTTAAAGAGAGAAATATAGGGAGCATGACCAATGTCAATATCGTGGCAAAACCAATGCCATAGGCAATGGAAATCGCCATGGGCTTTAAAAACTGGGCCTGACGACTTTTTTCCAGTAGAAGGGGAGCAAGACCGGCAATCGTAGTGACCGACGTCAGAAATATGGCCCTGAACCTTGAGCGGCCCGCTTCGTAAAGAGCGTCGTCAAAGGTCATCCCATTTCTCAGGTTACCATTGAACTTACCGATAAGTACCAAACCATCGTTCACCATAATACCGATCAAAGCAATTATGCCCAGCATCGATAAAATATTTACGGGAAAACCATGGATCCAATGTCCCCATGACACTGCGGTCAAACTAAAGGGAATCAATAACAGCAACAGTAGGGGTTGACTAAAGCTACGGAAGGTAAAGGCAATCGTGATGTAAATCAAGAACAAAACGACCAAACCCACAAAATTCAACGAATCGGTCAATTTGTTACGTTCACGGTTCTGCCCTTCGTATGATGCGGTAACCGTAGGATATTTTGATTGTATTTCGGGCATGATGTCATTTCTGATCCACGCCAGCATATCTGGCGCGCTGGTATTGTCAGGATCTTTCAAATCGGCACTGATACGAATCTCCCGCTGCCCATCTAGATGGTTAATAGCGACATCACCGCGTTGTATACCGTATTCCGCAATCTCTTTTAGAGGTGCCCTTGAACCTGACGGTGTCAATATGCGCATTTCATCCAAATCTGAAATGGAAGAGCGATTTTCACGGTCGTATCGTACCCATACCTTTATTTCATCTTGCCCTCTCTGAAAACGTTGTGCCTGAACACCGAAGAACCCTGAACGCACTTGGTTCATAACATTTCTAAGATTGAGGCCCAAGGCATAAGCATTATCCTTCAGTTGCAATTGTATTTCTTTAATTCCTGCGGGGTCATTATCGGCGACATCCTTCAATAGGGCATTGCTGACCATGGCCTCCTTCAACTCTGATTTCGCTGCCTTTAGTTCTTGAATGTTATTTCCCAAGAGGGAAATCGAAACGGGATCTCCACCAAAGTTTCCACCTGAACCATAAATCAAGCTCTCCGCTCCAAAAACTGGCCCTACAAGCTCTCTCAGCCGTGTGGTCACCATGTCTGACCGAATGGCATCAGGTCGTTCTTCACCAGGTAATAGATTAATTATCAAAGCAGCTGATGAAGATCCTGGTCCCACGGCTTTCAGCATATTTTTAAAAAGCACTTTATCTGTTCCACTTAAGTATTGCTCAGTGAGTTCTTGGTTAACTATAGCTGCTTTTTCTTGAATCAAGCTAATAATCGAATCCGTTACTTTTTCATTGGTACCATTGGGCATCAAAAGCTCTACGGCTACCCTATCACTGGCTATTCTTGGAAAAAATGCAGTTCGTATAATTCCCCCTCCGATAGAGCCAAAGGTGAGAAAGAGGGCCAATACGAAGAAGGAGAAGGTCAACATCATGTATTCCAGTGCAAAATGCAAAACAGGACTGTACACTTTGTCCCGCATCCAGGCCATTGCCCTATCACCCACCTTATTGATAACACGAAGTTTAGAGAACACTTTTGCAATGCCTGCTTTTGGCTCATCATTTTGTTTTCTCAAGGCTTTAGAATGGGCCAAGTGGGCCGGTAAAATAATCAAGGCCTCCACTAATGACACCACTAACGTCAAAATCACTATAACCGAAACCTCACCAAAAAAATCACCTATCCTTCCATCCAAGAAAAGAAAAATAGAAAAGGCTAAAATGGTCGTCACAATCGCAGACACAATGGGGGGAATCACCTCCATGGTGCCATCAATGGCCGCTTGAATCGGCTTTTTTCCCTTTTCGTAATGTTGATAAATGTTTTCGGCAATCACAATGCCATCATCTACCAAAATACCGATGACGATAATCATTCCAAAGAGGGATAGCACGTTTATCGTCACGTTCAACATCGGGGCAAATACAAACATGCCCAAAAAGGCTACTGGTAGACCAAAAGCTACCCAAAAAGCCAGACGTGTATTAAGAAAAAGGCTTAAGAAAATTAAAACCAATATCATACCCATGATGGCATTTTCGGTAAGCAGTTCGGTGCGCTGAGTCAAAGTAGTGGACAAATCGCTAACTACGTTCAATTGCACATTGTTGTACTTTTCATTGAATTCCGTAATATATGCCTTCACATTTTCAGCAGAACCGATCAAGTCTTCGGTGTTCGTGCTCGTTATGGTTACGTTCACGGAAAGGTCTCCGTTGTAATAAGAAGTATTAGGTGTTTCTGAAAAACGATCTCGAACCACTGCGACATCCTTTAATCGAATGGTTCGACCAGAAACATCCCCACGAACCACTACGTTTAGTAGTTCTTTTCCGTAATAGGAACGATTATTGGCACGGATAAGGTATTCTTCTGCATCCGTCTTTATATTTCCACCGGTAACGAGAAGGTTGGCGTTGGCTACTGCCTGTGCCACTTCATCAAAGGAAACATTATACGCCAAAAGATTGTTCTCATTGACCGCAATCTCAATTTCTTCTTCGGGATATCCTGAAATGGCTATCTGCGAAATGCCGTCTATTGCCCTAAGGTCATTTTCTACTTGTCGACCGATCTGTTTTAATGTAGCCAACGAAATGTTCTCACCGCTAACGGCAAAACTAATGGTCTGCCGCACCGCTTCAAGTTTGGAGACCACCAAAGGTTCCATGCCCGTAGGAAATGTAGGCACCCTATCTACCGCATTCTTAACTTCCAATAACATGAAATCAATGTCGTAGCCCTTATCGATTTCAACATTGATGGAGCCTGAATTCTCAGTTGATGTTGAGGTCACACGGTCAACTCCTTCCAACCCTTTTAAGTTATCCTCTATTTTAAGCACGATGCCCTCTTCTATCTCTTGGGGAGATGCGCCGGGATATACGATATTGATCAACACATTCTTTGATTCAGCCAATGGAAAAAACGAAGATTTTAAGGAAAGTGCACCAACGATTCCAAAGATGAAAAATGAAATGATAATCACATTTACGGCAACATGATATTTAATAAAATATGAAATTACCTTATACATTTGGCTGAATTTTCAATAGTCGAAGTGCCGTACACTTTTACCTCCAAACCTGCGTAAGCCCCAGAGACCGGTTTTGATATGATGGTTTCACCGTCTGGAATATTTTTCAAGACCACTTTTTTATCCGTGAAATACACTGGGTTGACATCAATGACATCTAAAATGGTATCGCGTACGACAAAAACCTGGTCGTTATCCAAAAGTAGAGATCGATCAATCTCAACAGCCGATGCTTCGGTTCTAGCATTAAGGTTGGCTTCTAAATATTGTCCTTCTTTTAAAGTATCGCCTTGAACTTCAATAAATACCGTAATGGTCTGTGTCGTTTGGTCAACGCGGCCATTGACCCGCACTACCTTACCGTCGTGCTTTTGTGTTTTATCCAAATTGGTGAGGCTTACCGTCTTGCCTACCTTCAAAAAATCTGCATAGGTTTTTGGTACGGCAACCTCCAGTTCGTAGCCGCCCGTTTCGATGAATTCCCCTAATTTTTGCCCAGCGCGAACAAGGGAACCTTCAGTGACCAATGCTTCGGTCAGCACACCAGAGAATGGGGCGGCTATCCCGTACTTTGCCAATCGTTGTTCCAAGTTCTTCACATTGTAATAACTCGTGAATATGCCTCTGCCCGTAATGAAGTATTTTTCTTTTTCAGATGTCACTTCAGGTAGTTTGGGTGTTGACTTTTCCAAATCAAAATTGACCACGTACTCTTGCCATTTTTCAAAATGCTCAGGGTAATCCAATTGTAAATCTGGCATAATGGACGTGACAAGATTGAACAAATTACTCTTTGCCGATTGAACACTGGCATAATACTCAGAGGCATCAATACGGATAAGGGTCTGTCCTGCACGGTAGGGCTGACCGGGCTTGAACATTTTAGCTCCTGGTCGAAACACACCCTGAACCTCAGCAAACAATTCCACACGTCGTTTTGCAACTAAAATGCCATTGGCAGAAATGATTATGGGAACGTCTCCATTGGTGACCGTATCGACAAAGACGGTCTTAACCGCCTTTTGGGGATTTGGCCTTCGGTCTTCTTTACTATTGACAATGACTCTCGAGAGTACAAAAGCAATAATAATCACAACAATTCCGAGTAGAACGGAGAGAATAGTTTTGCGCATATAGGGCTGATTAGTTCTGTACGACCTATTCAAATAACCTTAACGGCTTTGAGATATTGATTTAACCTCGATTTTCTACATTTAAATGATTTCATTGCTGGGTACCTAAAAAAGGTTATTAACATAAAATCAATCTAGGTATCAAACTTTTGATAAAATCAACAAGTAAAGGCCTATTGTGCAAATCTATTGTCTTGAAATAACGGTCTGGGTTAAATATTTCATAAATGTTTAACCCTGTAGGCAAAGGGGTGAAACAAAAAAGGGGACACACCTCTGCGCCCCCCGAACCAAACAAACTAAAGTATAACTAACTACTCATTATCGTTGTCATCCTCAAATTTGGTGTCCGCCATTCGGGTGCGGATTTTAAGGATGTCTATTTCGTTATATGGATTTAAAGTAGCGTCGTCAGTATCAAAAACCAAAAACTGCTTTGCATCCATATTTTTTAATCCGGTAAAAGAATCGAATCGATTGTTTTGAATCTGCAATATTTTAAGGCTAGCCAATTGTGAAAATTCGGTAGGAATCTCCCCACCTAGGTCATTATTGGCCAATACAAGCTCTTTCAATTGGGTGAGGTTCCCAAACTCACCAGGGATGGCCCCTTCAAGACTATTTTCAAACACCCCCAATTTTTCCAGTCGCGTCAAATTACCTATGGATTGTGGAATGATTCCCCTTAAATTATTGCTAGAAAGGTTGAGCACCTTTAAGGAAGTGATTTCGCCCATACTCTCTGGAATCGGACCGGAGAGAAAATTATTGAACAACGAAAGTTCTTCCAACTTTTCCAATTGGCCAATGCCATCGGGCAAAGCTCCTTTGATGCGATTCATTTCAAGCTTCAGCACCTTCAAATTTTCCAATTTCACAATATCTTTCGGAAGTACTCCGGTAATGCTGTTGAACGCCAGATTTAGCCGTTCTAAAAATCTTAGATTTCCTAGACTTTCAGGAAGTGCACCATTGAGATTGTTGTTAAAAAGGTGGAGACCTACAACATGGTTGTTTCTCAAGGTCACCCCTTTCCATGAGGTAATGGGTTGTTGCAAATCCCAAGAAATTTTCCACGATTCTCCTTTAGTCGCCGCGTACAAGTCCAACAGCGCTTCTTTTTCTGCTTTTGTAACCGTATTGTTGGCAAAGCTTGTAGAAACGGTCAAAATCGCTAAGCACAAAGAAGTATAAATCAATCGCATTCTTAATTCAATTAGTAAGATTTTACCTACAAATTAAGAATACATTTCAAGAATCCACAAATATAAACCCTTGTAATTGAATACTTTGTTGTGAAATAAGATTCAGGTGTGGTGAATAATGGAATTATGTATGTGTGTGTTTTTCCACAATTTAATTTTCAAGCTCCTCTGATAAGCTTTCCCATGATTCCATAAGCTCATCAAGTGTTTTTTTCTTGCCATGATAGGCATCAAAAAAAGAAGGGTTCGCAACGGTTTGGTCATATTCCATGAGCAATTTGTGGTCCATCTCCGCTATTTCACTTTCCAGTGTAGCTATTTTCTTTTCCAAAGAACCTAGTTTATTTTTTAGGGATTTTAGTCGCTTTTGCTCCTGGTAATCGTTGGTCTTCTTTTTTGATGTCTCCCTTTTTTCATGAATCTCTTTCTTCGACACTTTTTCAATCACACGGAAATTCATGGCATTTCGCTGTTCGAGATAATCATCAATATCTCCGAGAAACTCCTTTACTTGACCCTCACGAAACTCATACACTTTTTCGGTAAGGCCCTGAAGAAAATCGCGATCATGTGAAACCAAAATTAAAGTACCTTCAAAATTGTTCAGGGCTTGCTTCAAGACATTTTTTGATTTGATGTCTATATGATTGGTTGGTTCATCCATTATCAAAACATTGAACGGTTCCAACAAAAGTTTGGCAAGGGCCAAGCGATTTCGCTCCCCACCGGACAGTACCTTCACTTGTTTGTCTACCTCATCTCCACTGAACAAAAATGAACCTAAAATATCGCGCACTTTCGTTCGATTACTTTCATTGGCCGCATCTAACATGAGGTCATGAATCGTCTTGTCTTGCTCAAGATGGTCGGCCTGATTTTGGGCAAAGTACCCCAGTTGTACATTGTGGCCCAGTTGCAACTCTCCCTCATGTTCCAATTCACCTACAATCATTTTGGCCAGTGTCGTCTTACCCTGACCATTTTGCCCTACAAAGGCAATCTTTTTAGATCGTTCAACCATGAGGTCAATATTCGACAGAACTTTTTTTGACCCATATCTTTTACCCAAATTTTTTCCTTCAATTACTACCTTACCAGGTTGTACGGAAATGGGAAAACGCACCTTCATGACACTGTTATCTTGCTCGTCGACCTCAATACGCTCAATCTTATCTAGTTTTTTGATGAGTGATTGCGCCATGGACGCTTTGGTCGATTTTGCCCTGAACTTTTCAATCAGGCGTTCGGCCTGTTGTATTTCCCTCTCTTGATTTTTTTGGGCATTTAATTGCTGTTCCAGTATTTCTTCGCGCAGTACCAAATACTTCGAATAAGGTTTATTATAATCATAAATTCTACCTAATGAAATCTCTATGGTTCGATTCGTCACGTTGTCCAAAAACATTTTATCGTGCGAGACGATGACCACGGCTCCAGCGTAACCTTTCAAAAATTCCTCTAGCCAGATAATGGATTCAATATCGAGATGGTTTGTCGGTTCATCCAACAATAGCACATCATTATTTTGTAATAGCAATTTGGCCAGCTCAATTCGCATGCGCCAACCTCCTGAAAAAGTTTC
Organism: Croceivirga sp.; assembly: GCA_050042945.1. Taxonomy (GTDB): domain Bacteria; phylum Bacteroidota; class Bacteroidia; order Flavobacteriales; family Flavobacteriaceae; genus Croceivirga. The sequence goes on from JBHJJC010000069.1 coordinate 11,708, forward strand.
GGTTGCATTTTCAAAATCACCTCTCTTAAAACCTAGGCCCAGCAATACCTTTTCGGTTTCACCCTGATAGTTGTACCCCCCCAAGATTTCGTAACGATGTGTCACCTCGTTCAGACCAACCATAAGTTTGTGATATCCCTCGCTTTCATAATCATCGCGCTCAGCCAACTGAACATTGATATCGTCAAGTTCCCATTCAAGTCTCTTGATTTCCTGAAAGGCTTGATGTGCTTCTTCCAGAACCGTGCGACCTCGTTCAAAGTCAATATCTTGTTTCAAAAAACCAATTTTTACTTCTTTATCAGAAGCTATCACCCCAGTATCAGGGTGTATTTCTTTTGACAACAATTTTAGTAAGGTCGATTTTCCGGCACCGTTTTTACCAATAAGACCTACCTTATCACCTGGGTTCAAACGAAACGATATCTCTTCGAACAGAAATTCCCCTCCGAAGGAAACACTAAGGTTATGAATGTTAAGCATTGGCTCTAATTATATGAACATAAAGATTATTGACAAATTTCATCATTATTACATTGAACTGATAGCATAACTTTGTGCAAAACAACCCCAATGTTAAAAAAAGGCACAAAACTATATAGTATTTTTACGGGAAGTTGTCCGAAATGCCACCATGAGAGCATGTATGAGGAGCCCAATCCATACCTATTGTCCAAAATCTTCAATATGCACGAACGGTGCTCCCACTGTCATACCAAGTATAAAATAGAACCTTCCTTTTTTTATGGTTCAATGTATGTAAGCTATGGGGTTGGAATCGCATTTGCCATAGCTGCTTTTGTCATATGCTTCCTTTTTTTGGGTACCAGTTTAAAAACTGCCTTTCTGGCCATTGTTGCTACCATAGCCCTCTTTTTTCCCATTATTCTTAGGCTTTCCAGAAATATTTGGATCAATCTTTTTATGAAATACGATAAGGACTTAGCGAAAAAAGTTCAGTAATACTTTTTTTCAAAGCGTTCAATATCCATGTCTTCATCAATCGCCTTGCCATGCTCAATATGCTGATATAATTGTTGTGAAGCATAAGGGGCAATCAAAACTCCCCTAGACCCAAAGCCATTCAATGCATACAGATTTTTATGTTTTGGATGTCTTCCGACCAAAGGTCTTCTATCCGCCACAGTAGGCCGAACCCCGGCAACATGCTTGACGACCTCAAAGTCGCCCTTTAAAAATGTTTTGAGCTTTGTGAGTAGCTCTTCCTTCGATGCCAAGGTAGGTGTATTGGTCTTATCTTTCCATTTATAGGTGGCCCCGATACGATATAGGTCCTCTCCTAGGGGAATAATAAACACCGCCGATTTAATGACACTTTCTTCTTTTAACGAGGGCGCATGAATGGTCAACAACTCCCCTTTTGTGCCATTTAGGGGCAGATAGCTGAAAAACGGATTTCTTTTTAAACCAAATCCTTCAGCAAAAACGATATGCTTGGCTTGAATGTCTTTGTAGCGAAACCCATCTTCTTCTACGGTAAGGCTGTCAAAGTAGAATGGCCCCTTTTTAAGTTTTTGCCTTGCCCTTAAATATGACCCATATCGTTCAATGAGCATTCTGGTATCGACCCTGCCCGTATGCATAACTTTACCCAGGCCAAAAGGGGCATCAATCGACGGATTCGTATTTTGGACAATTGTTGTGGACATAAATTCTTGTAGCCGTGCCCTATCGCACGCTTCAAACCAATTATTCTGCTCCTCATTCGAGACCAATCGACGGTAGACGGGAATCTTATAATCCAATTTAACACCCAGTTTTTCTTCCAAAGCGACATAGAAAGGCATGGCCATTTGCATTTGAACATCCGCTTTCCACGCCATGGTAAAACGTTTTAGTATTACAGGATTGTATAACCCTCCTGCGACCAGTGAGGCTTGTTCTGAATCGTCAGAAATAACCGTAAAGGTCTTGTCATGTTGTTCAAGCTGCTCACAAAAGGATATTCCTGCCAGTCCTAAACCTACAATAATGTAGTCTACTACCATGGGGATAAAGGTAGAAAATGCATTTCTGCCTTCGCAGGAATCACAGATTAATATAAAAAAAGAGGCCCCGAATTTCTTCGGGGCCTTTGCTTTTGAATTGGAAATTATTTTTGGGTGTACTTCCGAATGACGTTCGGAACAATTCATATTACCAAACGAACTTTTGGATTGTTTTTAATACGCCCACATATCTTGTTCACGGTCCCTGACGGTCTCCTTTATACGGTTCGCCTCCAGCAATTGGAACAAGGCATTATCAAAAATGTAGTCGTTAATTTCACGGTCACCGTGAACATTGTCTTCTTTATAGATGACTCCGTTGAACCTTCTAGCATTCAACAGCATATCATATGAAATGGGCTGGGCCGAATTCCTGTTGTTGAATACTTTGGCCTTATGCAGAATTTCCCTGGCACTTGGATACCATAGCCAAAACAGTTCGACCTTGTTCTCACCGGGATCTACTGACTCATCGTCTATAAAGTTTACATCGGGAGCCACTGGCGCAATACCCAACAAACGGTATTTCAATTCGCCTTGACGTTTGTCAAAATACCAGATACCTTTGATTCGATACTCTTCGATATCTGCAGCCGAGATATCCCTTCGGTTAATAAACTCTTGGGATATTTGCTCACCTGCATTCAACTGTTCGTATCCTAAATCGGTGGTATCCACCTTTTGTAAAGTTGCCGTCAAATCAGCAAAATTACGCTTCTCGGTAAAGTAGGAATCTGTGTAAACATCCGTCAATTCTCCATTCTTGATATTTTTCATCAAAACATGGTACAATGATCTTCTGTCCAATCCAATACCGATGGTATCGGTAGGATAATACAATGGAAAGTATACGCGTTCATCCAAATCAATGGTTTCCCATACGGTCTTGGACCAAAGGATATCCCTGTCGTCCACATAACCATAGTCCAATGGCTTATCGTCATCAGAAGCCATTTGCGCCTCGGTTTTCTTACCAACTTCCTCAGGCTTTTTGGCATTTAAAATATTTGCCTGCGCCATTAAGGATACCGGAAGAGCTCCCAGCGCTACAATTAAGATTACATTTTTCCAATTCATGATTGTCTTCTTAGTTTGTCAATTCAACTACAACAGGAGATACTTTCTTCAACTTGTAGCTCTTGTTGTTGGTGATATATGCCTTGATATCAAATATTTGCACGGCATCACCTCTTTTGGCTCTTTTCAGGGCTGATTTGGCCCTAGAATCCAATTTATTGCCATTCACGTTAACCGTGGGTTGACCTGGAACTTTGAACTTGAAGCCGCTTACCGCTAGGTTCAAATCAAAATCAAAGTCTTCCAACATCGAACCAATGGTCGAAATTTCAAGGTTTCTTCTTGGCATTTTTGCACTACCGGCTTCACCACGAACGGTACCAGCTGGTCGAGGAATATCTTTGATACGGAACGTAGCTGGAGTACTGATTTTCTGACCATCAGGCAACACACCTGAGGCATTGATCGTAACCGTTCGTCCTGTACCAGGATTCATGATATACTTACTACCGCTCACTTTTCTAAGACCAGCAGCAGCAGCAGATACTTTATTATCTGGAATACCAGGAATGGAAATTGTCATTGGATTCGCTACACCACGATAAACCACGTTCATTTTATCAGCAGCAATTACGGCAGCATTTGGCTTGGATATAGTAGCAAATTTATTGGCAACCGGCACCTCAATTTCCTTTCCATCTTGCATGAAGTAAAGCATACCTGCCACTTCGTGATCGCCTGCAGCACCTGCACCGATCAACATTTGAACTCCACCAGCTTCTAAACGGAAATCTTTTCCTTCAGCCAATTTTCTACCGTCCAAGGTCAATTCAGCTCTAACTGGAGTTGACGTTTTATCGGTTTTGCTGATTATTATCTTACCATCGTACTTTTCACCACTGTAAAAAGCAGACTTCGATGCATTCAATGATGTCGCAAAGTTTTTCAAAGAAACAGCAGCAGTCAAATTCCCTTCCAAAAGACTTTTTAATACCTCCTGCTCGGTTGTTTTGATGTCTGCTTGCAACTGGGTAATCTTAGTTAACGAAGCAACCAATGGAAATCCTTCAAAGTGATAGTGCATCCAGTCTTGACGTGTACCATCACGTTTCTCTACTTTACCATCTTTGTCACCCGTAGAAAACCTTGTTTTTGCGGCATCCTTGATTTCGGTAAACTTATCCTTGGGTAATGCATTGATCACACCATCACGATAGTTGTTAATACTGCTCAAAAACTGCTCTCCTTCAGGTTTTAGATTATCGCCTTGAAAGAAAAGGTTGTCTAGATAATCTGGCTTATCCATGACCACATAATCTTTTGGGTCTTCCAACCCTTCAATCATTCCCTTTTTCAATTCCTGCAAGTAATTGTAATACTTATCAGAAAGTTCCTTGACCGTTTGGGCATTCTTATATAAATTACCATACTCTTCTTCGTTTTCAGAAGCTTTAGTCGCCAGACCTTCTAAAAAGCCCTCGTTACTTGCGGTCATCTTATCGTTTGAGGTCTCTAGCTTTTCGTTCATCAAACCGAAAGCTGCAAGAACCTCTTTACTCATATTTAAGGCCAACATCGCGATGAAGATCAAATACATTAAGTTGATCATCTTCTGACGTGGTGTTTGTTTTCCTCCTGCCATTTTACTAATTGGTTTTAATTAAATGTGATTAACGTTTGGTTTATTTGGGGACCCAATTAGTTTTTGGCCATTGCAGATAGCATACCACCATAAACTCCATTTAAAGAAGAAAGGTTAGTTGCTAAAGATTCCATTTGCTCTTTTAAAGCACCAGCATTTTCTACCACTTCTTCGTTAATGGAAGCCTGACGGCTAGCACTCTCCAATTGTACCTTGTACAAACTGTTCAATGATTCCATCTGGGCAGCAGCATGAGACAGCTCCTCAGAATATTTTTGTGTGTTTTGAATCGCATCAGTAGTAGGGGCAATATCTTTTGCTGCACCTTCAAAACTTCTGATGCTTTCACCCAAGCTATTGAACAACTGCGCATCGATATTCGCCTCTTTCAACATTTCATCCAACTTTCTGGAAAGAATACCCTCTGATTCTTGGGCCTCTTTAACTTCGTTTTTGTTTCCCTTGGATTGACCGTTGGCCAACTCAGGGTATACCAAAGACCAATCGTATTCGTCATCTACAGGTTCGAATGCAGAAATAGCGAATATCAATGCTTCAGTAATAAGACCTATCGCAAGTAGTAATCCACCTGTTAATGGTCCGAACTCCCAGTGGAGAATTTTAAACAATGCACCGATGATTACCACTGATGCTCCAAGACCATAGGTCATGTTCATTAATTTCTTAGCTGATTTTGACTGTGCCATAATTTTAGTTTTAATTAAGTATATAAATAAGAATTGGTTACTGGTTCTTAAATTCTTTTTCGTTAATTGCTTTTTTATCTGTTTGGAAGGCCTTGCCCTCGGGTAGAATCTTCTTCTCCCATATAATCTTGTACGGTTCTAAAACCAATATAACTTCTCGCTGAATCTTGATACTCGTAATCTCGGGTACTTACCTGTAAAAAATAAGCAACATCTTTCCACGATCCTCCTCGAATGACTTTCCGCATATTCTGCCCTGACCCTGCATTAGGATTCATGGTCGACACATAATCATATGCCCCGGGGTCATAACTGGAGTTGGTCCTTTCTGATACGTTACCCGCCATGTTATAAAGGTTAAACTCATTTGGCTCGTAAGACTTCGCCTCTACAGTATACAATGCTGCATCAGCGGCATAATCTCCTCGCTGTGGTTTAAAGTTTGCCATAAAGCAACCTGTATCACTGATGACGTATGGTCCACCCCAAGGATAGGTACCCCCTTCGATACCTCCGCGAGCGGCATATTCCCATTCTGCCTCAGTAGGTAAACGAAACTGGTTCACAAATTGCTTTCCACGACTTTTCTGATCATCATTTTTGAATTTCGTTCTCCAATGGCAAAAAGCCTTGGCCTGTTGCCAATTTACTCCAACGACGGGATAATCGCTATAGGCATCATGCCAGAAATAATCGTTGTGCATCGGCTCATTGTAGGAATATTCAAAATCACGAATCCACACCGTGGTATCAGGATAAATCTCTAACTGTTCCGATTTTATGAAATCACTTCGCTTGCCCGTTTTAGCTCGTGCAGCCGCTTCAATATCCATCCAGTTGTATTTGTACTTCAGTTGTTTAACGTCAATAGTGCGCTGGCCGTTGTAGGTCTCTTCTTCCGATAGGTAGAGAGAGTCCATAATCTCAGCATAATATTCATCTGGATAGTCGTCTGTATTCCACACTAAATCAACGTCTTTGTTCAGGGCATAACCTTCATAAGGATCGTCACCCATTCCCAAATAATTATCGATTTTGTATTTTTCCCAAACGGATAGTTTGGTCGTATCTGCACTTTTAAATGCGAATTCTCCGATGGAATCATCGTCTTCTGGACTCAGACCTAATTCATCGGCCAAGATGGCCATTTTGGTTCGGGCCACAGAATCTTTCACCCATTCCACGAACTGACGGTATTCGCTATTTGTAATCTCCGTATCGTCCATATAAAATGATCGAACGGTTACCGTTCTCGTCGGAGCATTCAATATTTTAGCTTGGTCCTCGTCGGCCTTACCCATAATAAAGGACCCGCGAGGTATCAATTCCATTCCATAGGGCTTCTCGGGATACCATTTTTTCCCTTGCACACCAACCAACTCACCCTTCGACCTTGATTTCGACCCACAGCTGGTCATTAAAAAAACAAGTACTAGAGATGATACTATTAGCTTTCTCATACTTTAGGTTAAATTTTCGATTTAAGATTGTAAACTGTGCAACACAATTTCATAATCACAAAACTTCAATTTGATTAAATTATTGTGCCGATACTGTTTATCAGCCAAAAATATTTTGTTCAGTTCAAGCCTTTCTTGTAAGCCTTGAGCCACCGCTCAGGAATATTTTGATTGCATGCCTCTAAATAGTCCTGTTGAGTGCATGGTAATAACGCCATTGAATTGTTTTTAGTATGCTCTGGTAAAACGGAAGGGACTTCTACCCACCAGCGTTGGGTGACATGGCTTTTGTAAAAAATCAATTCTTCGGTATCGGTAGGGACAGTAAATTTGGTGAAATCTTCATCATTCGAGCTCGGCACTTCTTGTATACGAAAGCTTAGCCCTTCAATAAAGTACCATAATAATTGGGCTACCAATTTGAATGATAACGTGGTGTTCTCGATTTCATAGACCCCAAAAGCGCGTGCCTTATCACTAATACCCGCATAACGTGAAATCGCACAAATCTCTCGACCATCAAAACCATTGGGCGAAAAACTTGAAGAAACCCCCATCTCACTTGCCTTCACGGCGCGCATATCAAGACTGACCAAATGGGCATTTCTCAAAATAGGTTCAGCCATGGTGATGTCAGATACGATTTCACCCAATCTATAGGCATCAAAAAATAGACGATCCATCAAATCGATCTCTTCTTGGGCGTTGAAATAGCTTTGGTAACCCAGATTGGAGAAGTTAAATAGGTTATTGGGCTTATCGGTTATGATTTTACTCATGTATGATTCAGAAGAAATCAACTCGTCATCCTCACCAAAATCAAATCGACTATCGATACTGACCAAATTGATCATATCCTTGATTCCGTCAAAAGCACGATAGGTAGGGAAGGTAATATCTTGGGTTGCTCCAATAATTACCGGTATAATGTTCTCTTCAAGCAATCCGGCCATAATCTGTCTGACAACGAAATAGGTATCTTCTACAGAGTCGCCCTCTTCCACATCACCGATATCTATTATAGTGGCATTCCAATTACCCATCATTAAGCGGTACAGCTCTATTCTGATGGAATCCATATCCAGCTTTTCCGGTTTCTTTTCAAAGGCGTTTCGGGACTCCAATACACCAAAAATAGCCACCGTGGCATTCGCAAAAACGGGAAGTCCCTTTTTTTCAGTGTGTTTATAAATGTTTTTTCCCAGTGCCTGTGGGGGTAAGAATTCAGAAAAGGCCAAAACCTTTTCACTTACTGGCACTAAAAAATCAAATGCCATAGTAGAATCGTATTATTTTGCTTTTGCTTTGGATTTTGTTTTTCTTTTCGGGGTTTTTTTCTCGATCAACGCTTGCGCCTCTTGCAATGAAACCTTTGTGGCATCAACATCTTTTGAAAGCTCGATCTTTATTTTCCCCTTAATGATATTGTGCCTTCCCCATCGGGCTTTTTCGATACGAATGCCCTCTTCGGGCCAAGATTGTATAAGCTTATCTTTTTCCTTTTGCTTTTTGGTCTCAATCAATTCTTCGATATCTGCTTGCGATAAATTATCAAAGTCGTACTTCTTGTTCACATTAATGAACATACCGTCCCATTTGATAAAGGGCCCAAACCGACCAGTACCCTTGGTGACGTCCTTACCTTCATAATTGGCAATAGGGGCATCGGCCTTTTGTTTTTCCTTGATGAGCTCAATGGCCCTGTCCATATCAACGTCAAATGCACTTTCTCCCTTATCCAGTGAAATGAATTTTTTTCCAAAGCGGACATAGGGTCCATACCGGCCAACATTGGTCTCGACCTCTTCCCCTTCATACACCCCAAGTTTTTTGGGCAATTGAAAGAGCTCCATGGCCTCTTCAAATGTTATCGTTGAAATGGACTGGTCAGGCAACAAGCTGGCAAACAGTGGTTTTTCCTCTTCCTCAACCGTACCGATTTGTACCATTGGACCGAACCGTCCCAACCGCGCAGCAACTTGCCTGCCTGTTTTTGGATCTTTACCCAAAACGCGTTCGCCACTGGCCCGTTCCGCATTTTCTTCAACATCCAGCACGGTAGGATGAAAATTATCATAGAATTCGCGCATCACTTTCTGCCAATCTTCATCACCAGAAGCAATTTCATCAAAGTCTTCTTCGAGTTGTGCCGTAAAATTATAGTCCAGAATACTTGAAAAATGATTGACCAAAAAGTCATTGACAATCATTCCGATATCCGTTGGCACCAATTTTCCTTTATCGGAGCCCACCATTTCGGTCAGCTTTTTCTCAGAAAGTTGCTCGGCTTCTAGAACAATCTCTATATAGGCCCTGTCAGTGCCTTCTATAGTTCCTTTTTGAACATACCCACGGTTCTGAATGGTCGAAATGGTCGGTGCATAGGTAGAAGGCCTACCTATACCCAATTCCTCTAATTTTTTAACCAACGACGCCTCGGTATATCGATACGGTGGCCTTGAGAATCTTTCGGTAGCACTGATATAGTTGTTCTTCAGTTTTTCACCTACGCGCATTGCCGGAAGCATACCCTCTTGTTCTATGGCATCTTCTTCATCAACACCTTCTAAATATACTTTTAGAAAACCATCGAACGTGACTACCTCACCATTGGCACTGAATTCTTCATCATGTCCGCTTGCCTCGATTTTGACGTTGGTTCGTTGCAGTTGCGCGTCACTCATTTGGGAAGCCAAGGTTCGCTTCCAAATCAATTCATATAATTTCGACTGATCCCGTTCAAGACTGGGGGATTGTTGATTCATGTCGGTTGGACGAATGGCTTCGTGCGCTTCTTGTGCCCCTTTTGACTTACCAGTGTAATTTCTGACCGTGCTGTACTCCTCTCCATAATTAGAAATGATAGCGCTCTTAGCCGCATTAAGGGCTTCTTGGGAAAGATTGACACTATCGGTTCGCATATAGGTAATCAACCCGGCCTCATAAAGGCGTTGGGCCACCTGCATGGTTCGCCCAACTGAAAAATAGAGTTTACGGGAAGCCTCTTGCTGTAGTGTCGATGTCGTAAATGGTGCCGCCGGAGATTTTTTGGCTGGTTTTTTATCCAGTTTTGCCACTGAAAAATCAGCCGCTATATTTTTTTTAAGGAATGTCCCAGCTTCTTCCTTGCTACCAAAGGTTTTATTCAGTTTTGCATCAAAGTTTTTACCATCTGCTGTGCGGAAGGAAGCTTTTATTCTAAAACTAGCTTGTGGTTCAAAAGCATCAATGTCGCGCTCGCGCTCCACAATTAATCGTACGGCAACGGATTGCACCCGACCTGCCGATAGTCCGGGCCTGATTTTTTTCCAAAGTACGGGCGATAGTTGATAGCCCACCAATCGATCTAAAACACGACGCGCCTGTTGCGCGTTGACCAAATCATAATTTATGGTACGTGGGTTTTCAATGGCTCTTTTAATCGCCGATTTTGTGATGGAGTTGAATACGATTCGTTTTGTTTTATCCCTATCCAAACCCAATTGCTCTGCCAAGTGCCAAGATATGGCTTCTCCTTCGCGGTCTTCATCACTGGCCAACCATATAGTGTCTGCCTTTTTCGAGAGGTCTTTCAGCTTCTTGACCAAAGCTTTTTTCTCTTTATCGACGATATATTTAGGCTCGAAATTCTTCTCTACATCAACACCCAATTCTTTTGAGGGTAAGTCGGCTATATGTCCAAAACTGGACTCCACCTGATAATCCTTTCCTAAAAATTTCTCGATGGTTTTAGCCTTCGCTGGTGATTCGACTATGACTAAGTTCTTGGGCATCAAATTGGTTTTAATTAAAACAAAAGTAGGTCTATTTTTAATTTTATTTTTTGACAACCTTTTGAAAGTAAAAAAATACAGGCGTCAAAAAAGCCTGATTTTGAACGCGCTGTGTTATTTAATAACATGAAAATGCTACGCTATACTTTGGCTTGAAACGCTGAATGACCCTAAAGACAATTATAACACCACCCTTTAGATTCCATAGAAAAACACCATTAATTCGTAATCTTTTAAAAATATGGCAACCCTACTGCTGCTCTCATTCCTTACACTCACTCAGGGTGTCAAAGGGTACGGTGCCGCCACAGCCACCCCACACAAATTCTTTGCATACGCCATCATTAGCGTCATAATAGTACTTGGGGATTGCTGCTTCACAAGGGCCGCTATCAGGCTCTAAATAACATGACACATAGACCAGACCCGCTGCCCCATTTTGACATTGCACTCCAATAGGTGCAGGTTCTAGAGCACAATCTGAGACCAAACCTTCACGTATATTCCTTTCACGAACCGACTCATTGTACTTACGCAATCGATGTAAGAAATCTACCGTATCCATTCTGACAGAGTAGGCAATGTAGCCCGTAGGTCCGCCGCAAGGTTTATCTCCAATTCCTGCAAACCGCCATTCGGTGTTATTATCACAAGACATACTTTTTGACAGGGCAACAAGAGTATCAAATTGGGCTTCCAAATCTTCATTGTCACGTTCATTATTGGATGAACAGGAAAGTAAACCCAAAACCACCAAAGCTGTAATCGCTACCTTGATACAAATCGGTTTCATTGTTTCTTTAAATTTAAGGTACTAATCAATCTGAGGTCGTTCTCCAAATATTCATATTGATATAGCACACCATCACCGACCATAAGCAGTTGATTTTCCATAGGGATTACATCGTAGGTAACGATGCCCTCAAAGTGATTTAGCGGTTCAATATTGGGTGGGTTGGTTTTATCAAAAACCCGGAGTCCTGAAGCGCCATCGCAGATATACAGTTGATTTCCTTTGACTCCAAGTCCGTAGGGTTCATCCATCGGATAAATAACCGCCAATTCGGGTTCTTGAATATTGGAAATATCAACAACATACAATCCACTTTCCACAGTTCCACAGAAATTACCACCGCGTAATGTCACATAGGCATAATCATTATCGACCACTACGGGGTCACAGGCCGTTCCATGCTCAAAGTCAGCTATAAAAGTTGGTGTAGCCGGTTCAGAAATATCATAGATGTACATGCCTTGGGTACCACCTAGAAACAAAAGTTCTCCCTGACTAAAAATCGTTTCAACCGTACCGTTGACGTAAACCTCTTCCAAAACTTTTGGCGTATCAAGGTCCGTAATATCAAAAACGTTGATGCTGGCCCACTCCACTGCGTATAAATAGTCGCCGACAATCCTGAAACGTGCCAATGAACCACCTTGCCCTGTTTCGGGGCTTGCACTATCTGAGTTTGCAACGGCATCGCCTTCCAAGAAACCGAAACCGTACTTCATGGCAAAGTCTTCCTCTTTCATTCGAACGGTCTTGGTTTCCCATCCCACAATGGCATGTCGCTGGGCGTCCACTTCGTCATAATCGTAGGCATCTGCTTGGGGCCATTCCACATCAAAACCAACCGTGCACCAAAATTCTTGATAAATGGCATTTTCCATTCGTTTGATATCTCCAATATTATTAATGTCCGAAATATCCATAATTACCAAATCGCCATAGCTATCGGCATACAATCGATCATTCTTAATTGAAATATCATTGTTACCTTCCAATTTGATAAACTTTATAGGTTTTGGGGCAGCAGGGTCAGTATTATCCAACACATGAAGGCCTCTATACATGTCATTCACAAAAATGTAGTTTTTATATGCATAAATCTTACCTGACTCATTTATTTCGACAGGGTCGGTAACTTCAACCGCCTCTTTTTTAAAAGAAACCAGATCAGTGGTTAAAGGAACGGCAATCAAGTACTCATTGCCCCCAGCTGGCAAATCATCTGAATCGTTACAGCCTATGGCGGCAATCATCAACACTGACACCATGATTGGGATAATTTTTGTCATCTTAACGATTTTTGTTTAATAATATTAGCTAAATAATG
>JBHJJC010000070.1:0-10350 GCA_050042945.1 Croceivirga sp.
TAGAACGTATTTCGGACTTCGTGGATATTTAGCTTCCATTACCTCACCTGAAGAGGCACAACTTTCTGGCGAACAGGCTGCAGGCGACGGTTGGATAGGCGGTAGTGATGAGACCAACGAAGGTATTTGGCGGTGGATGACCGGACCAGAGGCCGGAACGATTTTTTGGAACGGTGGAATCAGTGGGTCCTCGCCCAATTTTGAATTCTGGAATACCAATGAACCCAATAATTGTTGTGAAGGGGAGGACTATGCCCACGTTACCAGTCCAAATGTAGGTATACCTGGTTCTTGGAACGATTTAAGTAATGAGGGAGATCAACTTGGTGATTTCCAACCAAAAGGATATATCGTTGAATATGGCGGATTTACAGATGACCCAGAGTTGCAATTATCTGCTAGTACGAAACTTCGAGTACCTAAAATTAAAGCAACTACTGAAATGGCCAATTGTGGTCCTGGTAATCTTCAATTATCTGCAGAAGCAACCGAGGGAGAAGTGTTATGGTTCGATGCACCTGACGGTGGAAATTTGATATATAGCGGTAGTAACTTTTTAACTCCTGTTTTAAATGAGACGACGTCCTATTTTGTTCTTGCCTCAGTTAATGGGTGCATTGAGGGAAAACGAACCGAAGTGGTCGGAACAATCCATCCGCTACCGCTCATTGAAACTACCTTGTTATTTAAAAATTGTGATGAAGATGGCAATCCTGATGGAATTGTTGATTTCAACCTCAATGAGGCGACTGATATTGTTACGCTAGGTGATACCGATATGGAGGTGACTTATCACCTCTTATTTTCAGAGGCCGAGGCTTCCGTAAATGAGATAAACACTTCGCCATTCTCAAATGCTGTGGCCAATATGGTTTATGCCCGTGTTGAGACGAGCTTTGGTTGCTATGCCATAGCAACGGTAAACTTAGAAGTGTCGATTACTTCTTTTCCAACTGATTTCGTAGCGGAAATCGAATTGTGTGATGGTGATGAGCCAGATGGGTTTTATGAGTTTGATTTGAGAGCCATTGAAGCAGAGCTACTGGATTTGTTTCCATTGGGTCAAAACCTAAAGGCCAGTTTTTACAGAACCGCCGAAAATGCATTGTTGGAAGAACAGGAAATTAATGAGGTCTACAGAAATGAGGTCGCTTTTTCCCAAATACTCTTTGTTCGTGTGGAAAATCAGACAGATGGGGCCTGTTTTGGAATAGGGCCCCATGTTCGCTTAGCTGTTTTGCCGTTGGTTGATTTTTCATTGCCCAATCAAATTCAAGTATGTACTGGTACGACCGAAACGGTTGAAATTTTTGATGCCGAAGGTGAGTACATATATGAATGGAAAGATGCCAATAATGCTGTGGTCAGTACTGAAAATACTGCCTCATTATCCGAACCAGGAATCTATGAAGTGTTGGCCATATCAGAAAATGGCTGTATTTCGCCCACAAAAACCATTGAGGTAAAGGCTTCAGAGGCACCAAATTTACGTTTGGACCTGATTACATCAGAACAAGTTGATGGGATCAATAGTATCGTAATTGAAAAAGAGGAACTCGGGTTGGGGGACTATGAATTTTCACTTGACAATCCATTCGGACCTTTTCAAGATTCCCCCATTTTCAATAATGTGCTCCCTGGAATGCACATGGTTTACGCCGCGGATAAAAATGGTTGTGGGGGTGATGCTCTTGAGATTGGAGTGATTGGAATTTCAAATTTTATTACCCCAAATGCCGATAACAATAATGATTTTCTTGAAGTGCTTGGTATTACTGAGGAAACGTATCAAAGTGTTTCCCTAAAAATATTCAATCGCTATGGTAAACTATTAAGTCAATTGAACGGGTTTTCCGATAGTTGGGATGGTCGGGTTCAGAATCAACTTTTACCTTCTTCCGATTATTGGTTTATTCTTGAAGCAATCGATTTTAATGGAAATCTTCAGAAAAGAACCGGTCATTTTACGCTAAAGCGATAGGGATTCCTTTTTTTCAACTTATCTCTAACCTTATCTTTGCCGAATGGTTATAGAAGGTGTAATGGATTTGGTGAATAAAGGGTTTATGCTTCCCTTAATGGAAGAGTTTTATACCATTCAGGGCGAGGGGTATCACAAGGGGACCGCCGCTTATTTTATTAGAGTAGGAGGTTGCGATGTCGGTTGCCATTGGTGTGATGTCAAAGAAAGTTGGGATGCTGAAAAACATCCCCCTACAAAAATCAATGAAATTGTTAAAAACGCATCAAAGTATTCTGATACCATTGTAGTCACCGGAGGGGAACCCCTAACATGGGATATGGGACCCCTAACTGTAGGATTAAAAAGCCGGAATTTGCAAACGCACATCGAAACGTCAGGTGCATACCCTTTGACGGGACAATGGGACTGGATTTGCCTTTCACCAAAAAAGCTAAAACCACCTGTGGGTGATATCCATAAAAAGGCCCACGAGCTTAAGGTCATTGTGTACAATAAAAGTGACTTTAAGTTCGCTGAGGAACACGCCAAAGAAGCAGGGAAAGACTGCGTACTTTATTTACAGCCCGAATGGAGCGTTCGTGAAAAAGTTACTCCACTAATCGTCGATTATGTGATGAATAATCCACAATGGAAAGTATCGCTTCAAACACATAAATATTTGAACATTCCCTAATCGCCAGACAACCACTTTTATTTGAAAGACGTCTTATTGATATACACCAACTGAATCAATAAGATGAAAGCAACACGTTTACACTATATAGATTGGCTTAGGGTTTTGGCATTCGCCACCTTAATCGTCTTTCATTGTGCTGTTCCATTTGTCGAGCACTATCATTGGGAAATCAACAGTACTACAACTTCTCCTTGGATTACACGTATTGTTTGGTGGATGCATCAATGGCGATTGCCCTTGCTATTTTTTATTTCAGGAATTGGCGTTCGATTTTCTCTTCGGAGGCGATCAGTGCTAAATTTTTTTGGGGAACGTTTTGTGCGCCTTTTTATACCATTGGTGTTTGCTATATTTCTTATTACACCAATCCAAGTGTATTTCGAATGGCTGCAGGAAGGAAAGATTGCAATGGGGTATTTTGAATTCTATCCGTCGGTTTATGAAATTGTTCCTTATCCTGAGGGATCCTTTACTTGGAGTCATATGTGGTTTGTTGCCTATCTTTTTGTGTTCACCATTCTTTTGTTACCAATATTTTCTTTAGCCAAAATCAAATGGTTTGATAACGTAAAGCCGCTTTTGGGAAAATTCTTTGATTATCCAATGTCTTGTTTGATAGTAGGCCTGCCTTTCGTCTTTTACATTTTTTTACTGTTTGTCGATTGGCCCGAACAAGGAAGCTTAATAGACGATTGGTACGTTTTCGTTTCTTCAATCACATTCTATCTACTGGGTTTTTTGTTAAGCGGGATTCATACATTTTGGGAAACATGTCTTCGCCATAGGAAGTTGTTTTTGACTATGGCCCTAGTTCTTGCTACGATTTTGATGTGGAAATACTACTGGAACTGGGAGGTTTCGAAACCTAACAAACAAGACTTTTGGCTGTATCAGTATGGGGTGTTAAATGGGCTGCATATTTGGTCGATAATACTAGCCTCAGTAGGCTACACCATCAAATATCTGAATTACCCCAGTTCAAGATTAACGTATTTGAATACGGCCATTTACCCTTTTTATATCTTACATCAAGCTGTTATAGTGGCTTCTGGGTATTATGTACTGCAATGGAATCTTAGCATTTATTTAAAGTTTCTGATTTCGGTGGTAATCTGTATCAGCACTATATGGACTTTATATCATTTTATAATCAAGAACACAGCTTTGACTCGGCTACTGTTTGGAATGAAGTGGAAATCTAAAAACTGATGAATTTCAGAAACTGCTTGCGATTCTACATTGATTTTTGGAAGATTGTTTTCAAGTGATAATTGTTCAGGGTGGTAATACTGAATTACATCATTAAAAGCAGCGCCGTTCCATGCGTTTCACTGACCCAGGTCCTTGTCGAATTCTTCATCGAATAGTAAGGACTAAGACATTATGCTTTCGAGGGGTTTGGTTTTTACATCCGGTTCGACCAAATTATTGCAGCTGTTATTACAGCCAGCAAAATCAGACCTTAAGAAAATGCACCATATTCCTTCTTTATCCCGAGTATCATTTTAGGACTTCTTGATATCGGGCCAACTTCGACCTCACTGTTTTCTAATCCAAAAAGTAAACATTTCCGGGGGTATAAGGTGCACCAAATTCCTTCAATTTTTTTCGAAAAGCATCAAACTTATTATTCACCAAATTTTTGGATTGCTCATAAATAGGAGAGAATTCCTCTTTAGCAATGGCAAATGTGCTTTTGTGGGTTTCTGTCGGAGCTCCTGTCGAATTACTCTGCTCATAAACCAGATAACCAATGCGGTTACCGATGGTCGGAGGTTTGTCAATATCCAAACGGGAAGCGATTCTGTCCCAACTGATTTTTCTCTGAATTTCAGAAATCTCCCTGTCTAGGGCCTTCCAGTCTTTCATGAGTTCGATTTGACTCGTTGGAGTGCGTTTAATGGCCTCTTTCATGTAACGCAGTTCATCTGATAGTTCTGAAAGGGAATTTTGAACACTCCCTACTTTTCCCGATAAATAATCTACTTGTTGTTGAAACCGTGCCAATGCGTCACGATCATCTGTGGGAAGTACCGTGTTATTCAATGGTACCACCTCGAAAGACACAGGCTGTGAAAGTGGTGTTTCTATCTCATCAACCAGTTTTGAAAGCATCACGGTATACGTTCCGGGTGACACCAATGCCCCTTTAGACGCTCCACCAAAGGGATTGTAAAAAGAAGGTTTGTTAAAACTAATGGGCTCTTGAGAAGCAAATCGTAAATCCCAATGCATTCGTTTCAGTCCAGCTGAAGGTTCGGTCAGAAGCTTTCGAACGATTTCCCCGGTACTATTTGTAACGGTGAGCACCAATTGTGGTTCCGTTTCTGATGCTTCCTCAGATAGGGTGTCATAGGTAGGATAGGATTCGTCTTTACCCTCTTTGGCGAAGTCTTTGATCCGTTCTTTCCGTTGGTCTTCTTTGCTCTTGATACCCTCTTTTAAATACCATGTAAAAATGGCTTCAGCACCTAAATTGTCCCCAATGTAAAAATTGTCTCCCATAAAGGCTTTATGGGGCAATCCTAAGGGATAGGATAATTCAAACTGTAATGCATCCCGTATGCTGAACATCGTGGCCTCATCATCCAATTTTGACTGAATTCCCCTCAAACTGGAATAATCATCCAATACATAAAAGCCCCTGCCGAAAGTACCTAAAACCAAATCATTATGGTCTTCTTGAATAGCTATATCACGAACTGCAATGGTGGGCAACCCTCCCTTTAATTGTTTCCATTCCGCCCCTTGGTTATCGGAAAAGAACACGCCAAACTCTGTACCAACGAACAAGAGGTTCTCATCGATATGGTCTTCTTCAATGGCATAGGTCGAACCTCTTTCGGGCAGGTTTGCTGAAATTGGCGACCATGAGTTACCTTTATTCATACTGACCAAAACATATGGTTTGAAGTCTCCGTTTTTATGGTTGTTAAAACAGGCGTACACCACATTTTCATTATGTTTTGAAGCAAAAACGGCATTTACATAAGTTCTGTCGGGTACCCCAGGGAAATTGGACACCTTTCGCCAGTTTTGTCCACCATCTTCAGTGATTTGAATCAATCCGTCATCCGTCCCGACATATAATACATCGGCGTTCTTCGGAGATTCTGAAAAAGTAACAATGGTGCCATAAGGCGAGGTGGATTGATTTTTGGCAACGGCATCGATACCTTGTACCCTTCCCATAACCTTAAGCTTATTTCGGTCAATATTTTGGGTAAGGTCATCGCTAATGACCTCCCAGCTGTTTCCTCTATCATCACTTTTGAATAACTTATTGGCTGCGAAAAAGACACGGCCCGATTGATGACGACTAACTGCCAAAGGGGCATCCCAATTCCATCGGTAACTGTTCTCACCTTTACGCTCCTTGGGTTGAATTCCCTTCTCTTCACCACTTAACTTGTCGTAACGAACTAAATTACCATATAGGGATTGTGCATAAACGATATTGGGATTTTCAGGATCGACCTGTGATTCAAAACCATCACCTCCATGGGTAATGAACCTGTCAAAATTATTCGGCCCATTGCTGCTTACCGTTCGTGATGGCCCACCTAAACTAAAGTTATCTTGGGTACCGCCGTAAATATTATAGAACGGTTTGGCATTGTCAACGGCAACTTTATAGAATTGGGTGACGGGTAGGTTGGGTTTGAACGTCCAATGTTTGCCTGCGTCCCATGTTTCGTATATCCCTCCATCATTTCCTGAAAGTAAGTGGTCATTATTGTTGGGATTTATCCAAATTACATGGTTGTCGATATGTTTAAAATCTTCGCCAACGTAGTCGAAAGTCTTTCCCCCATCGTGGGTGACTCGCATCCAATTGTTCATGGCATATACACGGTCTGGATCATTGGGATCGGCAAAATTCTCTTGGTAATAATTTCCACTGGTTGAATATCCTCCCCGCTTTTCCCAAGAAGCCCCTCTGTTGGTAGAACGGAAGAACCCACCTTTTTCTTCTGAAGCCTCTACGATGGCATACAAGTATTCGTGATTGGCCGGTGAAATGGCCAAGCCAATTCTTCCCAACATGGTAGATGGTAGACCCTTATTAGTCTTTTTCCAAGTGACCCCACCGTCTTCTGATTTATGAATGCCAGAACCAGGTCCACCACCAACATAGGTAAAAACGTGACGACGTCTTTGAAAAGCGGCAGCATAAAGCACTTCAGGATTGCGAGGGTCCATGACCACATCGGTAACACCAGTATGCTCATCTAAGGTCAGTATAGCATTCCAGGTCTTGCCACCATCTTCGGTTTTGTAGAGACCGCGCTCACCCCCAGAGCTCCATAAAGGCCCAATAGCGGCGACATATACTACATTGGGATTTTTTGGGTGAACAATGATTTTACCAATATGCTCAGAGGTTTTGAGTCCCATGTTTTTCCAACTTTTGCCCCCGTCTTCTGAGCGGTATACGCCATCACCGTAAGATACACTGCGTTGGTTGTTGTTCTCGCCTGTGCCTACCCAAACCACATTGGGGTTATTGGGGTCCAAAGTCACGCAACCTATGGAATAACTACCTTGTTCGTCGAACAAAGGCTGAAAGGTATTTCCCGAATTGATGGTTTTCCATACGCCGCCTGCGGAGGTGGCCACATAGTATTCGTTGAAATTGTCTGGGTTGACCGCGATATCTGAGATGCGACCCGAAGTTAAAGCCGGACCTAAACTGCGAAATTTTAGACCTGATAAATTCGCCTTTTCAAGTATGGACTTGTCTTCAGAATTTTTTTTACCCTGTGGGAAAACGACAAAACAAGTTAGTAGGTAAACAGAAAGAATTGATTTTTTCATGAATCGGTAGTTAAGATTGATGCACTAATCGAAAGATAGCGAATATTCTTAACTGTACCTTTTTGGACTGCTATAAATCAAAAAATTATCCGTAAGGAAAAATTTGAGGTTATCTGCCCCCATTGCTCTGTAAATCTAGAATACACTCTGCATCTAATAGAGGAACAACAGCAAGATTCCGCGCAGCGTTGGTCTCAAGCATTTTTAGAATGGCTTGCCCCGATAGGGAGCAGGCCGAAACCAAATGTTCTTTTGATCCTGAAACCAACGAGCGGGCCATTGGCGAACCAAAAGTTATTTGTGCTTGCATTAGACAACCTTCAACATTACAATGATTGACAGCCTCTGGGTCTTCATGGTCATTTACGGGCACTGTGCCCAAATCGACCAAGCCAAAAAGGTGCCCGAACTCATGGTTTAAGGTCGCTGTTTCGACATCAGTGGTCGTAATGGACAAACTTCTTGAGGCCAAGGCGCGTATGGTACGTTCAAAAATAATCATGGATGTATTGCGATACACTGCACCAAGGGTGACCAGCCCTTCATCTAATTCATCGTCGTCAGAAGGGGCATCTGCAAAGTATATATATATCGCTAAGGTGGTACCATCATTATAAGCGGTTCGGTTCTCACTTTCAAGATCGGCGATTTCTTGAATTGTCAAATCCTCTTCGTCGGGCGAGTCCAGTTCAAGATATTCAATTTCGATACTCTCTTTAAATGTATGCTCTCGAAGGTATTGTACAAAATTATCCATGGTTTGTGCCGTAGGGCGAAAACCGGAAACATAGGCGACTTCAACCAGGAGACGGTCAAAATTTGCATTGGAAAGTAAGTCATTTGCCGAGGCCCCAGTAGCCAAAAGGTTTTGTGATTTATCTACAACTGTGGTGCCTCCATCATCATCGGTCGTCTCGGGCGTATCGTCTCCGCTACTAGAGCAACTTGCCAAAAGTAGTGTAGTAAGCACGGACAAGACAAAAAACTTTTTCATTGACTTCTTTTGTTTTAAACGTTTTTGACTTAAACCTAGTATTTATTTGGGGTAAGCTTTGCCAAATAGTCGTAGTGTTGGCCTTTTACTATCATATCGCAATTCATATCTTCTTTTTGGGCGTAATCGGATAGTGTTTCAAAATCTATATATAACCACTCAAAAACCGGGCCTTTTTTCCCTCTATAGTGCATTTGAAACGAAACTTCGCCATAATAGTCTACATCACCCGGTAGCCAGTAGCCACCATCGTCTTCTTTATCGAACATATAAATAATGTCGCTGGAGTCTAACAGTATTTGGCCACCGGGTTTCAATAGCCTTTTCAGATGGTTCAAAAAACGGGGTAATTGCTTGATATTTCCTGCAAGGCCTACACCGTTCATTAGTAGTAGAAGGGTGTCAAATGTGCGGTCTGAAAAATTCATGATATCAGAAAAAATCACTTTTTTCACTCCTCTTTTTTTACAAACCTCAATAGCTCCTTTTGAGCTGTCGAGTGCAGTAACTCCCAACCTGTTGTTCTGCAGGTGAAGGGAATGACTACCTGCGCCACAACCGATATCGAGAATACTTCCCTTACACATCTTCAAGGCCGTTCGCTCTATCATTGGCATGTCTTCAAAATTTCGAAAAAGATAGGGTAATGGAAGTTCATCTTCCTCGTTTAAGGAAGAAGTAGTTTTGATATTTTCAGTGTAATTTCCCGATTGAAAGTCCAATGCTGCCGCTCCAAAAATATCCATAGCTCAAAGGTGTGACTTTTATGGCTTAAAATGGTTTAATCCTCTTTTTTTATGTTTGTTCGATGCAACCAAGTATTGAAAAGCTTCCCAAAGAAGCCGCCACAAAATATTCGGAGAATAAGAAATTTTTCCAAAGGCTTAAACGAAAGCCGCCAAAAGATTTGGATTATACCATGCGCGAATTGCATGATGAAGAATTTTCAAGAACGGACTGTCTGCAATGCGCGAACTGCTGTAAAACCACGGGACCGCTATTTACAAATGCTGATATTGAACGTATTGCCAGGCATTTTCGAATGAAACCTTCGGCCTTCATTGATGCTTATCTACGTTTGGATGAAGACCAAGACTACGTCTTACAACAGTTGCCCTGTGCTTTTCTCGGAGCGGATAATTACTGTTCGATTTATGACGTCAGGCCGAAGGCGTGCCGCGAGTTTCCGCATACCAATCGAAAGAAGTTCCATCAAATCAGTAATCTTACATTGAAGAATGTCGCCATTTGCCCTGCAGCCTTTAATATTGTTCAGGAAATGAAGAAAAAGTTACTCTAGTAAGGAGTAAGGAGTAAGTAGTAAGGAGTTTGGCTATCTTCTTTTTTCTGACGAACTGTAATTGCATTAGAAGACCGATTCATTCAAATCTTTGCTATGGCGGCGAGGTTTAAATTACCTCATATTTTGTAGCTTGCTTTCATGCGCAGAATAACCGTATTGCCAATCTTATTTTTCGTTGTAAGTGGTATACTCAACGTCTCATTGTACGCCCAAAACGATAGTTATAAAAGCTATTTGGAAAAGGAGATTGTTTCCAATGCCATTACAAATAGTAAAAAAGCTCAGGCGAGTCCATATGTTATCATGGTTTCCATTGATGGTTTTCGTCATGATTATGTCGAGTTGCACCAAGCCAATAGCATTTTGGAAATGAGGCGAAATGGAAGCTTTACCACCAGTTTGATACCGTCATATCCTACGAAGACCTTTCCAAACCATTACACCTTGGCAACAGGATTGTATCCTGAGAACCATGGTATTATCGGAAATACATTCTACGATCCTAATTTTAAGAAGACGTATCGCATATCGAACAGGTCAGTGGTTAGTGATGGAGATTGGTACGGGGGAATACC
>JBHJJC010000071.1:0-5261 GCA_050042945.1 Croceivirga sp.
TATTTAAGCAAAAAAGTAAAGTATTTTATCAAGTAAAGTATATTTTTTTAAAATTTAGATACAAAAATGATAATTTTAAAAATGTAATATACAAGACAGTTTTTTATAGCAAACTGTGGTTAAAACGGGGAAGTTGACAAGAATTATTTAATGAAGAAATTATAGGACAAATAATCAAGAAAGGCAGTTAAGCAACATTAACAATTATTTGTTTTAGGTATCCTTTGTACAGCACGGTATCTTGTCATGAACAGATTCCTGAGTACATCTGATATTCAAAAAATTTCAAAATTTAATTACCACAAAATAATGAAATCAAAAAGCATCATAGCACCTGGAGACGGAACGTTCAGAATTGAAGAAACTGAAATACATCCACCGCAAGGTGATGAGGTGTTGGTTAAAGTGAAAGCAGCGGCAATATGCCATACCGATTATGACTCCTTAAATTGGGGAATGCCCATTGTTATGGGACACGAAGGGGCAGGTGTTGTAGAAGCCATTGGCGAAGCCGTGACCAAAGTATCCGTGGGGGACGAAGTGATTCTAAACTGGGCCACACCATCTTATAACGATTTTCAATGTCAACTCGGGAATCAAAATATCGACGAGCGCAACTCTCCCGTATTAGCGAGTCATGCAGGCAGAATCTCAGAAGGGCACCCTACCTTTGAATCAACAACCCTTAAAGACAAACCTATTGAAAGGTCTTTCAATCTCGGTACATTTTCTGAATACGCCTTGGTAAAGTCTTCAGGTGTTGTCAAGAAAAACTCAAAAAAACTATCTTTTGAAGGTGCTTCCACCATCAGTTGTGCGGTAATGACGGGCTGTGGTTCCGTATTCAATACCGCCAAACCAGAATGGGGCAGCTCCATAGTAGTCTTAGGAACCGGAGGAGTAGGTCTTAACGTGGTTCAAGCTGCAAGGATTTCTGGCGCTGCAAAAATTATTGGTATTGATGTCAATCCAACCCGTCTTGAAATGGCCAAAAAATTTGGGGCAACCGATGTTATTTTGGCGGACAGGGAAGATAAAGGACTACTAAATTCTGCTGAAATTGTAAAAAACATGACAGACGGCAGAGGTGCAGATTATGCCTTTGAATGCACTGCTGTTCCTGAGTTGGGCGTTGCGCCTTTGGCCATGATACGCAATGCGGGTACAGCAGTACAGGTCAGCGGTATCGAACAAGAGATTACCGTCGATATGCGCTTATTTGAATGGGATAAAATATACATTAACCCACTCTACGGAGGTGCAAAACCCGATATTGATTTTCCAAAGTTCGAAGCCTTGTACGAAAAAGGGGAATTGCTATTGGAAGAATTGGTTACCCGCACGTACAAATTAGAAGAGCTTCAACAAGGGTTTGATGATATGCTGGCAGGGAGAAATGCCAAAGGGGTTATTGTTTTTGATTGAAAGTAAAAAATGAAAGGAAGCTTTAGAACAATTGAGTTATCAGATCCTGATTATGAATCTGGTCTACGTTTTCTAACGGTGAACACACCCCATCTTAATGGCCGGGGGGATATTTGCCTATATGTCCCGGAAGTGTCAGCAGAAACAACCAATTTGCCCATATATATATTACTTCACGGCGTATATGGAAGTGCATGGATTTGGGCGATGAAGGGAGGGGCCCATAAAGCTGCTGAAAAATTAATCAACAATAAGACCATTCAACCCGCCATTATCGCCATGCCTTCTGATGGACTTTGGGGTGATGGTTCTGGATATTTTTCCCATAACGAAAAAGATTTTTCAGCTTGGATAGTGAAAGACGTACCAAAAGCGATTCAAGAAAATATTCCGGAAGCCGGTCAAAAATCTCCCTTGTGTATTGGAGGTTTGTCGATGGGCGGGTATGGTGCATTGCATTTGGGAGCGTCACATCCCCATATATTTAAGGCCATATCTGGGCACAGCTCTATTACCAGATTTGAAGAAATGGCACTTTTTGTAGAGGAACCATTAAAAGAATACGAGCTTAAAAAGCCCATACATGATGTGATAACCGTTATCAAAAAGAATCAAAAAATACTTCCTCTATTGCGATTTGATTGCGGTAAAAGCGATGAGTTGATTGAAGGCAATAGGTCACTACACGAACAACTACTTGACCTTAATATACCTCATACCTTTGAGGAATTTGAGGGCGGCCATGAATGGTCCTATTGGCAAAAACATGTAGAAAGCACCCTACGTTTTTTTGATAGTGCACTGACCTAAATATTGATTACCAGAATAAAGCTTAAATCACCGCCAGAATAATCAAAACAGCAAATGAGCGATAATATTAATTAAGCCAAATTATTTGGCGGATGTATAATGCTCTTTATTGGGCATGTGAAAATATAATGCAAACCCCAACTTCAATGTACACTTACAAGATGCTCTTCAAATCGGCAATCAAACCTTCTATTCCAAGGCTGCTGACATAGAGGGAA
The DNA here is from genome assembly GCA_050042945.1 of Croceivirga sp. Lineage (GTDB taxonomy): Bacteria > Bacteroidota > Bacteroidia > Flavobacteriales > Flavobacteriaceae > Croceivirga. The sequence goes on from JBHJJC010000071.1 coordinate 2,454, forward strand.
AACAGCATGACCATCGATAGGATCAGTACATCATGTATTTTGTTCACATGGGTACCCATCAGTTTCTTTTTACAGGTTAAATAAAATACTGAGCCTATGGTGACGGGAAGAACTATGGCTATGAAGGCCTGCGATAACATCAAAACGAAAACAGGTCGAAAACAGGTCGAAATTCGAATGCCGTGCCTAAAATGCTTGTAAAGGTTAAGACAAAGAGCATAATCCTATAATATGTTGTCTGTGTGTTTCTTTCCTGTTCTTTATAATCGATTATCAACCAAGGAATTACCAACATATTTGGGAGATGAGAAGATAATCCAGCAGCCAATATCCCTATTACGAAAACACTCAATGCTGCTTTTCCTGCTATGGGCTCCATTAGCGGTATCATCTCAGCTACATTGTTCATACTCAAACCTTGTACATACAGGGTCGACGATGCCGTAATCAAGATGGCAGCGCTAATGATAAACATCAAGGAAGCACTAATGAATGCATCTCTTTTTTGGATGGAATTATCGGACATTGACCATTTCGTATCCTGCACAATTTGCGAACGGATAATAAATGCGAAAACAGAAACTGTTGTACCCACCATCCCTGCCAGGATAACCGACGGACTATTATCACTACCCTTTGCGACTTCTGGTATAGAGGGTACAAATCCCTTCATCAAATCAGAAAAAGACGGTAAATTTATAACCATGGTCGCTACGAATGCCAAGCCCATCACAGCAACCAAAACCGCCAATATATTTTCAAAAAATGAATAGTTTCCTATCCAAATAACAACGTATACCAGTACCCCAATGAATATGGCCCAAAATAAGGACGATAATTCGAAAGGTAAAACGGTATTTGACCACTCACTCATGACATCAGCCAATATGCCCAACAAACCTGCCAACGCACTAACGATAATAATAGTAAGGGCCGTGAGCAAACCAATAGCCAAACCAGAACCAATATGTTTTTTAATGCCCTGTACCACAGTTTCTCCGGTTACCATGGTATACCGACTAAATAAAACAATCAAATAATACGTAATTACACAACTGATGAGCACGGTCCAAAGTAGATCCAATCCAAAATTGGCACCTGCTTTGGACATTGAAGTAACACTTCCAGTACCAACATTATAGCCGATTAAAAAAATTCCAGGTAATATTGAAGCGATTACTTTTTTAAGCCTTGACATAGTTGTGCTTTTAAAGTTTATGATTAAAGACCTATTGAATTTTCGCCATCGATGGGTACACACCTACCAGTTACATAATTGGATGCATCTGATACAACACAGGCTGCAGCTTTCTCTTCGGCTTTTACATCTTCAAGAGGTATCAAATATTTCTAACTATTATTTTAATCGATTTTACTCTTTACGTTGAAAAAGGGTCGATTAACGAGAATCGACCCTTTAACCATAACTAACTCAACTACTAAACTTTTTCTAGAACGTAGGTAACCGTTGTACCGCTAAACTCGGCATGAATCGCCTCTGCGATTCCATTTATATGGTTGATAGAAGTTCCCGACTTTTTTAGTTCAGCAACTTCAGGTACAAGTATCGAAAAGCGAACCCCTTTTTCATTAAGTATCAAACTTGCGGAGTTTTCCGTTAGTTCAACGGCCACATCGTCTTTTCCGTCTGAAATCAGCATAGGCCACGAAATTCGCTTTCTTCCTTTAATTCCTTTGAATTCTGTTTGAACGATGATTTTTCCCTCCTTGATGGAAATCGTTTCTTGAATAGAGCATTGCTTCCCTTCTTTGCACAGTTCGTGGATAATTTGAAATTGAACTGAGTCTGTATGCTCTTGAAGAACTTCCACTTTCTGGGATTCGGGATTATGTTCTGCCAAGGAAATCCATTTGCCAGTTTCATTTTGCCATGACGGGCCGGTAGCCAAATAAACTCCTTCGCCACTAAATAAAGGCGCTAGACCGTTCGAAGGCCCCAATTGGGGGTTGGCACCATCAATATGTGCCCTGATAATTCCTGTAGGATTATACATTTTATCCCCTTTGGTTTCGTACTCCAAGTAAGTGCCATCGGCATTGGTGAAAATCTTATGGAAGGGTTCAAGAATTGGTAATACAAATCCGCCGACATCTGCTGGTGATGGTAACTCTTTAATGTCATTATTTGAAAACTGCCACGCCTGGGCTAACATTGAAGCAGCCAGCATGTTGTAACATGTATGCATGGAATATATTTCATACCCGTGCTTATTTTCGATAGGGAAACGGTTTTTTACAATGTAGCCGGAACCATCTTCTCGAACCCATCGATTTATGGAACCCAGAGATAATAATGCCGCTCTTTTGAATGCTCCCGCCTCTTTCTCTCTACCCAATTTCGCATATGCGGAGGCATAAATTTCAAAAACCACACATTGCTGAGCTTCGTTCCAAATATGATGACTGCTCCTATATCCTGTTGGTAATTCGCCAAAAGGAGATTGCATAAACAAAGAGGTCCAAGCCCCTTTCCATAGATTTTCCTTTAAGGCCAGTGCATGCTCCCCCTTGTAGTTCTGTTGTAGCATTCCTGACAAATAATGTCTAGGAAACAAGTCATACGGTAAAGGATTCCCATGTTCGTTGTACATGCCTAATTCGGTGAAATTCGCCAGTTGGTACCCCAACATTTTTTCTACATAGTCAAAGGAAGTAAAGCCACCTTGTGCTCGTAGAAATTCTCCAGCAGTATGTACTAAAACCCAGTTATTCTGCTTAGGTTTATTATAGGTTTGATACAATTTGGAAATCTGAATGGATTCAATTTTATCATTCCACGATTTTAGT
>JBHJJC010000072.1:0-6369 GCA_050042945.1 Croceivirga sp.
TAGAATTATTTTAAATTGATTTCGGCCTGATCAATTTTCACCTGCAAAAGCAGTTCGTCAAAACCGACACATCTGCCTTTGACGATAAGTTCTTTCCCTTCTTGAAATGCTGTTGTGGCATCGTTAAGAAGGTTGACCAAAACCCTATTGTCCAAAACAATACTGTGGACTTCAACATCGGACGCTTTACCAGAGACCTAAATCACCTGGTCCATGTACTTTGCTCCAGCAGACCGCTCATCATTGGCAAATACGTACTGTAGTTCATCTGCAGGAACGAAAAAGACAGCTTCTTCGTCGGCTATGACCCGATGCTTTCCATTCAATGTTGCACTTATGATAAAAGCAAGTGCCGCAACTCCCACGATCAAACCTGATAAGGCAAGTATTAACTTCTTTTTCATAGCGCTTTCAGATTAAAATCAAGGGATATGGTAACCTCTTTGGCAATCTTATTTTTGACGATTGATGGAATGGAAATATCAAAATCATCAGGGGTCACCATAAATGACCCCGTAATGATTAAAACATCACCGGTTTTACCAATGTTCAAGTACGTTTCAATCGCTTTCTCTTTTCCATGCAATTCTAATTTCCCATCTACGCGTACTTGTTGGGGTTGATTGGTTACACCGGTGATATCAAAATCTTTTAACTGCCCCTTAAACGTGGCCTTAGGATAGGTTTCGGATTCTATGTAGTTCTCGTTAAAATGTTCTTCCATAAGGGAATTTTTAAAGCGGAACCCCTTCATAAGGGCAAGCGAAGCAATTTCATTGGATTGTGTATCCAACACTGCGGTTACCGACTGGTTTTTGGCTTCAACAGGCTCAAAAAGTGCTTCGGATGCTTTAAAGGCTACCTGCCCATTTCGATCTACGAGCTTTTGCGCCTGAAGTTGAAAAGCCCCTATTAATAATAATAGTCCTATGCTTGTCTGTGTTATTTTGTTTGTGTATTTCATTATTACGTTTTATGGATTAGCATTAATTTTCGGGTGTACCTTCATCGAGCCATTCCTCAAATTGATTTATGGAATTCTGTGGTAAGCGACCTGCTGGCGGCATTGCACCCGGGGATCCAGATTGTCTTGAAATGGCATTTAAAATACCATTAGCACGACCACTGACCTGTGAAAAGTTCACAAGGGCAAAAGGCGCCCCATTCCGCGGGGGACTTGAATGGCAGGATATGCAACCGGAGTCCACAATAGCCTTGATGGTGTTCTCGTAAGTGATACCTGCTTCAACAGCATCATCGATTACCTCCTCCTCTCCATTCCCATCTATGATAATGAGGTCATCTTCGCTGTCATAAGCGCATGATTGAAGAAGTAAAAGGCAACAACTGAGGGTTAAAATCTTTAGTTCTTTCATGATTCGGTGTTTTTACTATTTGACCGCTAATCAAGCGTAGAACCGCACTTCATAGAGAAAGAACCTTTGCGAAAGGGAATTCTAAGACTTAAAAGGGAATAATATGGGTTGAAATTTTTAGGCTTTTTAAGAATCTTTAAATCCTACCTTACGGTTTCAGGCAAATTTTTAAATTGCCGCTTCATTCCATTGTATGCGTAAGGACCGAATGTACTTATTGAGTTTTTTGACGGTTGCACTGATTTTTCTGATTGTCTCGAGTGTGGCCATTGAGTACTTTGTGAAGCACAGTGCCGATAGGCTACTGCATACCCAATTGGAATCGAGCAAACGGGAAGCCAAGGAATTTGCCACCTTTATTGGCGAACAAGTTAACAATGGGGGCGAAAAAAACGTAGCCATCACTGCCCTACAAAAAAGTATCTCCAACGCCAATCTGGACATGGGATTCATCAGTATGTTTGATTGGTCAGGTAGAATTATTTGCCATCCAGATATTAAAACGGTGGGGCAATTAATTACACCACAAGAATCATTTGTGTCTTCAGTTTCCGATAATATGACCCCGGAGGACTTCTATACCCTAATCAAGCAAAAAAAGGAAGGGGGCGGAATCCGAGACTTTGAAGATGGCACGCAGGACTCCGAGGTGGTATACCTCTATCCTGTAAATGGAACCGATTGGATGATTGCAGCGCATGCCAATATCGCTAAAGTTTCCAATGAGATTGACAGTCTCCGTAATCGCTTCTATATCATTTTAGGTATCATGGGACTTGTTATGATTTTAACCTCGGTCATTGCCGTGCGGCTTATTGGTAGTTCGTATGAGAAGAAATTGGAAGCAAAAAACCAAAAACTATCTGATGAAGTTATCAATCTGGCCAAACTCAACAAGGCCGTGGGGGAATATCAACAAAGAGTATCACAAGAAACCGAGACTTTACAGGAGGAAAATGATGATGACGAGGGTGGAAACAAACGTAGACGAATTCTTACTTACATCCGAAACGAATTAAAACCGGTATCAACTGAAGAAATTGCCTATATTTTTACGGAGACCACCATTACTTATGTGGTGTGTTTTGATGGTAAACGATCGACCTCCAACCTTAGCTTGGATGAATTGATGTCTAATTTGGACGAAAACTTTTTCTTTCGTGCCAATCGGCAGTTTATCATTGCCATCTCGGCCATTGAAAAAATCGTGAAATACGGAAACAACCAACTAAAGATTGTAGTGAATCCAGATTCTGCAGTAGACATCATTATCAGTAAAAACAAAGCGGCTGAGTTCAAACAATGGCTCAACCTTTAGATGGATAAGAGGGTTTGTTACTCAAAATATTATGGTAGACCTAGAAAAAGGGAACAAGGCTTTTTTAGCGATAAAAAGGTTATTATATTTGCGCCCGCAAAGGAGGAATGGCAGAGTGGTCGAATGCGGCAGTCTTGAAAACTGTTGAGGGTCACACCTCCGGGGGTTCGAATCCCTCTTCCTCCGCGGAGAGACACCATCTCAAAACAAGAAACCCTGTAAATTATTGATTTACAGGGTTTTTATTTTTATGGTATGGTATCAGGTGATATTATTCGAAATTATGTAGAAAAGTGTCTAATTCGGTATCAATTTGAATTTCCAATCTTATTATCCGTAAAGCTTTTTAAAAAATACATCGACATCTTTTTGGTTCTCAGGAAAATTATGAACCTCAACTATTTTTTTGTTATTAATCCTCCAAAGTAAACATGACATCGCATTCAGGTTATCGAAATTCTCCAAGTTGCTCCAGTTTCTGTGACAATCAATAACGTAACTATCGTTGACCCCCATCACAATTGGTTCTGCTTGAAATGCCCCTTTACTTAATTTTTTAAAAAAGTCAAGTACTTCATCAATTCCTGTTTTTGTCCCACTTAGAGGATGGTCTCCTGGGATATGCCATTTTATGTCTTCTGCGAGTACTTTTTTTATTCCCTCTAAATCGTTGCTTCCGTATGCTGCGAAGAAATCATTAATGAGAGAAAGGTTCGGATGGGTTTGTGTCATAAAGTCAAATTTTTGTTTTTTTACTGTTTCTGCAAAAGTATTTGAGGAACTGATAGCGCCAACTGTAATAGCACCGGACACCACCATTGTTTTTTGTATAAAATCACGTCTTTCCATTGTGAATCAGCGTCTTTTAAGGATGTTTTTTATACTGCCATTATCAATTTTCTGTATTAAATCTAGTCGATTCTTTTTACTACAAGCAGTTAATATTACGACTGCGGCGATAGAATGGATTTCTATTTTTTACTATCTATGTTTTCAAGCCGTTTTGGTTTTGAATTCTTTACCAAATGATGTTTGTGCCATTACCTTTAAAAACTATATTTTTAACAAAAAAGCCTGAATTCTCAAATAGTAACTTCGGCCAAAATAAACAATAAACGTTGTAGCGGGTTTTTTTAAGATTAATACTCCTTTATCTTTTAATTTTCTTTGACAATCAGTAATCTCATATTCGATAGTTAACACAAAAAAACAAAAGCGCCTTAATTGTTTTAAAAAATTGCGCCCCCGTAAAGTCATAGAGTTTGCTATTGTGTGAATGGATACATGAAAACATGCTAAATATTCTTACAGGTATGAAATAGAGCGAATATTTACTTGATTTAAAATATTACCTCCTTTTTTCTTAATCCCATTACTATCTCAAAATATCCTAAATTATCCGTGAGTGGATGACATGACAAGTCTATTTATTCCGAATAGATTCACCTGTATACATTCGGTCAATTTAATCGCCTGCTACAAATACAATGAAAACCCTGATATACTGACATTGCAAGGCCTTATGGACAATAGATGTAATGCTTTACCTAGAAATAGCATTGGTACAATAGACATCAAATCACTAGTGGTTTTCTTATATTCTCGTAAAATTCGCCTGCTTCTGCATAGCTCGGCGATAGACAAGACTATGGAATTTATGAATAGAGATAATACAATTCTGGTATGCCTTTTATTGGTAATCCTACATTTCTCAACTTTCATTTCTAACGCTCAAGTTAATCAGCCCTCAAATTGGCTACCCGAAAGAACATTCAACACCAATGAATTAATAAAGGATTTTGAAGTGTTTAAAGGCAGTTTAGAAGCATTTCATCCCGGTCTGTATTGGTACACATCAAAAAAAGAACTAGATGAAATATTTGCTGTTACACGCGTATCATTGAAAGATAGCCTATCGGAATTAGCGTTTTTTAGAAAGCTCACTTTTATTACCTCAAAAATTCGATGTGGCCACACCGTTGTCCGTACTTCTATACCAACCAGGGATTATATATCGAAAGAAGGAAAATTACTCCCATTTGAAATCAAAATTTTAAACGGTAAAATGTATATGTTGGAGAGCAGAATAGATAAAAAATTACCAATCAGACCTGGTATGGAGATTTTAAAGATTAATGAATTTACGGTAGACTCGCTCTTACAATTGGCAAGCGCTGTGATCTCAGGTGACGGGTTTATTGAAACCAATAAGATTAAACGTTTCGAGAAAAATTTCCCATTTTTCTATGTGTCCCGATTCGGTCCAACTAATAACTATAAGATTGACTACCTAAATCAAGAAGGAGAAAAAGAATCTACGCAGATAAATGCCTACCCAGCTGGTCTACTTAATGCAAAAAAGGCATCTAAAAAGAACCTAAAACTCAGTTTCCCTGTTAAGAACACCGCTTTATTGAGGGTTAGACAATTTCAAAATTGGAAAGAGGGCAGGAAAAGATTTAGGTTTGAGAAGGAGTTAAAAGCCATGTTCGAGAAAATCTCAACCTCCAAAGTAGAGAACTTGGTAATAGACATGAGGGACAATCTTGGAGGCGATGATAACTTTGGACTACGGTTGTTTTCCTATTTATATGATAAGCCAATAATCGAATTTAAAGAGCAGACACTGATTGCCAATAAATCAAAATACTTTAGATACACTAAGAGGCTTAATAGAACCAAGGCAATGTTCTATCATATGTTCGCTACAAAAAAAGGATATGACAACAGGTTTTATATGAGGAATGCTAAAACATTAAAACCTTCTCGCCCCTCTTTTCCTCAGTTTTCTGGCAGTGTTTACATCTTGGTCAATGGAGGTACCTATTCAACTGGAGCAGATTTTGTGTCACTCATGAAGTCCTATAAGTTAGCAACGTTTATTGGAGATGAAGCAGGAGGAGCTTATTACGGTAATACAAGTGGATTTTTAGTAACAGTAAAACTTCCTAACAGCAAGCTTCGATTAATCCTGCCTTTGGTTAATTACAGAACGAATGTGGAACCTATCGAGAAAATTGGACGAGGAGTTACACCAGATTTCCCTATATCAGCTTCCATTAAAGACTTAATGGACGGAATTGATACAGAATTAGAATTTACGTTACAACATATTAAAAACAAGTAAGTGCTAAGTGGCTTATCAACCTCCACAAAATGCACTAAAATGAATATGCCAACCGAGTAAAACGAAAAGAAAATATAATATATGAGCCGCAACAGCAGTGTATCTTGGTTTTAGTGGTAAGATGATGTAACTACCCTTACGCCTCACTTTTCTCGCACGACAGAGGACAACCATGGATTAAAAATCCATTCAACACGATAATCTTGCCTGGTCAGATTGCTTGGACCTCCCCTCCAATGATATTAAAAAGTGCAGATGAGTAAAGTTAAGGTGCTGTTCCTTTTGGTGTCGACAAAAAATTTCAACCATTGACAAGAACTAAATACAGCGGTTTATTACAATTCAAAAAAGACCCCATTCCTCCACAAAAAAGCCGCAACACAAGTTGCGGCTTTTTTATTTTTTAATTCCAAATAGCTAAAAATCAAGTACGTACTTGTATTGAGCCCCTTTATTCCTTTTAATTGTGTGCATTTCGTATTGTTGAAATAAACTATTTACCATATATCGCTTCCCACTCCCTAACGATAGATGGCACTTCCGCCCCC
>JBHJJC010000073.1:0-50498 GCA_050042945.1 Croceivirga sp.
CTGCAAAACGTATTGCTAGGGGTCAATCGTGTTTTTCCGCATGCGACCAAAGCACAACGGAAAGATATCGCCAAGTACTACCTTCAAAAAGTAGGCTTGGAATCTGCTTTCAACAAAAAGGCAACAGAATTGTCGCAAGGCGAACAACAGCGCGTAGGTATTGCACGTGCCTTTGCTATCAAGCCTAAAGTACTGTTGTTAGACGAGCCTTTTGGTATGTTGGATTCACTGACCAGGGGCGAATTGCAAGATATTCTTATTGAAATCTGGAACAAAGAAAAAATTACGGCGGTCATGATTACCCATGATGTGGATGAAGCCATCATTTTGGCCGATAGAGTGGTCATGATGACAAGTGGCACACGTGCTAAAATTGGAGATGTGCTAAAGATTGATTTTGAACGTCCCCGCTCGAGAAAGGCTGTCTTGGATCACAATGACTATTACAAATACAGAAAACATCTTATCGATTTCTTAGACCATTAACAATCAAATTATTGTAGAACACTCAACACAACCAGTAATGAAAAGACCAATTTTATTTTTAACCATAGTATTCCTATCGGTACAGTCTATAATATCTCAATTTACCCTTGATGCTACTTTTCGACCGCGGGCTGAATACCGAAATGGTTTCCAGTTTTTGCAACAAGAAGGTGTAGATGCCGGTTTTGTAACCAATACCCGTGCAAGAATTGGAGCGAACTACAAAACGCCGTCGTACGAGATTTACATCAATATTCAAGATGTTCAGATTTGGGGGGAGAACCCGCAGTTGGTACCTGTTGATGGTAATAGCTCTTTTTCGCTTTTTGAGGCTTGGGCAGAGCTACAATTAGGTAAAGGTTGGTCTACAAAGTTAGGACGACAAGTGTTGTCCTACGATGACCAACGTTATTTTGGCGGACTGGATTGGGCACAACAGGGCCGCTATCACGATTTGGGAATGATAAAATACCGAACCAATGGGTTTATGTTGGATGTCGGTTTGGCCTTCAATCAAGATTTAGATGGACAGGGAGGGCCATTGTTTGGATTTAAAAATGCAGGTACCGAATTCAATTCCGGTAATCCTTTCCATTACAAAACCATGCAACACCTCTATGCCAAGAAAAAATTTGGTGATTTTGGTGTCAGTCTGGTTCTGGCGAATTTAGGTTTTCAGCAAATTGACGGCGACACAGGAGATGTAAGCGACATCAGAAGCACGTTTACAGCAGGTACCCATTTGAACTATAAAAAAGGAAAATTCGGCTTGGCCGGTAACGCCTATTTACAATCGGGTAAATTCTTTAATGGGGTAGATATTGAAGGGGCCTATTTATTGGGGTTGGAAGCCACTTATAAGGCTGGAGCGAAAACAACCCTAGGGCTAGGTGTCGAAGCCATTAGCGGTGACGATGCGTCAACTACCGATGCTACAGAGGCGTTTTTACCGCACTTTGGTACGAACCATAAGTTCAATGGTTTTATGGATCACTTTTATGTCGGCAACTGGGTCAACCGCGGTGGATTGTTGGACATACATGCCAGTGCTGTGTTCAATCTAGGGCCCAAAACCACATTATTTACCAAGTTCCTTAACTTTCAGGGCATGGAAGACACCCCCGGTGGCGAAAGTAGTCTCGGTAATGAATTGGATTTGGTGTTGACCCAAAAATTCAACGGTTTTGCACTTAAAGTGGGCTACTCACAATTATTTGCCTCCGATGGACTTGAAGAACTGGAAACACTACGTTCAGGGGCTACGGATTTTAAGGGTTCGCAAAATTGGGCCTGGGCCATGATTATTATCAAACCAACCTTGTTTACTACCAAAAAAGACAATTAAAAGGTTGATATAAGAGCTTTGCTTCAATGGGGTCATAGGCAACGAATGTTGAGATGGCCCCTTATTTTATTTTAATAAGTCATTTTTCAAAAAATGTCAACTGGATTTTCTTTTTCAAACGGAGCGAAGTCTAAGACAGATATCGAAAAAATCTTTTTTGGTCTTAAAAATCCGCTTCTCGATATGGTTTACAAGTCTTTATCTAGAAAATCATTCAGAGTGATAAACTTTATGTGTCATCCATAGCGTGTTTCTTTTATTTTTGTTGGATGCCTAACCCCTCAGATACCGTTCGAATCATTTTGGCCGATGACCATGCTCTGGTACGTGACGGTATTCGCGCTCTTTTGGAAGAAGAGGAAAAATTGGATGTCATTGGTGATGTTTCGAATGGACTGGAAGCTTTGGATATGGTCGATGAACTCGCCCCCGATGTTTTGATTATTGATATTCGTATGCCCCAATTAGGGGGAATCGAAACGGTGGAACGTCTTAATAAAAAGGGAGGTGTGAAAACAAAGAGTATCATTCTTTCAATGCATGATTCTGAGGAGTATATTTTGAAATCAGTACAGGCCGGAGCGAATGGCTACCTACTAAAAGACACGGATAAAAAGGAATTCATCAAAGCTATACATACCGTAAATAGTGGCGGTAAGTTCTTTAGTGGAGATATCTCGAACGTCTTGGTCAATAATTTGTTCGGAACCACTGCGGCGCCTTTACCAAAGATATATGCCAAGCAAAATGCCTTTGACCTTACGAACAAAGAATTGCAGGTGTTGGAATTGGTATTATCCGGTCTTACCAATAAAGAGATTTCGGAAAAACTTCAAAATAGTAAACGTACCATCGAAACCCATCGCTTCAATTTGATGAAGAAAATGCAGGTCAAAAATTTACTGGACCTCGCCAAAAAAGCCCAAGAACATAATTTAGTGGGTTGATAATCCGTTGTTGTTCGCCAAAAAAATTATCAATCTCTTATTTTAAGGTCTTCTTTTTATCATTTCTTTACTACGTACAAGTACGTAATTTTTTAATTTCCCCGATGATAAGAACTGCTAGAATTCAGTTGATTTATGCCAAGAAAAGAACGTTTTAATACGATTTGTTCCTACTGTGGCGTGGGTTGTGGCATTACTGTTGAAAAAGATGGTAAAGGCATTTTAAGCGTTGAAGGAAATGCAGATTATCCCGTAAACAAGGGCATGCTCTGTACCAAGGGTAAGACCCTGAACTATGTCGCGCAAGATATCTCTGATAGAATTTTATATCCTGAGATGCGCTGGAGTCGGGGCCATAAATAACAACGTGTTTCTTGGGACGTCGCTTTCAAACGGGCAGCAGCGGTATTCAAAAGTATCATCGATCGCTATGGGCCAGACAGCGTTGGTCTTTATGTGTCAGGGCAATGCCTGACCGAAGAATACTACCTCGCCAATAAATTGACTAAAGGTTTTTTGGGTACGAATAATATAGCTACCAACACACGATTGTGCAAGAGTTCAGCGGTTGTGGGTTACAAAAAGACCGTTGGGAATGATGCTGTACCCATTGCGTATGCTGATATTGAACTGGCCGATTGTTTTTTAATCGCCGGGGCAAATCCTGCTTGGTGCCATCCCATACTTTTCCGCCGTATTGAAAAACACAAGGAAGAGAATCCAAAGGTTAAAATGATTGTGGTTGACCCCCGTAAGACACAAACCTGTGCCTTGGCCGATTTGCATTTGCAGATTCTTCCCGGTACCGATGTCATTCTATTCAATGCCATAGCCCGTTGGTTAATTGAAAAAAAGAAGGTTGACCGAAAGTTCATTAAGCAACATACTTCAAACTATGAGGCCTGTCGCGCAAAAGCATTCGAATTGTCGCTAAGACAAGGTGCTGAGAAATGTGGTATTCCACTCAATGATATTAAAAGGGCCGCAAAAATGATAGCCGATGCCAAAGGCTTTATCAGCATGTGGACCATGGGGCTGAATCAAAGTGTAATAGGCGTGGACAAAAATGTCTCGTTGCTTAATCTTTCCCTGCTCACCGGACAAATTGGCAAGCCCGGCTCAGGTCCTTTTTCGTTGACTGGTCAGCCCAATGCCATGGGGGGTCGTGAGGTTGGTGGAATGGCCAGCTTGTTGGCGGCCCATAGAGATTTGGGCAATCCCAAACACCGAAAAGAAGTTCAAGACTTTTGGGGGGGTAAAGAAATCAGTGGCGAACCCGGTCTAACGGCCACAGAAATGTTCGATGCGTTGGAATCGGGTAAAATGAAAGCGGTATGGGTTATCTGCACGAATCCTGTGGTAAGTCTTCCCAACGCCAAAAAAGTGGAAAAGGCTTTGCAAAAGGCGAATTTCGTGGTCGTTCAAGATATCTCCCACAATTCGGAAACCACAAAATATGCAGACCTTTTGTTGCCCGCCGCCGGATGGTTGGAGAAAGAGGGTACCATGACCAACTCCGAACGACGAATAAGCTATTTGCCGAAGGTGATTGATGCTCCCGGAGAAGCCCTTCCTGATGCCGAAATTTTATGGCGGTTTGCACAGCAAATGGATTTTCCTGGCTTTGAGTACAATTCGGTTGAAGAGGTCTATGAGGAGTATTGTCTCATGACGAAAGGAACCAATATTGACATTTCAGGACTGTCGCACAAACGTCTCAAAAAAGAAGGAAGCTTTCAATGGCCCGTACCCCATGCAACACATCAGGGTACGCCACGTCTCTTTAATGATCAGAACTATTTTACAGTTGATGGCAAAGCTCATTTTAATGCGCCTAGACGACTGGAGAACGTATCTGAACGGACAGATGCCGATTATCCTTTAATATTAATTACGGGCCGTGTTCGTGACCAGTGTCATACCCGAACCAAAACAGGTAAGGTAAAACGATTGCTAACCCACATTCCCACCCCTTATTTGCAAATGAACCGTATTGATGCCTATCTACGTGGTTTGAAAAACGATGATGTCGCCATCATTAGAAGTAAAAGGGGTTCTGTTCGTGTAAAAGTCAAAATCGATTTTGATATTCGTGAACGAGTGGTCTTTTTACCCATGCATTGGGGCAAGATTTTGAATAGTGATTTTGGTCGTGCCAATAATCTGACGGGAGAGTTGATCGATCCCATCTCCAAAGAACCTGATTTTAAATATTCGGCAGTTCAGGTTGAAAAATATCAAAAAACCAAGGAAAAAATCATCGTTGTTGGAGCTGGTGCAGCAGCCTACAGGTTTCTCCAATCCTTTCGGGAAAAGAATGAAATAGACAAGATTGAGGTATTTTCCAAAGAGGAGTATCCCTTTTACAATAGGGTCTTGCTTCCTGAATATGTGAACGAAGATTTACCATGGGAAGCCCTTCAAAAATTAAAAGTGGGCGAACTTGAAAAACTCAATGTTACCCTGCATGGAGAAAATGGTATTAGCCAAATTAATCCTGTTCAAAAAACGGTTATTGATGAAAAAGGGATTGAACACCAATACGATAAACTTATCGTGGCTACCGGCAGTCGCGCTTTTATTCCCAGCGATGTACGCCTTGATTTACCAGGTCGCTTTACCATGCGTGAACGTAACGATGCAGATCGATTAAAACACTACCTACAAGAGACCGGTCTGCCCAATGAACAACAACATGTAGTCATTGTTGGAGGTGGGTTGTTAGGGTTGGAATTGGCAGCGGCCTTAAAGAAAAAGGAGGTCAATATCAGTATCATTCAGCGTGCGCCTAGGCTAATGGAACGGCAGTTAGACTTGGTGGCAAGTCGCTTGCTGGCCGAAGATGTTGAAGATAGGGGCATTCAAATCTTTTTTGATAATGAGGTAAGTACCGTTTTTGAAGGTAAGGAAGGTAAAAACATCTTAAACGTTGGTCTTAAAACGGGAAGAACCCTTAGTTGCAATGCCATTGTTTATGCTATCGGTACAAGGCCCAATATCGATATTCTAAAAGAAGCCGGGCTTATTACCAGACGAGGCGTGATTGTAGATCCATACCTAACGACCAGTAACCCCGACATCTTCGCTTTGGGCGAAATTGCTGAATTTGAGAATGCCCTCTTCGGCATTACCTCGGCAGCTGAGCAACAGGCCGACGTAGCCGCGAATTATCTATTGGGTGATTTAAGTAGTATTTACTCGGGTTCTGTGCTCATGAACATTCTAAAATTTGAAGACCTGGATCTTTGTAGTATTGGTATGGTCAATGCTCCTAAAAATGACCCCAGCTATGAGGAGATTATTCTTATGGATGTCAGCAAGCGGTTCTACAAGAAATGTATTGTTAAAGACGATACCTTGAAAGGTGCTTTATTAATGGGTGATAAAACAGAGTTTGCCGAGTTTAAACGCTTAATTGAAGAAGAAATTGAGCTCTCCGATAAGCGAGAAGAATTGTTGCGGGGCCAATCGAACAGTCAACCGTTAAAAGGAAAGTTGGTCTGCTCCTGCTCACAGGTTGGTGACGGAAATCTACAGGAGGCCATAGCCGGTGGCTGTACAGAGTTTAATGCACTTTGTACCCAAACTGGTGCAGGTTTGGGTTGTGGAAGTTGTAAACCAGAGGTAAAGGCTATTTTGAACAATGCTGCTAAAACAGTCATGACATGAGCGCTAAAAATGATGATTTATATCGCATTTTAATCAAGGGAGGTGTAACTTCTCCAGGGGAACTTAAGGATGGGATTACCCTGCTGGAGCAAGCCGAACTTTCGACGGTTTCATTCGGTTCCCGACAAGACTTGCTATTTCCTTTACCGCCGTCCAAAGCATCTGAATTTGAAGAACGTAACGGCTACGGTACCGAGATTGTATCCAATCGCAGTTATCAAAACATCGTTTCTTCTTATGTTTCAGCTGATATATTTGAAATGACCTACTGGCTTAAAGGTTCGACCTATCTGTACATTCTGGAAGAATTTGACTTTAGCCCAAAACTTAAAATCAATATTACCGATCCGAAGCAGCGATTGGTGCCCATTTTTAATGGAAATTTAAACTTTATTGCTTCAGAACAAGAGGATTATTGGTATTTAAACGTTTTGCTCCCCCACTGGAAGAAACGTGCTTTTTATCCTGTTTTGTTGTACAGCTGGGACATTGTAAAAGTATGTAGGGCCATTGAAGAGGTATACGCCACCATTGACAATGTAGAACAATTGTTTACGATTCTTAGTCAGCGTTTGCAGACCAATAACCGAACCATGGCCAAACCGCTAGTGGTCCCTTTAGTGACCTTTCCGTATTACGAGGGTATGAACCGGATGGGGCTTGACAAATATTGGTTGGGATTGTACTGGCGAAACAACCAATATGACCTTGGCTTCTTAAAGGATTTTTGTGGATTTTGTTTGGACAATAGTATCGGTAAAATCTGTATTACTCCCTGGAAATCATTTATTGTGAAGAGTATTCCAAAAGAAAGTCGTTCAGAATTGGAACGTTTTCTTGGACAACGGGGTATTAATGTTCGCCATTCCCAATTGGAAATGAACTGGCATCTTCCCGTTCATGATACCGAGGCTATGGAACTCAAAAAGGATTTGGTCAAGCACTTCAACGAAAATGATATCAGCACCTATGGGCTGACTTTTGGTATCAGTCATGACGTGGGAAAACGCTCGCATTTTTCTTCGATTATCATAGAAAGAAATCCTGTGCCTGAAACCGTATTGGAATTTGGAGGCAAGCCAACCTATAATGTACTTCATTTTAAAAATTTTAATCCCAACGCAGACGAATATGTGCTCTACGCCCAAGATGTCGATAAAAATCAGTTAGGGCCATTATTAATGGAACTAAGCAAGGCCTACTTTGACCAACTCTACGCATTAAAGGATGAAGCACCAAAAAAAGTGGTTAAAAAAGAACAAGAGAAAAAAATTGTTTTTCAATGTGGTTCATGTCTTACCGTATATGACGAAGCCCTAGGAGATAAAAAAATGGGGATTTCTCCTAAAACCCGATTCAAAAATCTTCTTGAAACCTATTGTTGCGGAGTTTGTGGCGCTCCAAAGACTGCTTTTCAAAAAACAGAAATCATATTTTCTTGAGCGTATCGATATTGACCAGTTGACCATAATGACGTCTTGAAAAAAGATAATGGTTAGATAATGAGTGAATTGTCCTAAGTAAGATTGAACCGTTGTAAAAAGATTACTAAGCCTTTAGGCCTGGGAGCATTTGAATACGTATACCGGTAATGCAGTTCTACTGGCTATGGCTATAAATGTCATTTATACGATTAACGAGGCATCATAATGTCATTGAGCTCGTAGACCTCTAACCGCGTAATTTTGGTTAGGTGTAATACCAAAAAAGGCAATTACCTTTGTAGTGATGTTAAAACGCTACCTTCCCATACTTCAGTGGTTGCCCAATTATAAAAAGTCGTATTGGTCCGGAGATATTTCTGCGGGCTTTACGGTGGGTGTTATGCTCATTCCGCAAGGTATGGCGTATGCCCTGATCGCCGGCTTGCCACCAGTATATGGATTATATGCCGCACTTGTACCCAACGTGTTGTATGCCTTAACAGGCTCAAGTCGAAAATTGGCGGTAGGTCCCGTGGCTTTAGACTCCTTGATAGTAGCTTCAAGTTTAGGCGCAATGCAACTCGCAAGCCTCGAGAGCTATATCTCAATGGCACTGTTTTTAGCTTTATTGGTCGGTACCATACAACTGGCCATGGGGTTTTTCAGAATGGGATTTTTAGCCAATTTTTTATCCCGACCGGTTGTGAACGGTTTTACTTCGGCTGCGGCCTTGGTCATAGCGGTGAGTCAACTGAAGTATCTTTTTGGGCTTGAAATCGAAGCAAAGGGCACCCTAAACATGTTTGTTAAGGTCGTTCGAGATATTGGTGAGACCAATCTTTACGATTTTTATATCGGTTTGGCTGCGATTTTGGTTATTGTAGGATTGAAGAAAGTGCATCGAAAATTACCTTCGGCAATGGTTGTTGTCGTTTTGTCCATCATAGGTATTTATTTCTTTATGGTCAACGAGACCGACGTACATATCTTAGGTACCGTACCTCAGGGCTTACCCAGTTTTGTGTTACCGAAATTTGAAACCTCACAATTGGTCGTGGCGTTGCCCACTGCACTTGCTTTGGCTTTTATCGCCTTTGCCGAGGCCATGACGATCGCTAAGGCAGTTGAGGAAAAATCGAATGATCATCATACAAGGCCCAATCAAGAGCTACGCGCACTCGGAATATCGAATATTATGGGGTCTTTATTTCAGTCCTTTCCGGCAAATGCAGGACTATCAAGAACGGCTGTCAACGTTGACGAAGGAGCTCAAACCGGTATGGCGTCGATTATTAGCGCTATCGTAGTGGCCCTAACCTTGCTGTTTCTCACCCCATTTTTCTATTATTTGCCCAAGTCCGTATTGGGGGCCATTATACTGGTGGCCGTTTACGGCCTGTTCGATTTGAAGTATCCAAAGCAATTGTTCAAAAAGAAAAAAGATGAATTTGTTTTACTATTGATCACCTTTTTCACCACTTTGCTCATTGGGATTTCGCAGGGTATCATTTTAGGGGTATTGTTTTCACTTTTCTTGTTGGTGTATAGAACATCAAAACCCCATATGGCCATTCTGGGAAAGATTAAAGGTATGGAGTACTTCAAAAACATCAATAGGTTCAATGAAGATGTTGTGGTACACGATGAGATATTGATGATTCGGTTTGATGCCCAATTATTTTTTGCCAACGTGCATTATTTTAAATGGTCGATTTTAAAGGAAGTCCAGCGAAAAGGACCTTTGCTTAAGTACGTTATTCTAAATGCTGAACCAGTAAATTATTTAGATGACACGGCGGCGAAGCAGTTGGCGATATTGGTCTTACAACTACGTAGCAAGGGTATTACCTTTAAATTGGCGGGGGCTATCGGTCCGCTTAGGGATATTCTTAAGAACAGTGGATTGATTGAGGTTATTGGAGAACAGAATATCTATGTGAGAACGGCCGAGGCCTATGCCGATTCCCTTAGAAAATCGGAGCGGACGGCTATTCAAGAAAAGGTTTCCTTGCAACACAAATAATGTGATTAAGGTTACTTTTTATTTTGTGGGATACCACTACTTTTGAACTATTATTGGAAGTGTTATGAATATAGAACAGATATATACTGGTTGCTTGGCGCAAGGCGCCTATTACATTGAAAGTGAAGGCGAAGTCGCCATTATTGATCCACTTCGTGAAGTTCAGCCTTATTTGGATAGGGCGAAGCGCGATAAGGCCAAAATAAAATACATCTTTGAGACGCATTTTCATGCAGATTTTGTCAGTGGTCATGTGACTCTGGCAAAACACACTGGAGCTATTATTGTCTACGGGCCAAATGCGAATCCGTCATATGAGGTTTTGGTAGCAGAAGATGAACAAGAGTTTCAAGTAGGAAAACTCACTTTTAAAGTGATGCATACCCCTGGTCATACCATGGAAAGTACGACTTATTTATTAAAGGATGAACATGGCAAAGATTACGCCATTTTTAGTGGCGACACCCTGTTTTTAGGGGATGTAGGCCGCCCTGACCTAGCCCAAAAAGCGGTTGATATGACCCAAGAGCAACTGGCAGAGACGCTATTTGACAGTTTGCGCAGTAAAATTATGCTATTGGCCGATGAGGTCATCGTATATCCGGCACATGGGGCAGGTTCCGCTTGTGGAAAGAATATGATGAAAGAAACCGTGGACACTTTAGGTAATCAGAAAAAAATGAACTATGCCCTTCGTGCTGATATGACCAAGAAGGAATTTGTAGCAGAAGTGACCGATGGCCTATTGCCCCCGCCGCAATACTTTCCCCTAAACGTAAAGATGAACAAAGAAGGCTATGATGATATTGGGGAAGTGTTGAAACGTGGAGCCGTTGCCCTCTCTCCTGAAGCCTTTGAAATTGCTGCCAATGAAACAGGAGCAGTGATTTTGGATGTAAGGCATCAAAATGATTTTGCCAAAGCCCATGTGCCCCGGTCTATTTTTATAGGATTAAATGGAGGTTTTGCCCCATGGGTAGGTGCCTTGATCGCAGATGTAAAGCAACCTATTTTATTGATTGCTCCTAAGGGAAAGGAAGAAGAGACCATAACCCGTCTTTCAAGGGTAGGCTTTGATGGTACCCTAGGATATCTAGAAGGAGGTCTGGAAGCATGGACCGCTAGTGGAAAGGAGACCGATAGTGTACACAGTATTGATGCAACTACCTTCAAGGCCCATGTCGAAGCGAAAGAGCCTATTTTTGATGTTCGCAAGGAATCAGAGTATAATGCCGAACATATAGAAGAGGCCCAGTTAACACCGTTAGACTTTTTAAATGATCATTTAAAGGTATTTCCGTCTGATAAAACCTTTTACGTGCATTGTGCCGGTGGATATCGAAGTATGATTGCAGCGTCTATCTTAAAGAGCCGAGGTATTCATAATTTGGTAGATGTTGCAGGCGGATTTGGAGCAATAAAGAATGCAGGAATTCCCACTACTGATTTTGTTTGTCCAACGAGTTCGAAATGATGAAGGGATTTTGTTTTTGCATAGCTCTAATGCTCATCGTGATGTCGTGTCAGCCGCAAACATCAAAAATTGCCAAGGTTGATAAGGTGTTTTTGGAGCAAGAGGTTTTGGGTAAGAAGGCGCAACTGATAGATGTAAGAACCCCAGTAGAGTATGATTCTGGGCATATTGAAGGTGCGGTAAATTATAATATCATCGACAGCGAAACATTTTTGAGTCAAATCAGTGTTCTTGATAAGAACCAACCAGTCTATGTATACTGTAAAATGGGTGGGCGAAGTAACCGTGCCGCACAACTGTTAAAAGAGCATGGTTTTTTGGAAATCTTTGACTACTCTGGAGGTTATAATGATTGGGTTACGGACTGATGAACGACACGCTCAGTGCTGAATATTGGAACACAAGGTACCAAGAAAATCAATTGGGGTGGGATATTGGATACCCTTCCACCCCCTTGAAAACCTATATCGATCAGCTTAAGGATAAAGAAATCAAAATCCTGATTCCGGGTGGGGGTAATTCGTATGAAGCAGAGTATCTTTTTAAGATGGGATTTAAAAATGTTTTTGTGGTAGATGTCGCGGAGACTGCAAAAGTGAATTTTTTAGAACGCGTTCCTATCTTCCCGCAAGAACAGTTTTTGATAAGTGATTTTTTTGATTTGCACGGTTCTTTTGATTTGATTTTGGAACAAACTTTCTTTTGTGCATTACACCCATCCCTTCGCAACGAGTATGCGAGAAAGATGAACGACCTATTACATCCAAAAGGGAGATTGGCCGGAGTGTTATTTAATTTTCCTTTGAACGATGGCCCTCCCTTTGGAGGTTCAAAAGAAGAATATCAGCGGTGTTTTGAACCGTATTTTACCATTGTTGTTATGGAAGATTGTTACAATTCGATACCCCCAAGGCAGGGTAAAGAGCTATTTTTTAAACTCTGCCCAAAACCGAAAGGATAAAAAATATATTACGACCAATTCAATATGGCAAGTTTTAAGGATATTGTTTCTGGCAAAACCCCTGTTCTCATCGATTTTTATGCAACATGGTGTGGCCCCTGTCAAACCATGATGCCCATTTTGGAACAGGTCAAGGACCAGTTGGGTGATGCGGCAAAAATCATCAAAATCGATGTTGATAAAAATCAGTCGTTGGCTTCAAAATATCAGGTTAGGGGAGTGCCAACCCTAATGATTTTTAAAGAGGGAAAACCAGTTTGGCGACAATCGGGTGTCGTGCAAGCCAATGAATTGGTATCACTTATTCAGTCTCATTAGTAGAATGGCCAAAGCCGTAAATCACTTGTTTCCAAAAATTTTTAGGCATTTTTTCGTCACCATGGTAACCGAGTTTGATGGTGCCACTTTCCTCTGGAATGTGATAGGTTTTGAAGAGATAATCCCAAAGACTTAGGCTAATCCCAAAATTAACCCCATATTTCCCTTCGGGAAGGATATAGGAGTGGTGGTATAGGTGCATAACAGGATTATTGAAAATATACTTCAAAGGGCCATAGGTAAGCTTTATATTGGCATGGTTTAAATGGCCAATGGAAATAGCGATAAAATGTACGACATAAGCTTGTTCGGGTTCAAACCCACCCAATAACATGACCCCAAAAGTTTTCAGTGGTTTGTATAGGATATTTTCCATCCAGTGATATCTGAGGTGGGCTGCAAACCCCATTTCTTTTACACTGTGGTGCACTTGGTGAAATTTCCAAAGAAACGGGAATTTGTGCAGTGCAATATGGGTCAGCCATTGAACAAAATCCAACAACACAAAAAATACCAAGAGCTGGGCCCATAAGGACCATTGTTTGATAGATAGCAAGGCCAAGCTTTGAACAGAAAGTCCGAGTTGGCCGAAACCGATCTCCAAAACATTATAAAAGCCTTGAATAACAATGGCGAAAACAAAAAAGTTGAAAAACATATAAAACCCGTCAAGCCAAAAGTCCTTTCTGAAAATCGATTGGTTCTTCCGCCACGGAAATATGATTTCCAAAAACCAGACGAGCAACGAGATGACGATTAGGCCCCAGAAATAGTTCTTGTACCATGATACTTCAAATAGAATGGATTTTAAAGTGTAGTTCAGGGTACCGTTGAATCCGTTTAAAAATGCAGAAATCAGTTTATCCATTATTTTAAATTGTCATTCCGCACCTGTTGCGGAATCAAGTTATTCTGTAGATTCCTGCCTTCGCAGGAATGGTATTTTATTCCAGTTCGTACCACTCTAAATTGGTCAAATTTTGCCGTCGCCCCTTTTGTTCTGGACCATAATTTTTGGCCAAATAGGTTACGATACGTTCGTGGTTTTGCCCTAGGTCCCACAGGTTTTGTGTTTCTTGCATCCAAGTAATGGTACTTTCCCAACCTTCTTCGCTCATTCGATTTTGGGTCACCAATTTTGTCGAGTGACATTGCGTACAATTTTGAATTACCTGTGAAACACCGATATCATTCACAAAACCTGATTTCGAAATGGTAAGGGAGTCAAGTTCAATAAAAGATACTTCAACTTCGGTTATATCTTCATATGAAGTTGAGCGCTTGAATATATTAGGGTTCTTCTTTAAATAGAATAGACCCAAAATCATTGCTAACAACAAGACGAAAACTGACAGTAACTTTTTACGGGATGTCATCGGGCTTTTTCCATCCTTCATATCAAACTACTTTTACGGCGATGCGATGGCAAGCGTTGTTGAGGTATCCTTTTGGGTTCCAGCCTGGCAACACCATAGGTTGACTTTTTCCGACGTCGTCGGTAGCCCTTGCCCATACTTCATAATATCCTTTTTGTGGAAAATCAATAGAAGCTTTGAAATGTTGCCAGGCCAATCGATTCTTGGGAGGCTTTAGCTCACATCGTTTCCAGGTGCTTCCGAAGTCAATGGAATACTCCATTTTTGAAACCGATAATTCTCCGGCCCATGCGTGTCCCTCGATTTGAAGGGGTCGCCCTTTCTGTAATAAAGCCCCTGTTTTTGGTAAAGTAATCAATGACTTTACCGGCATCGATTCAATGATGCACATATCTTCATCTTTGACAGTACTCCCTGGTGCAACAGTTTCGCAGGGAACGCGATACGAAGTACCTCCCATTTTCGCTCCGTCATGAATTTTGTTTCTTACACTGATGCGATTGACCCATTTTCCAGAGACTGATGCGGGCCACCCACCGCAAACCAAACGCAAGGGATAGCCGTGTGCCAAAGGTAAATCTTCGCTGTTCATCTGAAAGGCCAAAAGGGTTTCATCTTGTAAGGCTTTCTCAATAGGTACCCCTCTTGAGATAGGTTCTTTGTTCGGGTCACCACTTAAATGGGTATCGGCTGCATGATAACCAATATAAACAGCTTCTGAAGTGATGCCCACATCTTTTAAAATATCTTTTAATCGAACCCCCGTCCAATTGGCACATGAGACAGCACCTACCGTCCACTGATTGCCTTTGGCCGGTGGGTCAAATTCATGTCGTCCATTTCCTCCGCATTCCAAAGTCAGCTGATACGTATACGTTTTGAACTTTGACTTTAGTTCTTGTAGCGAATAGCTCTTGGGTTGGATCACTGCCTCTCCATCTAGAACCAATTTCCAAGTGGTTGCATCAATGTCTTTGGGTATTATACCATTGTTTCTAACGAACATGTATTTGTTGGGCGTAACGGCATCATTCAGTAAATGGGCTTCTGCCTCAATGTTCCATGGCCGGTCGTTGAGTACCTTCATTTCCTTGGCCTTGTCAAAAAGGGAAACAGGGTCAGCTTCATTAAGGATTAATGGTAAATAGCCTTTAGGCATTTTATCGGAATAAACAATCTGGGTGCCTAAGAGGCCTCCAATTCCGCTAAGAGCAAGCTGTTTTGAAAAATCCCTTCGTTTCATACATGGTAATTCATATAAAGCTAAAGTAATAAAAGTGATTCTTGTGTAACCTCAGTTACCTATTTCAATTTGTAGCTCATATATCTTCGAGCATGATAGGTAAAAATGCCAAAAACTAGTTGTTATTTGCCTTATGTACTTAGGTTTGTTAATGACAATAGTTTCGCTTTCAAAGCTTTTATAAAAATAGTACTATGAAATTTACATGGGCGGCATAGACCGCATGAATTGCTTAATAGTAGTAGTCGGTATAGGAATTCCTTATTGTACTGGAACACTTCAGGTATTAGCGTTTGTCCGCTCTATATTTTGATGGGGCTAAATATAGGCAAGGTTAAAAACGGAATTTGACAACAGCAATAGGTGAGTTTGGTGCTTGGTAGCGTTCTTTTGAATTGTGTGTTGAGACCTTTTGCATTGGTCTTTGAAAAGTTAAATTGCCCTAATGACGAATTCTGTTGTAGTTTTACCAATCAAAAGCTACCACCATTAAGAATTCTTATTCCGTTTACATTATTGAGGATGATATGGTTTCACAGTTTGCCTCGCGCTACTGTCTGGAGCAATATGCTCAAGCCACTTTTGTAATTTCAACTTTTGATTCTGCTGAAGCGGCATTGTATTCTTTTCATGAATTGATACAGCATAAAGAACGGTTTCCTGACCTCATTTTTCTGGATTTGGGTCTAGACCAAATGGATGGTTGGGGGTTTTTAAATGAACTTCAAACAATGTTAACGGATAGTGCCATGCCAGATATCTATATTCTTTCGGCTTTCGGAAAATCAAAAGATAGGGAACTCGCACAACAACATCCGCATGTATTGGGCTATATCGACAAACCGCTGACAAGAAACCGTCTGGAGAAGATTTTTGACGTTAAAGGGGATTAAAAAGCGCATTTACGTGTTTAAGTATTTTCTTTTCTTTCTGGTTAGATACGACATAAGATTAAACAGCACTGTTAAACTCCTCATAAATATGGTTTTAGACACAAAAATTATTGGCGGGATTAAAATTGTTTAAGATATTTACATTGTACTTTAAACAAAAGACATGGATTTATTGATACAAGCGGATGAGTTTGAGAAAATGAAAATGAGCCACATGTCAACTAGTGATCGTGTAAAGGCCTCGAGAAAAGCAAAAGAACTTGTTCTTGCCATTAACGAAATTTACAAGAAAACTAAAGATTCGAAGTTAATGGACGCGATGAAGCGTATAACAGAGAAAAAGCGAAAAATCGATAAAAGATTAAAGGGCAGATTAACGGTCTAAAATAGGGAGTGCTTGTAGGTGTTTGGATAAAGGAAGAATTGCTATGAGAGAGAAGATTATCCTGTTCAAGTACTCCTTTTTGTTTGATATACTTTTTACTTGAAGTACGAACCATTCTTATCCACAGACATCGACATCTTTTATTTCAACTATACAACGGTTAGGACCCGCGGTAACGTTAAGTATTTTGATGTCAATTAGATGTCTAAAATCAACATAAACGGTTTGGAGACAAGGTTTACCTAAGTATCATTTAGTAGTAAGATATTTTGTTATTTTCCTGCTCGACGGTGATGTAATGGAATAAAAGAAATCAATCAATCGTCCTTCTTTATCAATTAAATATTTTTGAAAATTCCATCTAACCACGCTATTTGAACTCCCATTTGATTGTTTACGGGTTAACCACTGATACAAGGGGTGTTGTTTTTCACCTTTCACATTCACTTTTTCAGTGATTATAAAATTGACCCCATAATTGCGTTCACAAAAGCTTTCAATTTCAGAAGGCGTACCTGGCTCTTGTGATCCGAATTGGTTGCACGGTACACCGATGATTATTAGCTCTTCTTTATGTTTTTGATAAAGCTGTTCAAGTTCGCGGTATTGCGGGGTAAATCCGCATTTACTGGCAACGTTGACAATAAGAATATATTTTCCTTGAAAATCAGAGAGCACCAAAGTCGTTCCGTTCAATTGGTTTATGGTGATATCATAAAAAGAAGAAAGGCGTTCCTCCACACTTTCACTTGTAGTACGAAACGCCTTTTTACTTAACCCATTGAGCAGTTTCACAACGGCTTAATTATTAATGTAATTATATAGTTCTTGTATTCTTTCAGGAGTATTGAACTGTCCACCATAAAACGAGGTTACCGTAGCGGAAGTATCGTCTTTGATTCCTCTAGAAGATACACATAGATGCTTAGCATCGATAATGACCGCTACATCTTCCGTTTCCAATATCGATTGCAGTTCAATCGCAATTTGATTGGTCAAACGTTCTTGTACTTGAGGTCGTTTCGCAAAGTATTGCACGATACGGTTCAGCTTTGATAAACCAATTACTTTTCCTGATGAGATATAGGCAACATGTGCCTTGCCGATGATTGGCACGAAATGATGCTCGCAATTGGAATAAAAGGTAATATCCTTTTCCACCAGCATTTGATTGTACTGGTACTTATTGTCAAATAGGGCCACTTTTGGCTTGTTAGCCGGATTAAGCCCTGAGTAAATTTCGTCAATGTACATTTTAGCCACTCGAGATGGAGTTCCTTTCAACGAATCGTCCGTTAAATCCAATCCCATAACATCCATAATTTCAGCAAATAGCACAGAAATCATTTCTTTTTTCTTCTCATCGGGAATGGCAAAGGCATCTTTCTTCAAAGGGGTTTCAATTCCCGTATAAAGGTGGTCATCACCTACCTCTTCATGGGTCAATTGTTCCAGTATTTCATTGGAGTTTAAAACGACATCCAATACGTCTTCATGATTTTTCATTCTAAACAGGTTTAAAGTATTCTTTAACAAATTTTAGAGCGAATAAAGTTATTTATAATGTTTAACAAACACTGTTAAAGTTTAAACAAAATTAATTTTATTTGGAAAGTCGAAACTATCATACAGTATTTTCGCTTTTATCTTGTCAAATATAATAAGGTGGATAAATCGGATTACAAAATTTATATTATCGGTGCAGGGGTTAGCGGATTAATTGCCGCCCTTGGGTTGGAAGAAAAAGGATATTCTCCGATTGTATTGGAATCAACTGCGGGTATTGGAGGTCGGGTAAAAACTTCCTATGAAGATAAAGTTCCTTTAGACCATGGTTTTCAAGTGCTCTTAACGGCCTACCCCATGGTTCGTAAATATCTTGACATAGACGCTTTGGGGCCTTGCTATTTTGATTCAGGAGCTGCAATTCACTGTAAAGGCGAGGTTACGCAAATAGGTGATCCCTTGCGCAATCCATACTTGTTTTTTCCAACCCTCGTAAGCAATGCGGCCACCATAAAAGACAAGATGAGGATTTTTTTGTTGCAATGTGAGCTCAAAAGAAAATCTATCGATGAAATATTTGATGCGCCTGAGCAGACCACTTTACAATATTTAAAGGACAAAGGATTTAGCGATGTCGTTATCCGTCGATTTTTCTTGCCCTTTTTTAGTGGCATTTTTCTAGAGCACGAACTTAGCACTTCTAGCAGAATGTTCGAATTTGTGTACAAGATGTTCGGTGAGGGCAGGGCAATGATCCCAAAGAAGGGAATAGCGGAAGTGCCCTATCAGCTCAGAAGTCAACTCGTAAGAACCAAAATTCATTTAAATAATGAGGTTGTTGAGGTCAATGATGGGAACATTGTTTTACAAAATGGTAAACGGTTGGCGAGCCATTTCACTATTATTGCCACGGATGCCAACAATCTCGTAAAAAATTTAAGAAAACAACATATTGCTTGGAAGAAATGTGACACGTTGTATTTTAAGGTTGCCGTTTCAAAATCAAGAAGGTCATTGATTCACTTGGTAGCTGATGGGAATACCTTGATCAATAATGTGGTCTTTGTATCAAATCAATTAAATTTAAACGGTTCAAATGAGGTGATTTCTGTTACTGTGGTCAAACCCCATGCACACCATATTGAAATACTAAAAGAGAAGGTGGCCCATGAACTGCGGCAGTTGTTTGGTTTTACCTCTCTAGAGTTCATAAAGCATTTTCCCATAGTAAACGCTTTACCTGATATTTCAAATCTAAAAAACGATGTGCCCCCGGAAGAAACGCGATTGACAACCCGGATTTTTCTGGCGGGAGATACCTTGCTCAACGGTTCATTGAATGCGGCAATGAAAAGTGGTGAAAGGGCGGCACAAGGTGTCGTGAATTTGTTGGAAAAAAGTCCGGACCTGGCCCAATTCACTTCTGAATACCTTTAAGATATGTTTCTAGTAAAATTTTAAGAATTAATTAAGGTACCCAAAAGACTAAATTTAGGGCGTTGTTGGTGATTGAATCGAATGACCTAGGCCTGCTTTAAAAAAAGTTGTTATTTTTCCAAGGAATCATCCCGTATTCAAATGAAATCAGACACCCTCACAAAAATCGTTGAGCAAATTGAAAGGCTTAAGGAAGTCAATTCGTTATCAAAACATGAACAGTTGGTGCTTGGTATTTTAGATGCCATGAATTCTGAATTTTTGGGCATTGGAGATCAGCTACCTTCCATAAATGTCATGGTGGACCAAGTTGGTTTTGCAAGAAAAACCATAGTCAAGGCCTATGGAGAACTAAAGGAGAAGGGCTTGGTTGAATCAAAAAAGACAAAGGGATATTACGTAGTGAGCACAGAAACGCAGCGTTACTTGAAGATTGCCCTTATCATGTATTCCTTTCAAAGGTTTCAACAAGAATTCTACAATGCGCTCCGCAAAAAATTGCAGGATAAAGTTCAGATAGATGTATTCTTTCACCATAATAACGAAGACGTTTTCGAAACAATATTTGGTAATATCTTGGGTAAATATGGAATGTACGTAGTAGTACCGATTCAAAGTGAATCAAGCATGGAAATGCTTGCTTCATTGCAACCAGAGAAGTTGATCATTGTTGATCGATTTCTGGATTTGGGAAGGGAGTATACTTATGTAGTGCAGGAATTCAATAACAGTACGACTTACAATCTCAACCTATTGCTCCCTAAAATCAAAAAATACAAAAGAACAATTCTGTTTTTTAGGGAGGATAAGGATTACCCCAAAGGCATTAAACAGTCGTACATCGCATTTTGCAAATCGCATGGTGTTCAAAATGAAATTATCCCCAACTACGAATGTGGAGATCTTTCTAAAGATGCTTTGTATATCTGTATTGATGACCAAGACTTATGGTTGCTTTTAAAGGATTGCAGAAACAATGATTTCAGAATCGGAAAGGATGTTGGGATCCTTTCGTTTAACGATCATGTGGTCAAAGAAATAATTTCAGGTGGAATAACCACAATTTCAACGGATTTTAAGGAAATGGCCTTGGTAACCGCTGATAATATCACAGATTTGGGATATCGTAATTCCATAGTTCCAACCCGATTGATTGAGAGAGGTTCGCTTTAGTGCCATATTTTCATATTCCTATTTTTATGTACACCTTTTTTCATATCCTCATTTTTTTGATGTAAAAATTATATGTTATCAATATTTTTCTATTTTTGTCCTATAGCATAGACTATCATAGCATAACAAATTAAAACTGAACTTATGAACGACTACCTATTTAAAAAACTTGTCTGGGTACCTGCATTACTTTTCTGTAGTATACTTATAGGGCAAGAGGTAACCATCTCTGGAACGGTTTCGGATGACACAGGTCCGTTGCCAGGGGTAAACATTATTGAAAAAGGTACTACAAATGGTACCACAACTGATTTTGACGGAAACTACACGATAACCGCTGAATCCGGTGCAACTTTGATATTTAGCTATATTGGTTATTTGAGCCAAGAAGTATCCGTAAACGGACAGACATCGATTAATGTTACACTGGCAGTGGACGCCCAAAGCCTTGATGAAGTGGTCATCGTTGGATTTGGCTCGCAGGCCAAAGTCGATGTTACCGGAGCGATTTCCCAAATCAAACAAGAGGAGATACGCCAGATCGTTGCTGCGGATCCGACCAATGCACTTCAAGGTCGTTTGGCCGGGGTTCAAGTAGAAAGTGGGGGTGGAGGTCCAGGTGCGCCCACCAATGTAATTGTTAGGGGTATTAGTTCCCTTACGAACACCTTTCCCCTATATGTAGTTGATGGCGCGGTGGTTGATGACATCACTTTTGTCAACCCAAAAGATATTATTGACATCCAAGTACTTAAAGATGCTACTTCGGCAGCTATCTACGGAACAAGGGCTGCCAATGGTGTCGTTATTATTTCGACCAACAGGGGTTCTGTCAATTCTTCGCCTAAAGTTTCTGTAGATATTAGAGCAGGGGTAAATACGGTAGGGAACACTATTGATTTATTGAATGGTTCAGAATTTGTTAATTTCCTAAATCAAGCAAGTAGTAATGGCGGAGGACCAGGAAATCTGGTTGACCCAGGTATCGACACTGATTTTCAAGATTTATCCTTGAACTCCGGTACCATCCAAGATGTTGGGTTTAACATTTCAGGAGGCGGGGAAGATTCTTCCTATTATTTTTCAGCTAACTACTATGATGAAGAAGGTATCGTAACCAGTACCGACTTCCAGCGTATCAATGTACGTTTGAACAGTCGTTTCAATTTGGGAAGATTTAAGTTTGAACAGTCCTTCTCTTACAATCAGAGGGATTTGAACCAAAACCAGTTTTTTGGGAACAATACTTTTGAGCCTCCCGTGGTCAGGGCCTCCAATCCAGATAACGATGGTGGTTTTGAAGCGATTGATTCCGGACAGTTCTTTGGGTCGGGTGGAACCAATAACTATGCCTTGGCGCAATTATTGGACGACCAGACTACCCAACGCAATGTGTTGGGGAACATCAATGTGAAATATGAAATTCTTGAAGGACTTACCGCTGGGTTGAACTTTGGTGCCGATTATAGAAGTGAATACAGAAACTTCTTTAACCCAACTTTTTTCCTTAGTCCAACAGATGCTCAGGTCAATCAGAATCCCCTAAATGATTTGACCGAGGTCAGGGGTGAGATTCTATCAACTAATATTGAACCCACGATCAACTACAAGAAGCGTTTTGGAAAGCATGATGTAGATGTATTACTTGGTGGTGCTAGACAACAGATTGACAACAACATTCTTGCCGTTCAAGTAGAGGGGCTTCCTTCGAATAGCATAACCAACGTGGCCACTTTTGCCGATTTGGTATTGAATACCGGAGGGGGGCGTTTTTTATCCCGTCTTTTCTCAAGCTTTGGAAGGTTGTACTATAAGTATGATGATAAATATCTGTTCTCTGCCATTTTGCGTAGGGATGCTTCTTCCCGATTTTCTTCCAATGGAGATCGTAACGTAGGAAGTTTTGCCTCATTTTCTGGGGGTTGGGTCATTAGTAATGAAGATTGGTGGCCAGAAGATTCACTGTTCAATACCTTAAAACTAAGGGCGGGGTATGGAGAACTTGGTTCCCAAAATATTGGGGACTTTTTATTCCAAAACGTACTCAGTGGTAATTCGGGAATTACGGTCAACAATAACTTTTTAAATGGTTTTGCCGTCGTCAACGGTGTAGACACCAACATTTCGTTTGAAACGGCAACTTCTACCAGTGTGGGTATTGATGCCAGCCTTCTTAACAATAAGTTGACCTTTAGTGCTGACTATTTCATACGGGATAATGATGATCTTCTTGTACCCGTGACCCAACCAGGGAGTTTGGGTATCTCAGGTCAAATAACCCAGAATGCTGCTTCCGTTCGAAATAAAGGTTTTGAGTTGCAAGCTAATTATGACCATAATACTGGGGGTGACTTCAACTTTAATGTGGGTCTGACCTTTGCAACCATAAGTAATGAGTTGACCGCACTTCCCAACCCAATTCCAGGTACAGGGGTGGATGAGGAAGGAAATACGGCCAACAGGTTTGAGGTGGGAGAAGAGATTGGATTCTTCTACGGCTTCAGAAATGATGGCATCTATCGTAGTCAAGCTGAAATTGATAGTGATCCAGGAATTGCAAACGACCCGGCGAGGCGAGGCGTTGTGCAGCCGGGAGATTTTAGGCGCGTGGATATCAACGGAGATGGGATAATCAACTCTGAAGACCTCACCAATATAGGTTCTCCGGTACCAGACTTTACTTATGGTATTAATTTTAACGGAACTTATAAAAATTGGGACTTTGGGTTGAATATAAATGGTGTTCAAGGGAATGAAATCTATAACGCTACACGTTTTAACGGTACGTTCTTTTTGGATGGTAACAAACTCGGTTTCAATAGAAATGCCTTCGTTCTTGGATCTAATGAAAACACCAATATTCCGAGACCTACTTTTGGTGGTGGACCTGCAGGTAATAATGCTCCTTCAGATTTCTTTGTTGAAAACGGTTCTTACCTTAGGTTGCGATCCTTAGAGATAGGATATGATTTGACCAAAGCCATCAACTTGCCTTGGGTCAATAGTGCAAGGGTTTTCTACAATATGCAGAATGTGTTTACCATCACTGATTATAGTGGTTACGACCCCGAAATAGGATCTTTTATTGCTGCGGGACCTGGATCTTTCCTAGGTTTCCCCAATCCTAATAATGGCGCCCCAATTCTTGGTAGAGGTGTTGATCTTGGTTCGCAACCAAGACCAAGAACTTTCATCTTGGGTATACAAGCATCATTTTAAATTGTTATGAATAAAATTGAAAAAATGAAATTTAAGAAAAGTAAAATTTTAGTGTTGGTTTGGCTGATGGCTTTGTTTACGCCATTGAGCAGCTGTGATGAAGACAAATTGGAGATTGTTAATCCAAATACAGTTTCCCAAGACGCCTTTTTTAGTTCGGAGTCTGATTTTAGATTGGCCGTAAATGGAATGATTCATCCCATTACCGCTGTATTATTTTGGGGAAGAGTGGTCCATACTGGAGCCCTCCAAAGGTCTGATGCCTTTAATGTGGTTCCCTTTCAACAGAATACCACAATGGCCACCCTAATAGGTCAGCCCGGGGATCGTTGGGCCGTTGATATGTTGCCCCAGCTCTATCAGACCATCAGAAGGGCAAATACCATTATAGAAGAGGCCGCAGAGGTTGATGATGAAGTCTTGTCAAGTGATATCCGTGGCGAAATAGTTGGGCAAGCGTATTATATGAGAGCCTTTGCGCATTGGTACTTGGGCGCTTTCTATGGAAATGTTCCTATCGTTCTTAATGTGGCGGCCTCATCTGAGGATACGTTTCCTCTCCAGTCTACACAGACAGAGGTTTTTAATGCCGTTATTGCCGATTTGACAGAGGCGGCCAATACACTTCCGGCAACTTGGCCTGCAGAAGATGCAGGCAGACCAACAAGTGGTGCGGCTTTGGCACTAAGAGGAAAAACTAATCTCTTTCTAGGCAACATTTCGGCTGCAGCATCAGATATACAGGCAGTAGTGAACAGTGGTACATACGCTTTACTTCCAGCAGCGCAGTATGAGGAGAACTTTGGAACAGGGGATACTGAAAACAATGCAGAATCCGTTTTTGAGCTGCAGTTTGCACCACAGGACAATTTTGTTTGGGGAGCTGATGTGCCCCAGACGGGATCCCAGACCAATTTCCATATTGACTATTCTCCACCTACCTTAAGTTTAGATCCTGGTCACTTCATCAATCCGCATATTTTACAGGTTTTTGAAGATAATGGGGATACCGTAAGGCGCAATGCGACAATAGCATTTGATTATCCTGGAGCCACCGGATATGGAGGTCTTCCATTTACGGAAGATTTTGCCGCTGATATTTCAAGTGCCGCCGACTTTGGTGTTGAAGCTCTGTTCACTAGAAAATACAGTGGTATGGATTCAGGTTTGACAAGGGCTGAAATACCCGGTTTCGGCCAGATTTTGGGTAATAACTGGAGAATCATCCGCTATGCTGATGTCTTGTTGATGCTGGCCGAGGCATTAAATGAGACAGGTGACCAAGCAGGTGCGGTTGCATTGATCAACCAAGTTAGGGAAAGAGCTTTGATCGATCCAATAATTACCGTTGGGTCGCAACAAGAGGTTTTTGATGCAATTGTTGACGAACGTATCATGGAGCTTACTGGAGAAGGCCACCGCTTTTTGGACTTGGTACGCTGGGGCTTGGCTGATGATGTGATGGGGCAAGGTTCTACCATTGCCAATGGCAGACATCCAAAGTCACTGGCAGGGCCAACAGCATTTTTCACTGTAAATCAAGATGAGATTATTTGGATTCCTACCCAAGAGTTGAATGCGAATCCCAATCTGGTTCAAAATCCAGGATATTAAAATTTGAAGTTTAAGTTTGTTGAGTTAGTTTAAGTTCACCAATTAGTTGAGAGCCAAGTAATATTTTTATTTCTTGGCTCTTTGTAAAAAAAGTCGAGCTTGTTCATATGGTGCGTACTATTCCAGTCTTATTGGCACTTTTTGGTCTGGCTTGTTGTACGACGGATCATAAGATACAGCCTCTTTTTGAACTGGTAGAGGTTGCCCACAGCCATGTTGATTTTGAGAATACCATCAAAACTGATGACCAAATCAACATCATCGATTTCCAATATTGCTACAACGGTGGTGGCGTTGGCGTGGGGGATTTTAATCTTGATGGGTTGCCAGATCTTGTTTTTTCAGGGAATCAAGTGGGAGCAAGGCTTTATCTGAACCAGGGCAATTTACAATTTCTTGATGTTACCCATTCCAGTGGATTACATTCAGACGGATGGCTTACCGGAGTTTCAGTTGTTGATATTAATGCTGATGGACGGACAGATATCTATTTAAATGTTGGTGGCGCGGACTGCCAAAACGGTTGTCAAAACCTTTTGTATGTAAATAAGGGTCAAGATGACAATGGTGTTCCCCTATTTGAAGAAAAAGCGCAATCCTATGGTTTGGAGGACGCTAATTATTCCCAGCAAACGGTTTTTTTTGATTACGATTTAGATGGGGATTTAGATGCATACATCCTTAGAAATGGAAATTTTAGGTTTGACAAAAATGCTCCGATACCTAAAAAATACTTTCCTGAACATTTGACGGATGCGTTGTTGGAAAATGTTGGTATGGACAGTTTAACACATCCAAAGTTTGTTGATGTCTCCCAAAAAATGGGCATCACTAAAAAAGGTTTCGGTTTGGGCATTGGTATTCACGACTTTGATAATAATGGTCTGATTGATGTGTACGTGGGCAATGATTTTATCAGCAATGATTTGCTCTACATGAATTTCACGGTACCGGGGGATAGTTTAGGATTCTTAGAACAGTCCAAAACATATTTCCAGCACCATACGTACAATGCCATGGGTCTTGATATTGCAGATATGAACAACGACAATAGACCGGATATCATGGTTTTAGATATGCTTCCTCAAGAGTATACCAGACAAAAAACGATGTTGGGCTCTATGAACTATGATAAATATAACCTGGCCTTAAGCAATGGATATTCACCCCAGTATATGAGAAATACGCTGCAAGTAAACAATGGTTTTATTGATGAAAAGCCCGTAAAATTTGCCGAAGTCTCTTTCTTCTCCCAAGTGGACAAAACAGATTGGAGCTGGGCACCATTATTGGCAGATTTTGATATGGACGGGGACAATGACATCTTTATCACGAACGGTTATGGAAAGGATATCACCAATCTAGATTTTATAAACTACACGCAGCAGAGTAACATATATGGAACTCGTGGAGCAAAAGACCAACGACTAAAAGAACTTGTTGAAAAGCTCCCCGCCGTTAAAATGGTCAACTATCTTTTTGAGAATAGCTCAGAGCTTAAGTTCCGGGATAGAACCGAAGAATGGCTCCCAGATAAAAAAACACTTTCCAATGGTGCGGTTTATTCCGATTTAGATTTAGATGGAGATTTGGATTTGGTCATTAATAATATCAACGAAAAGGCTTTCATCCTCGAAAATACCTCCTCAGAAAAAGAGGGTTTTAGGTATATCAAGATTAAATTAAGGGGAGACCAAAAGAATCCTAGGGCCATTGGGGCTAAAATTTCCCTTTGGGAAAATGGGGAAGAGCGAACACACTTTCAGTCTGTAATTAAGGGGTACTTGTCTTCCGTGGAGGATGGGGCATTCTTTGGGTTGACTTCAAAGGAAATAGACTCCATAAAAGTGACCTGGCCCAATGGAAAAGTGACCAAATTGGATAAGGTGACATCCAATCAAACACTTTGGTTGACTATAAGTGATGCTGATATTCCATCAAAAACAAAAAGGGAACCTGACTATTTGTTCAGAACGGTTCCCTTGGAAATAGATCTTAAATATAAGGAAGAGTATTCCAATGAATTTATTTTCCAGCACCTCTTGATGACCCAACACTCTGTTCGGTCACCAATACTTGCAAGTGTTTCACAGGAAAATTCGCAGAAGGGGTATTTGTTCGTCGGCAACTCTGACAACAACACCAGTCAGATTTGGGAAAGGACACCTGAAAACACCTTTGCGATGGTTCAAGAAATCGAAACCAAGTTCGATGTCTCGGACGCCGTTTTCTTCGATTTTGATGGTGATCAAGATATGGACCTCTATGTTGCAAGTGGAGGAAATACAGCACC
The DNA here is from genome assembly GCA_050042945.1 of Croceivirga sp. Taxonomy (GTDB): domain Bacteria; phylum Bacteroidota; class Bacteroidia; order Flavobacteriales; family Flavobacteriaceae; genus Croceivirga. Next base: position 27,787 of record JBHJJC010000073.1, read on the forward strand.
TTCGGAATCCAATACTTATCAAGATAGGTTGTTTGTCAATGATGGGAATGGATATTTTTCATATTCCGAAAGATCATTGCCAAATTTTCTAACGGCCACAAGTAGTATTGAGGTTTCAGATTTTGATCGGGACGGGGATATGGATGTGTTTGTTGGTGCCAATATTGTACCACATCACTACCCTTCAAAACCCCAGAGCTTTATCCTTGAAAACAACAACGGCCAATTTTCCATTAAGACCACTTCTGTTTTAGAAGTTTTGGGAATGGTCAAAGATGCCGTTTGGAAAGATATCGATGGTGATGGTTGGGAAGACTTAATTGTTGTGGGGGATTGGATGCCCATAAAAATGTTCAAGAATGAAAAAGGGGTGCTAAAGCCTTTTGATAGTTCTTTTTTGGATGAAAAAGGTCGGTCAATAGATACTTCGGGCTGGTTCAATACCATTGCTTCGGGTGATTTTGACGGGGATAAGGATATCGATTTTATTGTGGGGAATCAAGGGGAGAACAGTTTTATACGACCGACCGCAACACATCCGGTATATATCTACACCAAGGATTACGATGAAAATGGCAGTATTGACCCTTTGATAGGGGTATTCTATGATACGGAAGCAGGCAAGAAACTACTCCCCTTACACTCTAGGGACGATGTGATGAAACAACTACCCGTATTGAAGAATCGATTGAACAGTTATGAAGATTTTGCCAATATTGATTTTACGTGCCTTCTGGAAATAGAGAATATTGACGAAGAAACACTTCAAGTTGCCAATGCGAAAAGTATGTATTTGGAAAACTTGGGAATGGGGAATTTTAAAGCAAAACCACTTCCCGACTTTGCGCAGTTGGGCCCCATAAGTTGTGTGCTGGTCGATGATTTTGACCTTGACGGAAATTTAGATGCACTTTTGGCCGGAAATGACTTTTATGCAGAAAGTATTTTTGGAAGATTTGATGCGATAACGGGAATTTTTCTGAAAGGGGATGGCCAGGGAAACTTTAAGGCCCTTTCCTCCTCAGAGAGTGGATTCTACCTTCCCCATCATGCGAGCTCTTTAATCCAATCAAATAACACAGGGCAGCATGGAAAAAAATTGATTTTGGCGGCCCAAGGGAACAATAGTTTAAAAGCATTTTCAATACACAAACCTTAATCAAACCTATAACCATGGTATTGAGCGGAATAAGCGAAGAAATAGCGATAGTAGAGAACGATAATCAAGCGGTATGTTATATGACGCCTCTTCATCAAGAAGACAATCTAATAGTTCACCGCTTTAGCTTACAAAGTAATGAGGAGTTTATTCCAAAACCGATAACCCTAGCCTGGAAGTTTCAGGCAAGAAACGTTCAAGGGGTTTGGAAGCCTACTGCAGACTTTTCCAAAAGAATCGAGGCGGACTGGGAGTTGCAGAACCACGAATCTAGAATTTCAATCGATGCGCCCGTGATGGCACTTTTTGGAAGTGATGATGCGAATAGGTTGTGTTTTTCTTGTTCAAATGCCATTAATCGTATTGAGCTATCTGCAAAATATAGGGAAGAGGATGACCATTTTTACTGTAAGGTGGTTTTGTTCACCGAGTGCCGTTATCCCCTGAAAGAGTTCACTATGGATATACGTCTGGATTATCGGAATATCCATTTTGCACAATCCTTAAGGGAGGTATCGGCGTGGTGGGCGTCTTACGAATCCCTTAAGCCTACATATGTGCCCGATATTGCAACAAGGCCCCTATATTCAACATGGTACCAATTTCATCAAGACTTAGAGGAAAAGAAGTTGTTACAAGAGTGTTCCATGGCCAAGAAAATGGGTTTTGAGGCCATAATTATCGATGATGGTTGGCAAACGGAGGATAATAGTAGGGGATATGATCATACTGGTGATTGGAACCCAGAGCATTTTGAAGATTTTGCATCGCTGATCAAAGACATTCAAAAGCTTGGAATGAAAGTGGGGCTTTGGTATTCGGTTCCGTTTTGTGGTGTTAAATCTAAGGCATATCAAAGGTTCAAAGGTAAATTTCTTACGGAAAATCACAGATGGGCTCCTGTTTTTGACCCTAGATATCCTGAAGTGCGCCAATATTTGGTACAGACCTATGTGCAAGCTGTTAAGAACTACCGGTTGGATGGTTTGAAACTTGACTTTATTGACGATTTTAAGAGTTATCCAGAAACGAGTTTCGATTGGGAAGGTAAGGACACGCTATCTATTAATGGCGCGGTTGACCGACTGCTTTCAGAAATCACATCAGAACTAAAAAAGCTCAATCCAGAAATCTTTATTGAATTTCGTCAAAAATATACGGGTCCGGCCATAAGAAAATACGGGAATATGTTACGGGCCTTTGACTGTCCAGGAGATTACATCATGAACAGGGTGCGCATTGCAGATATTAAAATGATCGCTGGAGACACGGCCGTACACTCAGATATGGTCACTTGGCATAAAGAAGAAGATGTTGAGATAGCGGCCCTACATTATCTGAATACATTGTTCGGTGTTCCACAGATTTCGGTCATGTTGTCCGAAATTCCAGCGTCACATTTACGGATGATCTCATTTTTTACGAGGTACTGGTCAGAGAATAAAGATATTCTGCTTTCAGAGGCCTTTTATCCAAAGTCCCCTTCAGAAAATTATCCTGTCCTATATGCCCAAAAAGGGGGTAGAAAAATTATTGGTCTTTATTCCGATCATTTTATCAGTGTTCAGGGTAACGAAAAAAGTGTGGATATTATCAATTCAAGATGTAGTCCCAATGTAGTGGTCTTGGCAGAAAATCCAGCTGAGTTTAAAGGAGTGGTCTTTAACTGTTGTGGTGAAATCGTTCAGGAATTCAATGGCGCACTGAAAGAAGGTTGTAACTTGCTCACGTTGCCCAATAGTGGTATTCTTAAAATGAAAATGTGCGGCTAACACAGTAAGGACCCAATTTTAAGCCTTAGTGTTCAAGTTGCCTTTGTTGTATGGCTTAAACTTTAAGAGCTCAAAACAGTGGTACCATGATAACAGTCTCTTCACCGGGAAGAATAAATCTAATAGGGGAACATATAGATTATAACGATGGCTTTGTATTACCAGCGGCTATCGACAAATGCATCTACATGACCTTCAAAGCAAATGGGCATGAAAATCGATGCACCATAAAAAGTGAGGGTTTCAGCAGTGTTCTGGTCGTTGATTTACAAAATCTGGGAAAAGGTGATGAAGGTTGGCACGATTACGTGTTGGGTGTTATTGAAGAAATTCAAAAATTGACCCCTGGTTTAATGGGGTTCGATTGTACGATGGAAAGTAAAGTCCCTGTTGGTTCCGGAGTAAGTTCCTCCGCCGCCTTTGCCTGTGGACTGGCCTTCGGATTAAATGAGCTATTTGATTTAGGTTTTGACAAATGGCAGTTGATAAAGATTGGCCAATTGGCCGAACATAATTTTGTAGGTACCAAATGCGGAATTATGGATCAGTTCGCATCCGTAATGGGCAAGAACGGGCATACCATGCTTTTGGATTGCCAAACATTGGACTTTGAATACATTCCTATTAACGTAGAACCGTATAAGTTCTTATTGCTCAACACCAATATTGCACATAATCTTGCTGCCGGTGAATATAACTTAAGAAGAAAGCAATGTGAGGAAGGATTGGAACTGTTGGCAAAGCATCATTCCATTAACAAGTCCTTTAGGGAGGTTACGCTCAAAATGTTGGAACAGAGTAAAAAAGAGCTTGATCCAATAGTATATAATAGATGTTCTTATGTTGTGGAAGAAATTCAAAGGGTTTTGGGTGCTGTTTCCGCACTGGGCAATGATAACCTTGAATTATTCGGACAATTAATGTATCAAACGCATTATGGGCTGAGCGAAAAATATGAGGTAAGCTGTCCAGAGCTTGATTTTTTGGTTGAACTTTCAAAGGAAGAGAGTCAAATACTAGGGGCTCGGATGATGGGCGGTGGTTTCGGGGGCTGTACCTTGAACCTCATACATGAAAAGGCAATCGATAATTTTGTTAAAAGCGCGACCAAGGAGTACAAGGAAAAATTCGGGATCGAGCTTTCGCACTTTATTACCCAACCCAGTAAAGGAATTACATTACTCAATTTAAAGTCATGAAATTGGATTTGAACGAGCATCCTCATAGAAGGTATAACATTCTGACCGGAGAGTGGGTTTTGGTATCGCCCCATCGTACCAAAAGGCCATGGCAGGGTAAACAGGAACCTGTTTTTCATGAAGACAAACCCAACTATGATGAAAACTGTTATTTGTGCCCAGGAAACACAAGGGCCAATGGTCAGACGAACCCCGACTATCAATCAACCTTCAGCTTTACCAATGATTTTTCAGCCTTACTCCACGATTCCCCTTTAGGGGTGATTGAAGATGGCCTGCTTAAGGCCCAGGGTGAAACAGGTATTTGCAAAGTGGTCTGTTTTTCTCCCAATCACTCCCTAACGCTACCCCTAATGGATGTTTCTTCCATTGAAGGTGTGATTGAATTATGGCAGAAAGAGTACATGACTTTAGGAGCCATGGATGCTATTAACCATGTTCAAATTTTTGAAAATAAAGGGGGAATAATGGGATGCAGTAATCCTCACCCCCATGGGCAAATATGGGCACAGGTTTCCATTCCAGAAGAAGTAATTAAAAAGACCGCTTACCAAAAGGAATATTGGACAAAGCACCAAAAAAGTTTACTGGGAGTGTATTTGGAGCAGGAAGCCCTTAAAGAAGAAAGAATTCTGTTCGAAGATGAATTTTTTATTGCCTTGGTTCCGTTTTGGGCAGTATGGCCGTATGAGGTAATGATTGCACCTAAAAGACACTTGACTCACATTGGTAAATTAAATGCTGATGAAAGCACAAGCTTTGCCAAAATGATCAAACGGGTGACCGTTCGCTATGATAACCTATTTGAAACCTCATTTCCCTATTCTATGGGCATACATCAAGCACCTACCAATGGAGAAACACATGAAGAATGGCACTTTCACATGTCTTTTTATCCTCCTTTATTACGGTCAGCGACAATAAAAAAGTTCATGGTTGGATATGAAATGTTTGCCAACCCCCAACGTGACATCACGGCAGAGCAGGCAGCCGAGCGCCTTAGGGGTCTCTCCGAAATCCATTATTTACAGAGGGATACGGTATGAGGTAAAAGTTTCCAATTCTTCGAAGTTGATTATCAGACCATATGTTGAACCAAAAAATTAAAGGATAATTTTATGGGCTGTTCTTCACTTTGGTAAATGCATTAAGCTGAAGCCTTCAAAATGGTTCGTACCCTTCTCCACAATATATCAGAGAAAACCTCATAAGACTCCATATCTTTCATGATAGGCTCTAAATCAATGAAAGACAATTTTCCCTCAAAGTTTTTACTTTCATGCCCCTTGTCATCGCTGATAAATGCCATTGACCAATCTTTAAATGCCCTTTGGGTCTTAATACCCTTATAAATCACTTTAAGGTCGTGATGCCGTTGATCCAACAATAATTTTTCATAAAGTTGTAATATTTTCGTTTTAGGTCCTTCAACTATTTGAAAGAATACATCTTTGAAATAAACTAAGGCCCCCGTAATGTCATGTTCGACATTATTTTGGTTAGACGCCCTTAAAATATCTTCGATATCTGATTCTTGGAGACCCTTGGCAGCAATCGATTGATAGCTTAACTCAAAAATGAGGTTGGTGTTATCGATATTCTTTTTGAACTCTGATGGATAAAGGCCAAATTCTCGATGAAAAATTCTAGAAAAATAACTTCTACTGGCAATGCCTACGCTGTAAGTTACCTCTGAAATAGATAGTTCGGTCTTAACGAAGAGTTCTCTAGCCCTTTCCAATCGAAGACGTTGAATGAGGGAGCCCATACTTTCCCCATATAGGTATTTTGAACCTTTTTGAAGTTTTTTTTGATTTAATCCTGATTTTTCAGAAAGTTCCTCGACCCCAATAGGTCGATTAATATTTGATTTGATGAAGTCGCCCAAGGCAATTATTTTTTCCAGTTCCTCCGAACGCAAGGGTTTGACCAAGGGAACATTCTGGCTTTCTTCATGATTGGCCAGTTGACTTGCCAGCGTATTGAGTATAGCGCCTTCGGTCATTAAAATTCCTACAGTATCGACACGTTCATTTTCAATTAACACCTTCGCGTACTGGGCAGTGCCGTGGTAGATTCTTCCAAAATAGTTATGACCCTTTTCTATTGATAATGTTGTGGCCAGCTTTTTAAGATGTACTTCTAGGGTTCGTGCTTTTTTTCCTTTGCTCTGGTTCAATTTGTCCGAAGATAAAAATAGCATGCTTAGTTGAAGGTCTACTTGTGCAGGAAGCACGATTTCGTGCCCTTCCTTTGGATTTCCAGCTAGAATAACATTTTGATTTTGTGATATTTTTCTAAATTCTTGCTCTCCATGAAACCGATGATAATAGTGTCCTTTCACACAATACAAAAAATAAGTCTGCACATTCTGTGTATCCATCTTCTTTAAACGAAGTTCTTTGGTCAGTTTAATATTATAGGTTTGTGACGTAAGACCATAAAACATCTGATAGGTTGTAATGTACCCAGAACCGTTGAGGTTGTCAAAAGTAAGTTTCGCCGAATTGAAGTCCTCTATAATATCGGCTTCCAAATGCAGGGCCATTTGGTGTAATTGATTCAGCTCGTCAGACTTGTCAATATGAAGCATAAATTTTGTAAATTCTTGGGGTTTCAAACACCTTATTCATTGCTAAAAACCAATGGATTTCTATGAAATTAATGTTCAGATGTATACGTCTTGATTTTTTATGAAAACTGTTGAAGGAATAGCAATTCTTTTTTCGGTCAAGATTTTTTTAAACGTCAGCTTAATTCAGAATGAATGCGTTGGTTTTTTCAAGACAGATAGGGTCTTATGGTATAAGATGGGTTCTAATTAATGATTTAAATAATTGAAAATCAATATATTAAATTAAAAATATATTTTACTTTTTGAATTTTAAGGGAAAATCATTCCTCATGATAATTGATACGATTGAATAACAATGATTACAGGGGCTTATTTTAGATGGGGTAAACAAAAACTTCGAAAAATAAAAGGTTTCTTGAATACAAGAAACCTTTTTAAAATTCACAAGGGTATCGTTATCGTTTAAATGAAGCATATAAATGAATCACGATTCTTGCCAAGACGATACTACATCATTTTGGTCATTCCTTGTCTCATCTAATTTAAATTGAGTTTTCCAACAAGTAGGGTACAAATGAGGAAATTAATGTCAATTTTGGGAATAACACTGCATTTCATGGGTATTTCGTTTGTTCTACACTTTCAATTACCCGAAAAAATCAGACTGTTCTGTATAAATTAAGCGCATTCGTTTACCGTACAGTACTATAAAAAAATTGCCCTCTGTTTGAAAGGTCTAATTTGAGGGCAATTGCGAAGTATATGATGCACTAAATGTACCGGTATTCGATGTGAAAAATGGATAAAAAAGGGTAAGATGTTAACCCATTACGGTTCTTAAGGAGAACTTTTATCATTTTTTAGTGAAGATTCTTCCATCATGCTATTAAACGTTGTAAAGTGCTAAGTATCTTTTCTTGCTTAGGGCATAGCAGATGGCACTAACTTTTTCATTATTCATGGAAGTTGTTTCTAAAATCAAATAGATTGATTTTACATGCGTTTGGTTTTTTTCTCTTCAAAATCAAATTACCTATCTACTACCGCTTTTATCGATATGAGGTTCTCAGAAAAAATCTTTTAGTAAACACCTTCTTGAATCGACATGTGAAAATGCCAAAATTTAAAAAAAACTATCTGAATTTAGACTATTTCCAAATAAGAGTGATTTCTTTGATAATTCATCAACTTTTATCAAATTACTAATAAATTAACAAATTTTGGCAAACTGTATAATTAAATACACCATTTTATTAAACAAAAATCAATTTTGTTTAAACATTCGTACATCTTGCTAAACAATTAAACCGATAAATTATGGCAAATGTTTTATGGTTGCAAGGAGGGGCATGTAGTGGCAACACCATGTCTTTTCTCAATGCCGAAGAGCCCACTGTAGTGGAATTGATTACCGATTTTGGGCTCAATATCCTTTGGCACCCAACGACAGGTCTTCAAATAGGAGATCAGGTCCAAGAATTACTCCGGGATATTCTTGAAGAAAAAATTCAGTTGGATATTCTTGTTTTCGAGGGGTCGTTGATACAAGGGCCAAACGGAACGGGTGGTATGAACTTTTTTGCCGACAGACCTATGATTGAATGGGTGAAAGAGCTTTCAGAAGTTGCAGCTTTTGTTGTAGCCGTTGGTGACTGTGCCACCTGGGGCGGTATACCCGCCGTTCCTCCAAATCCGAGTGAATCAACGGGAATGCAGTTCCACAAAAAAGAAAAGGGGGGTTTCCTAGGAGCGGATTATGTTTCCAAAGGTGGTTTACCTGTTATCAATATTCCAGGTTGCCCAGCGCATCCAGATTGGATAAGTCAAATCTTGGTAGCTATTGCTGTTGGTCGAATAGGCGATGTTCTCATTGATGATTATCATAGACCGAAGACTTTCTTCACCAATTTTGTACAAGATGGCTGCACCAATGTGACCAATTTCGCCCAAAAAGTTGATGGCGGTTTTGGCCAAAGGGGCAATGGCTGTTTGTTTTATGAAGTAGGTTGTCGTGGACCGATGACTAGGGCAAGCTGCAACAATATTTTATGGAATCGCCAATCCAGTAAAACAAGGGCAAATCACCCCTGTCTAGGATGTACGGAACCAGGTTTCCCACATAACGACCTTCAAAAAGGAAGTGTTTTCAAAACCATGAAATATCTAGGTTTTTTACCCAAAGAAGTTCCCACAGGAAGGTCAAAAATGGCTTATTATATCGAAGCTGGTTTCCAGAAAGTTCTCCCAAAGAACCATAGTATAATGGAAGGTTCAAAATAGTCAACAAAACAATTAGAAATGGCGGTTAAAGAATTAAATATTTCCCCCGTAGGTCGCGTAGAAGGGGATTTGGATGTAAAAGTATACATCGAAGATGGAAAAGTTACCCGAGCACATACGCAAGCAGCGATGTTTCGGGGTTTTGAAAAAATTATGGAAGGAAAAGATCCACAATCTGGGCTTATAGTGACCCCTAGGATATGTGGAATTTGTGGAGGTTCACACCTTTATTGCGCTTCTTCAGCATTAGATACGGCTTGGGGAACGCAGCTTTCACCAAATGCATTATTATTGCGTGCGATTGGGCAAGCTACAGAGACCATTCAGAGTATTCCAAGATGGTTCTATGCCATTTTCGCTACGGATATGGCAAACAAAAAGTTCGCTAACAAACCTTTGTACAGCGAAGTGGTGAAGCGATGGGCCGCGTATGTAGGGGAGACCTTTCAGAAAGGATTAACGGCCAGTGGACTCCCAGTACAGGTATATGCCTTGTTCGGAGGGCAGTGGCCCCATTCCAGCTATATGGTGCCTGGAGGGGTAATGTGTGCCCCTACCCTAAAGGATATCACGCGAGCACATGCCATTATGACCCAGTTTAAAAATGACTGGCTTGAGCCCATTTGGTTAGGCTGTTCCATTGAACGCTATCTTGAAATCAAAAGTTGGGATGATATGATGGCTTGGCTCGATGAAAGTGAATCGCATCGAAATAGTGATTTAGGGCTTTATCTAAGGGCCGGCTTGGAATTCGGTTTGGATAAGTTTGGCCAAGGCGTGGGTAAATTTTTGGCTTTCGGTACATATTTGCACAAAGACCTATACAATACGCCTACCATAGAAGGGAGAAATAAAGCATTGATAAGTTCCAGTGGTTTCTTCGATGGTAAAGATTGGCACGAATTTGATCATATGAAGGTCAGCGAGCATGTGAAGCATTCTTGGTTCAATGACCAAGAGAGTGGGCTGCACCCATGGGACGAACCACTACCCACTCCAGCGCTATCAACCACATTACATGATACTGATTTCAGTGGGCAGTACAGTTGGGCGAAAGCTCCAAGATATGACGGTTATGCGTGTGAAGCTGGACCGTTATCACGAGTGATAATGAATGCCAATCCGAATAACTTAGATCATCAAATCAAAGATCCCTTATTCGGAGATATCATGCAAAAGATGGGCGCCAGTGTGTTTACACGGGTATTAGCAAGGGTGCATGAAGCACCTAGGTTGTATACCTTAATTGAAAAATGGTTGACGGAAATTGATTTGGACGGCGATTTTTATACCAAACCGGTAGAAAAAGATGGTAAAGGCTTTGGCGCTACTGAAGCAGCACGAGGCTCATTGGCGCACTGGATTGAAATCAAGAATGGTGTTATCAAGAATTATCAAGTGATGGCGCCAACCACATGGAATGTTGGCCCTATGGATGCCAATGAGAATCCAGGCCCTATTGAAGCCGCACTTTTGGGCTCTGAAATCGAAGATCCAGAAGATCCGGTGGAAGTGGGTATAGTAGCCCGTTCTTTCGATTCGTGTCTGGTCTGTACTGTTCACGCCCATGATGCTAAAACGGGCAAAGAACTGTCACGATTTAAATTATAACGAAAAAAAAATTGTGGAGGGTTCCAAGCTTGGACAAAATCTTGGAAACTCCTTTTTTATAACTGTGGAAAAGAAAACTGCCATCATGGGATTCGGAAATCCCGTTCGGAGTGATGATGCCATTGGCATCTATGTTATCGAATGCCTCAAAAAACGTTTGGAAGAACGGGCTGACGTAAGCCTATTTGATATGGGCACTTCTGCTTTTGAGGTATTGTTTGGGCTTAAGGGACATCAGCGGATATTCTTGGTTGATGCGGTTGTCAATAGCGGAGAGCCCGTGGGAACACTTTTTAAAGTTCCGGCCCATGAAGTGATGCAAGCACCCCAAGAAGACCCTATGGTTTTTCTTCACGGTATAAAATGGGACCAAGCCCTCTCATACGCTAAAAAAATAATGGGCAGTGACTATCCAGAAGACATTCAAGTCTATCTCATCGCCATCGATAATACAAGGCTCGAAGTAGAATTGAGTCCTGAGGTGGAAGCTGCTGGAAACAAAGTAGTAAATTTTATTTTGGATGACCTACGGTCAGTCTGTGAAACCTAATGGTTGATTTACGATCTGGGCATATCATTATTTCGGCAAATTTGGCCAAAAAATTGTTTAATGGTATTACCTTCGCATTCGCCACTTATGAAAAGAAAAGCAAACAACTCTTGGTAACACCCGTGTCCAGTGTTTGGTTTGCAAAAATTCATGGGGGAGCACAGTTCATGTTAAAAGAACGAAACCTGAAAGGGGACAAGTCCCTTGCAATAAGGCAAATCTTTATTGAACATGAATTGGATGTTGAAGATGGGCAGTTAAACTTTGAAATGGTCGAAAAGACGAGATTGCTTAAGATATGCTTACAGAAATAGATCAAGATGATGATTGGTTATTGGATTCGGAAGTGCAATTTCGAATTACCAAGGAAGATGGTCAATGGGAAGTGTCGTTGTTATTTATGGACATTCATGACCCCAAACGTTTTTTGATTCGGTATATAGGTGTGTACCGTACCGAAAAACTAGCCCGCATCACAGGAAAGATTATGACTGATTTGGCCGCTAGGGACCCAAGAGGAACCCAAAGAGTCAAAAAAAATGCTTTCAATTTCTGTTGCAACTGAGTATGAATTAACTGTTGCCGATTTCATTTCAAATGTTCCTAAGCTATCGGAACTGGTCAAAATTACCACAAATGACACCATAGCGATAGGCGATAGGTTACTCCGTATTCAAGACCACAAGATACGTAGCCCGTATGATTGGAGCGATGTAGAACCTCCTTACCTATTTTCAGATTCCGATTTTACCGAAAATAATCTGTTGGCCCTTATTTTCTATAAGTTAGGAAATCATCAAAGGGCATTTCAATATTTAGAAGAAGACACCCTCCTTTACCGCGATATGCTTATTGCTACCCATTTGCAATTTGGTTATGAAATAACGAATACCATGTTGCATTGGTTACAACGGCAACATCCCCATAATCTAGCTATCGTAAAACACTACGGAAACCTAGCTCAAGATGAAAGTATTTTCGAGTTGGCCCTAATCTATCAAGAAGCGCTGTCAGCTGCTTTAGATGATGAGCAATTGGTTTTTTCAGCCAAACACTTCATTAATCATTTGCTGGATATTGGAGAAACAGGCCACGTGGTTGAGCTAGCACGTTCTCTAACAGAAAAATCGATTTCCAGAGCAGCCAAAAATGCCATACAGACACTTTTAGCTGCGGCATTGACCGCAGAACTTTCCGTGCCAAGAGACAAGGTTGTTTTGGAAGAAATACAAACCTTACAACAAGAGTGCATTACGTTTTATGAAACCCAAGAAGATACCGTAAACGCTGGTCTGGTATTGCTTGATGCGGCCGAAATCGCTGGCTTTAGAGCAGACTATGCTACCGCTAAAGGGTTTATCAATAAGGCCATACAGTATTTTACATCTGCAAACATCCCCGAGTTTTTTGGAGAGGCTATTTTACAAAAGGCAAAACTGCTCTATTCTTGGAGCAAAAACGGACAGCCTCAATACTATAAACCGGCCATCAATACATTTCAGAATGCCCTAAAAGTATTCAAACGCGATATTTTTCCACAGAAATTTGCTGATATCCATCATGATCTCGCTTTAATTTATTCCGAAATCCCTGTCTCTCCAGAAGAAAAGCCAATTTGGACTGCCTTTTGTGCCTCCGCCTTCAAAGAAGCATTGGCCTTTTATACCAAGGAGGGGCATCCTTATCGATATGGGATGTGCTGTCATAACTATGCTACAGCCCTTATCGGTTTCCCAGAAGCCAAACTCCATAACAATCTTGAAAAGGCAGCCTATTTTTTTGAGGAGGCACTATCAGTAAGAACCTATGAGGAACATCCTACTGAAAGGGCACTCACATTGCTTAATAAACTGGAAATGGAGTGGTTATTACACAACGAGAATCCTGAGGCGGAAAAAGAACGATTGGCTTTGATGGAAGAAGATGTGGAGGAAATCAAAAGATTGATCAATGACAAAGCACTGTTGCTCCAATTAGAGCAGCATGAAAACCGATTGGAAAAACTGAAAGAAATCATTTAAAGGCATGCATGAAACATCAATAGTGAACAGCATTATGAAAACGCTGGAGATTGAGTTTGATAGGGAGAAGCTCGATAAGATGAAGTCCATTCATCTAAAGGTGGGGATTCTTTCCAATATCGAACCTCGATTGCTTCATAACGCTTATAGCGCGTATCACATGTCCCACCCAGAATACAGTAGGGTTGCGCTAAATATTGAGTCCACTGAACTCAAGATCCAGTGCGAAGTTTGTAATCATATCACCCAAGTGAAAAACTATAGGTTTTTGTGTGACAATTGTGAACGACCGAGTAAGAATATTATCCAAGGGGAAGAATTATTAATCCATAAAGTGGAATTTGAAGATTAAATCATGATAGAAAAGTCACCCAAAACCGCTAGAGGTTCCGTGCAGTGCGAAAACACCAACATACACCTATTAAAGGCCAACGATTTTGTTGCGGATATCATTCGTAAAGAAGTGGCCAAGACCAAAACCCTTTTGATCAATATAACCTCTTCTCCAGGCAGTGGTAAGACCACATTGATGCAAAAGACCGCCGAAAAGTTGAAAGATAAAATCAGTATGGCAGTAATGGTAGGTGATTTGGAAACCGAGCGTGATGCGGAACGCATTCGTGAGACGGGAATCCACGCCCTTCAAATTGTTACAGGTGGCATTTGTCACTTGGAGGCGCAGATGGTGCACCAGGTTTTGGACAAGTTTGATTTGGAGAACCTGGACCTATTGTTTATCGAGAATGTCGGGAATTTGGTTTGCCCCGCTTCCTTCGACCTTGGAGAAGACTACCGTGTAACCTTATTGGCCACGACAGAGGGAGATGACAAACCGAAAAAGTACCCAAAAATGTTCTTGACCACAGATTTGATGTTGGTCTCCAAGTCGGATTTACTACCCTATCTACCCTTTACGGTAGAAGCGGTAACAAAAGACGCCAGAGAGGTAAATCATGAATTGGAGGTTATTCAAATATCATCACTGAACGGTGATGGTATTGATGAATGGTGTGATTGGCTAATGAAAAAAGTAAATGAAAAGAAAGGCTTTTAAGCCGAATGCTTAAAACCTGTAAAATACAAGTAAGTGGTCAGGTTCAAGGAGTAGGGTTTCGACCTTTTGTGTTCAACTTGGCCCACGAACATCAACTTAACGGCACTGTCGGTAATAACGGCAAAGGGGTGTTGATTTTTGCGAATGGAACAAGGGAAGTACTGATGAATTTTATGGAAGACATTTTGGAAAAAGCACCAGATGCTGCTATCATTCAAAGTCATACTATGGCGGAAATCGAACCCATGGCGTTTGAAGGCTTTTCCATTGTTCCTTCAGAAAAGTCCGGCAAAATAACCATACCACTCACGGCCGATTTTGCGATTTGCCACTCCTGTAAGACGGACATTCAGGACCCAAACAATCGTAGATATCGGTATGCTTTTACAACTTGTACGCAATGTGGGCCGCGATATGCCATTACCCAAAAATTCCCATTTGAACGAGCGCATACCACAATGAATCAATTTACGATGTGCGATAGCTGTGTTGTTGAGTATGAAAATCCGAAGGATTCTCGATTTCATTCCCAGACCAATAGTTGTGTGGACTGTGGAATCAGGATGCAGCTGATCAAGAGTTCAGGAGAAGTAGTTCCTGTAGAAGACGAAAAGGCTATTTTGGTTACGGTTGCATACTTTCTGAAGGAAGGAGCGATTGTGGCGTTAAAAAACACCAGTGGCTATTTATTGTGTGTGGATGCCACGAACAATGAAGCAGTTAAACGGTTACGACAAAGAAAAAAGCGTCCAACCAAACCGTTTGCATTGCTATATCCTACCATAGAAAAAATCCAGGAAGCATTTAAAGTATCCGAACCTGAACAGAAAGCCCTTGAATCAAGGGTCTGCCCTATCGTTCTTTTAAATTGTAAGGGGCAAACAAAAGGGCACCTTGCAGAAGAAGTAGCTCCCGGACTGGACCGCTACGGGGTCATGTTACCCTCAAGTGCTTTGCTCACCTTACTTTCAATAGAGGCACAAATTCCTTTGGTCGCTACTAGCGGAAATATTCATGGTTCCCCTATTCTTTCCTCAGAAAAAGAGGCAAGCAAAAAGTTGGGTGCTGTGGCAGATTACTTTTTAAACCATAATTTGGAAATTGTTTTTCCTCAAGATGATTCGGTATGTCAATTTTCCGAAAACCAACGAATTTTGCTGCGCCGTTCCAGAGGATTAGCGCCCAATCTGATGGTATACACCCCCAAGTCGAATGAGAAAGTGTTGGCCATGGGAGCACATTTAAAAAGTACCCTGGCCTTTACGCCTAATGGACATACCTATATGAGTCCGTATTTTGGGAATTTAGATTCCTATGAGGTACTACAGCGGTATACCGAAACCTTGCAACGGTACACCCAACTATTTGAAGAATTGCCCGAAGTAGTTTTGGTCGATAAGCATCCAACTTATCAAAGCACGATTTTAGGAAAAGAACTCGCTACAAATAGGAAAGTTCCTATGGTTAAAGTGCAACACCATAAAGCACATTTTGCAAGTGTTTTGGCAGAGCATGATTTGTTCGAGACCAAGATACCTGTTCTCGGAGTGGTTTGGGACGGAACCGGTCTCGGTGATGACGGTATGATTTGGGGTGGGGAGTTTTTTGTGTATCAAAATTACCAAATGGTGCGAAAGGCACACTTTGACTACTTCCACTTATTAGCTGGAGATAAAATGGCCAAGGAACCTCGGCTATCCTTATTCAGTTTGGTTGATTCAGAAAATATAGTGGAAGACAAATTTTCAAAGGGGGAATTTAAGATTTACCGAAAACTCAAGGAGAATTCAACACTCAAAACATCATCTGTCGGCAGATTATTTGACGCGGTTGCTTCTTTATTGAATCTATCGGATGTTTCCACCTATGAAGGAGAAGCTGCACTACTTTTAGAAAATTTAGCTTGGCAGTATTCAGGAGAATATATTGATTTATTAGAGGGGCAATCTTTTGAAAACGTTCCTTCCAAAATAATCCTGAAGCGCATATGCACCTTGAAAAATCAAGGAGAAACTAAAGTTAAGTTGGCAGCAAGTTTTATCCGAACGCTGGCAAGGGTGGTGGTCAACATGGCTAAAACTATAGGACTATCAACGATTGCCTGCAGTGGGGGCGTATTTCAAAATCGATTTTTGGTACAAGCCTTACAAGGTATGGCCAAAGAAAATGATATGACCCTCCTTTTTCATAAGGAGATGTCAAGTAACGATGAAAATATAGCATTGGGCCAATTGGCCTACTATCAAAACGTAAAAGGATAAGTTATGTGTTTAGCGATTCCAGGAAAAATCAAAAGTATTGACACCATACATAATGGTCTGGTACGTATGGCGAAGATTTCCTTTGGGGGAATTACCAAGGAGGCCAGTTTAGAGATGCTTCCCGATGCTCAAGTTGACGACTATGTATTGGTTCACGTAGGGGTAGCCATCAGTAAAGTGGATGAAGAGGAAGCTCAAAAAACGTTCAGCTATTTGGAAGAAATTGGAGAACTGGGCGAATTGGAAGACGTGGATGAGTATTTACCCAAAAAAGAATAAAAAGAAGAAGCTATGAAGTATTTATCTGAGTATAGAGACCCTGAGTTGGCAAAAAAGTATTTGGAGGAAATCAAGAATTCCGTTTCAAGACCATGGTCCATCATGGAAGTATGTGGTGGGCAAACCCATAGTTTGGTAAAGAACGGCATTATTGAGATGTTGCCGAAAGAAGTTACCATGGTTCACGGCCCTGGTTGCCCTGTGTGCGTTACCCCATTGAATTTGATTGACAAAGCAGTGCACTTAGCGTTGGAAAAAGGAGTCATTCTTTGCTCTTTTGGAGACATGCTTCGCGTACCTGGTTCTAAGAAAAGTCTCTTGGAGGCAAAAGCCGAAGGCGCAGATGTTCGTATCCTTTATTCCCCTCTTGAAGCGGTGAATATTGCCGAGGACCATCCTGAAAAAGAAGTCGTCTTTTTTGCGGTAGGTTTTGAAACTACGGCACCGGCCAATGCCCTTTCTGTTGTTCATGCCCACCGAAAAGGATTGAAGAACTATTCTATTTTAGCCTCACATGTCTTGGTACCTCCCGCCATTAAAGCAGTCATTGATGATGAAGAAAGTCGAATCGATGGCTTTTTGGCCGCGGGCCATGTTTGTACCATCATGGGCAATACGGAATATCACCCACTTTCTGCAAAATATAAGGTGCCCATTG
The DNA here is from genome assembly GCA_050042945.1 of Croceivirga sp. Lineage (GTDB taxonomy): Bacteria > Bacteroidota > Bacteroidia > Flavobacteriales > Flavobacteriaceae > Croceivirga. The sequence continues at coordinate 45,206 of JBHJJC010000073.1, forward strand.
TGGTCACAGGCTTTGAACCTCTAGATGTGCTTCAAGGCATTCTCATGGTTATTCGTCAATTGGAACAAAGCCAATCTGAGGTTGAAAACCAATATGCCCGTATCGTTCGTGAAGAAGGAAATATGGAAGCACAAAAAGTAATTCATGAGGTGTTTGAAATTCAAAATCAAATGTGGCGTGGTATTGGCGAAATTCCTATGAGCGGATATGGGGTTAGGCCAAAGTATGCAGACTTTGATGCGACCAAGAAATATGAAGTTACCATTGAAGAAGCGCCAGAAAATCCAAGATGTATATCCGGACAGATTATGAAAGGTATAAAAAAGCCTTATGAATGTGGTCAATTTGGGAAAAGATGCAAGCCTTCCAATCCTTTGGGCGCCCCTATGGTGAGTAGTGAGGGGGCATGCGCCGCATATTATCATTTTTCAGGGATGGTCGAAGCATGAAAAATTGATAGAATAAATTCTAAAAATGCTGAACCCTCATTCTGAACTCGCTTCAGAATCCCGTACTATGAATCGCTTGAAAGAGATAAGACCTGAAATTGATTGGGAGTGACAAGAAGTGTTATGATGAAAACAGAAATGCAAAAAGTAAAACCAGAAGAGAAAAAATTACGCATGCAATTGCAATGCCCTATGCCCAAACTGGATTTCGATGTCATTACTTTGGGTCATGGTAGTGGTGGATTATTGACCAATAAATTATTGGATAGCGGGGTGTTCGACCTACTGTCGAATCCTATTTTGGATGCTCGTCATGATGGCGCTTTTTTAGAGCTTGATGGGAAGACGGCATTTTCTACAGATAGTTTTTTGGTATCGCCCATTTTTTTTCCAGGAGGAAATATTGGCGAGCTTGCCGTGAACGGCACGGTAAACGATTTGGCGATGTGTGGTGCTGTCCCAAAATATCTATCCTTGAGTTTTATTATTGAAGAAGGACTAAATGTTTCAGAGGTTTGGGAGGTTTTAGTAACTGTAAAGTTCGCTTGTGAAAAAGCAGGGGTACAAGTGGTGACCGGAGACACAAAAGTGGTTGAAAAAGGCAAAGGGGATAAAATTTTTATTAATACTTCCGGTATTGGAAAAGTACATCCTAAAGCAAATATTGCGGCAAAACATATCAAAAAAGGGGATAAAATCATTGTTAGTGGTCAAGTCGCTACCCACGGTATGGCTATCATGTCAGTTCGGGAAGGATTGGAATTTGATTCTGAAATACAAAGCGATACGACCGACCTGAACCATACTATAGAGGGTCTTTTAGACCGATTTGGAGAAAACATTCATTTATTAACGGACCCTACGCGTGGGGGAGTGGCTACGGTTCTGAAGGAAACCGCTCAATCCATCAAGCTGGGAATCGATATCTTTCAAAAAGACTTACCTATCGATGACCAAGTGGCCAGTGCTTGTGAATTACTGGGGCTCGACCCCTTGTACGTCGCTAATGAAGGGTTGTTTATTGCTTTTGTTTCTGAGGCCGTAGCTGAAGATTTTCTTATTGCACTACAAAAAGAGGAAAATGGAACCGATGCCAATATCATTGGCACGGTCACTAAAGAACATCCCGGGCAAGTAATTCTTGAAAGTGCCATCGGCGGAAAACGTGTGGTGAGCATGTTACCTGGAGAACAATTACCACGAATCTGTTAATATGGATTTTACTACACTAGGCAAACAGGTGTCTAACCCTTACATTTTTAAAGGTTCTGAGCATAAACCGTTTTTGGCCCCGAGAGGAGTGCACTTAGTGAATAATATGCTTTTTGTGTCTGACACCGGTCAGAACAGGGTCTTTATTTGGAAAAAATCACCTGACACACTGCATCAAGAGCCAGATGTGGTATTGGGCCAGTATGATGTAGAAAGTTCGGGAAGAAACGCAGGGGGTAATGTCACCGCTGAAAGTTTGCACTACCCTTCAGGGATTTGGAGTGATGGTCAGCTTTTGGTCGTGGCCGACGCTTGGAACCATCGTGTTTTGATTTGGCACCAATTACCCACAGAAAATGGACAAGCCGCTGACGTGGTTGTAGGGCAACCTGATTTTGAATCTAACGAGGTCAATGTCGAAGGCATCTCAAAAAATCCCACAGCAAAAAGTATGCATTGGCCCTATGGCGTATTTTCTGACGGAAAACAACTTTGGGTAGCTGATACCGGAAATCGTAGAATTCTTTATTACGAAACCATCCCTGCGTACAACTATGCTCCAGCTGATAAAGTCATTGGAAAACCTAATTTTTCAACACGCGACTATGAAAATCATCAGCCCATTTGGCCCTATTCAGTTAAAATCAATGCCAATGGGGTTTTGGCCGTTGCAGATACCCAATTCTACAGGACCTTAATTTGGCATAATTGGGAAACTGCTTTTCATACCCCGGCCGATGTTATCATTGGGCAACCTAGTTTTGATGCTTGTGGGCAAAATCAATATGGACTCTTCCCAGATTCCCATACCCTAAATTGGACGTATGATATTTGTTTCTACAAGAAAGGATTGTTGGTTAATGATACTGGAAATAGCAGACTGCTTTATTTTGAGGAAATTCCTAAAGCCAATAGTCAGTCTGCTGATGCCGTTATCGGAAAGCGCGATTTCAAGACTGGAAGTGAAAACAAGGATACCATTGTCGGAACTGACAGTTCACTATATTGGCCTTTTTCAATATGTACACAAAACGATAAACTGATCGACGCCGATACGGGAAACCAACGTTTGGACATTATGGACCTGTTGCTTTAGATTCCTAAATACAACCAAAAAACACCAACTACTATGGCGAAAAGTGCTCCCGTGATTCGAATGCTTTGCGTGAATCTAGGATTGTTTAATTTTCTAGAGTAGTTCGATAGACGCCCAAGGAGGTAGGCATAGACAACCATGGCCGTGACGGTGCCTAGGGCAAACCCGATAACATAAATAATTGCTTGGTATTGATTTTCAAAACCTAAAACGGGCAATAGTAATATGAAATGCGAAATACCAGCCAGGCCATGTAATACCCCGATCAAAAAAGAAGCCCAACTGTTCTGTCTTAAACTATTGGAATGGGTGTGCTCATGTTCCAATTCATTTGAGCTATGTGTATGTTTGTGAATATGAATATAAGGTTGATCTCCACCATGAATATGTGGGTGTTTATGTTTTTTGCCCTTATAAAAAATTCTAAAGATGGCCCAGGTACCAACACCAATAAGTATGGCCCCAACTAGTAATTCGCTATTAGCTGAAATAGCCTCAACAGGAATTAGCTGCCTGAATAGTATGAAAAGTAATCCCACAACGAACATCCCCATCAGATGGCCCAATCCCCAAAGAAGACCTATTCGCCAGACCTTTTTTTTGGTCTCAATGGCCAAAGGGGTTATCGCGGCGAGATGATCGGGCCCAGAAATAACATGAAGCACTGAGGCAAGAAAACCTGCAAAGAATGGGAGGTTCATCATCTTTGCAATATAACAAATAACGCGTCAAAATGAGGAGAGTCAAAAGTGTAGCCCCGGCAAGAATCGAAACTTTGCCTTATGCCCCTAGATTCAAAAAGCCTTCAGCTTTCAATGAATTTCAATATTGACAATTTGTGAGTTTTTATGGTGTTATTTTTCCGTCATTATAAAAGTAATCGAATGATGATAAATGATTGTATTCTATGAGTAGAAAAAGATAAATCATGGTTTGAGTTATAATTTTCGTTGGGTTGCTTGTCCCATATCTTACCCATAAACTTTGTGCATGGATCCTATTCCGATTTTATAGCGTTCCGGGAGATAAGCTTGAAGTAAAATCGGAAAAGGGCGCATCTGCTATTTTCGAGTCATCTTTCTGTTCAAAAATTTTTCTTGAGCATTCTTCGAATCACAATAAATTACTTCAAATTCAAGCTGTAAAAAAAGGTGATTTAAATAGCATTAGATAGAAATAAGTACTTTTTTACGTAAAAAATTCCTTTTTTTATTTAGACTACATAGGTTTTTATGGTAAACTCATTCTTTACTGATTTTAATATTTTTAGGACCAATTAATTAAAAAAAGTAACATCGCTTTAGCAAATTATCTTCTTGCGTTAGATTTTATGTCCTTATAGCAGAAAAAAATATAAACTTAAAATGCCTTTCCCATAAACATATTAAATCAAAACAATTCAAACTTCATTTATACATAATATAGGGATAATCACATTACTAGAGTGATATATAATCCTATTTGACATTAGTTGAAATCAAAATACGATAGGAAACAGAATGTGAATATCAAATTACTGCATAAAAATCCATTAAAGATACCATTAAGAAAAACCAGAAATAGTGCTGGGGGTGATAATTGAGATTAACTTTTCTGTATAATCAAATAGAACGCCCAATTATAGTGACCCATATGAAGATTAGTCCCGATTAAATAAAAAAAAACCACCCAGCTATAACTAAAGAAACTGGGCGGTTTTAAAAATTTATTTTTGAATTACAATCTTCTTTTGGAATTGGTTACCTCCTGAATCAATCATTTTCATAAAATAAGAACCAGTTGGTAAATCATAAACATCAATTAGATATTCTTTTTGTATAAACTGGCCTTCAACTCTCTGCGTTTTTACTAAACGTCCAGTGATATCAAAAATAAGTATACTTTCAATTTCCAGAGCCTCTTCAAAAGTTGTAGTTATTTCTGCTGATGCGGGATTTGGATATACACTTATATCATTCACTATTGGTTTGCGAATAGCAGCAAAGGGAGATTGGTTTCCACCAGACTGGTCCACAACTGAGAATGTGATCACATAGGGCTGGCCCAAGATGCCCCCAGTACCGTCATTACCGCTATAGGCCGTGGCAGTCAACGTGTAATTACCCAAGGGGAGCGCATTCTCTACATAGTCACCGCTTGTATCTCCGAATAAGGCATAAGGGGCAACATTCTCTGTTCTACCGGCAGATAGTGTACCCGTCAATTCAAAATACACACTACCCACAACATCAGGCTGTGTGTTCGCTCTAACGTTTAATGATTGACCTCCATTAGGCCCAAAATCTAGCTGCAGTCCATCGGTCAGTTCAGATAATTCTGTATTCGTTATCGCATCAATCAATGTAAAGTTAACAACGCCGTTCGTATTATGGGTGTCAACCGTAATGGAAACGGTATCGGTTGCTGTGGCTCCTTCATTATCCGTTACCGTCAGGTTAACTACTGTGGTGCCTACTGGTATATCTACCGTTGGATTAACCCCTGTAGCTATTACACCACTAGCATCACTCCATGAATAAGTAACAATGTTGCCATC
>JBHJJC010000074.1:0-18453 GCA_050042945.1 Croceivirga sp.
ATACTTTACTAGATAATATACTATACTTCTTTGCTTAAAAAGTAAAAGAAATTCTATAAACGCCTAACCATCTTAGCGTAATAATTCTCATTTAAAATTCAATAAGCCTTTCGAATACGCAACGATATCCTAAACGTAAAAGGATTTGAAGAATCGAACCGCCATATGTTTTAAAATAATTGATAATGAAAAAAAGTGAATTTCCAGATGCATTCGAAGGTGTGCGAAAATCTAAAGGTTTAGGTCACATGAACGATCAAGATGACCCCGTTCAGATGGTGATGCGTTTTAGGGACCTTCGCAAATGTGCCCATGACTGGAAAACGTTCACTTCGGCGGGAGAAGTAGGTAGAACGGTCGTGCCCTCGGAAGCCTCGATAAGGGAAACGCGGCAAATACCTTTTGAAGTAGACCCCCCGGAGCATCGTGGGTATCGCCGTCTTATTGAAGATTGGTTTCGTCGGCCTAACCAACCGGAATATAAAGCCAAGCTTAAAACAATTATTGATGACATGATTGACGTCGTACTGGACGGAAAAGAAATTGATGTGGTTAGTGAATTTGCCCTGCCCATTCAGTCCCGTGCCCTCACACTTCTTTTGAACTCAAACTACGAGGAGTCTGAAGTTTGGATTGGCTGGGGTACCCATGTATTTCGAAGTGAAGGCGAAGCCCTCGACGGTGATAAAGCTGCCTTATTATACGATTATATAGATGAGGAGATTGAACGAGCTACGGCAAATCCCTGTGGTGACCTCTATTCCGTTTTACTGGAAACAGAAATCGATGGTCGTCCACTCACAAAAGAGGAAATTAAAGGCGTTATGATTTTAACATTTGCTGGCGGACGGGATACCGTAATCAATACCATTACAAATACCATTGCCTTTTTCGCCGAGAATTTTGAAAAGGTTAAGGCACTTAAAGGTGATGAAATAGCAATTACCAGGGCAGTAGAGGAACTGATACGTTATTTTTCTCCATTGACGCAACTGGCACGAGTAGCTACTACAGACACGGAAGTATGTGGTTCAAAAGTACCAGAAGACACCCGTATATCACTTTGCTACGCGGCTGCGAATAGAGATGAGACGGTATTTGAATGTCCCAATGAGGTGAAGTTTGACCGAAAGGTTAATCCACACGTAGCTTTTGGATTCAGCATACATAATTGTTTGGGGCCCACACATGCCCGGGCACTCATGAATTTATTGATTCCATCACTTTTGGAAAAAGTAGGCCGTATACAATTATACGAAGCGGAAGAAAATATTGAAGAACTGGGTGAATTCAATCGTAAGGTAGGGTTCCATAAACTCAATGCCCAATTTTATCCAGCGTAACTAAAAGTTCTAGCGACCTGTTTAAAAATAACACACAACAATACACTGAGGTAAAATGTCAGAAAAGCTATTTGAATCGGAAACATCACGTTGCATAATTATAGGGGCTAGCCACGCAGGCATAAGCGTTGCTTTTGCTTTACGGCAGTTTGGTTGGAAGGGAAATATTGATGTTTTTGATGCATTATCCTGTTTCCCCCATCAAAAACCACCCCTATCCAAAGATTTTTTAAACGGTAGACTTGATGAGTCAATGCTAAAACTGCGGGCTCCAAAAGCCTATGAGAAGGCTCGGGTAACCCTTCATTTAGGCGAACGTGTCCTTCGAATCAATAGAACCGAAAAAACAGTTGCTACCGAAAAGGTAAAATGGGAATATGATAAGCTCATTTTAGCTACTGGTGCAGAAGCATTGATACCTCCAATAAAAGGAATTAAAGAAGCGACAAATCTATTTACTATAAGACTTTTGCCCGATTCAGAAAAGCTCAAATCTTGTATTGACGGTTTTACCAAGAAAAGTGAAAACCCTAATGTGGTTGTCGTTGGGGCGGGTTATATCGGTCTTGAGGCAGCAGCTTCATTACGTAAAATGTGGGCAGAAGTGACCATTATTGAACGCGAATCAAGGGTATTACAAAGAGATACTGCTCCATTGCTATCAGATTATTTCACCTCGCTTCACGAAACCAACGGGGTTATAATCATTACTTCTAAAACGGAAGAATCCATAGAGACCAATGATGGCCAACAGTCCGTAATTTGCGAAGATGGAACCGAGTATGTCGCTGATATTGTAATTGTTGGAGTGGGTACTAAAATCAACCAAGCGTTGGCAGCGGATGCGGGGCTGCGTGTTGATGACGGTATTTATGTGAATGACCAATGTCAAACAAGTGATGAAAATATCTATGCCATTGGGGATTGCACAGAACATCACAGTTCGATATATCAGCGAACGGTGCGCCTAGAATCGGTTCAAAATGCTATGGACCAAGCAAACGTAGTGGCCATGCATTTAACGGGCAAAGAGGCAGTATACGATAAGTTGCCTTGGTTTTGGTCAGATCAATATGACCGCAAACTTCAAATTGTGGGTCTGCTCAATGGGTACAATGATATTGTGGTCCGTGAAGACAAGAATAATCCAAAATCAATCTCCGTTTGGTATTTTGATGGCGATGACTTGCTTGCTGTGGACGCCATCAACCAACCAAAATCGTATTCCATCGGTATGAGAATACTATCGCAAAATTTAAAAGTGGATAAATTGGCTTTGGCAAGTATCGAAGCACTGCTAAAACCCGAGAACATTGTGTTGACCCGTGAAGATGCATCATAAAAATCCTTAATGGCCTAACACAATGTATTCGGATTCACAATTAGAATTCCATAAAATTTTTATTAGCAAACCGAAGCAATAAAATGTATATTCAATTAAATGTTTAAAATAAACCCTACATATCATTTTAATATTTGGTAGGGTAAACGATACAATAAAAATCTTTTTACATATGTCTTTAAGTATCTTTTATGGCTCTGTATTTGGGAACGCTCAAAACGTAGCTGAAAAATTACACGAACACCTTTTAGGAAACGGAATAGAAAGCAATGTAGTTACAAAACCAACTGTTGAAGACTTCCATAATGCCACTGCTATTTTTGTGGTGACCTCATCATGTGGTCAAGGCGAAGTGCCTCCCAATCTTGAAGAGGTTATTTCAGAAATTGATGAACAGCGGCCAAATCTAAATGATAAACGATTTGCTGTTGCCACTTTGGGAGATTCCAGCTATGTGGATACCTATTGTGGGGCAGGAAAGAAGGTTTTTAAAATATTGGAAGATTGTAATGGGAAAGCGATTGCTCCACTATTAGAAGTGGATGCTATCGAGACATTTGAAGCCGATGTAGATGTCATTGAATGGGTAGATGGTATAATCAACGATTTGACGCAGTAACTCATATTTCTTCTATAATATTCGTATCGTAATGCTGTTTTTGTTGTGTATAAATGAGTTCTGTAAGTGAAACCCGTATTCGAACCGATACATCAAAACAGAAAGCGAACCATTACTGCTTTTGTATACAACAAAGAAAACTTTGAGACTCCCTGGCACGTACATCCCCAACATGAGTTGAACTATATAGAAAAGAGTTCTGGAACAAAATTTATAGGCGATATTGTGGGGCCATATCAATCGGGTGAACTTGTGCTTTTACGCTCCAATGTCCCACATTGTTGGAAAAATCATTTAAAGACGAACGAGGGGTGTAAATCGTTGGTTGTACATTGGGATAGAGGCATTTATAACAAGATTCCTGAACTTGAACCTATTTTTGAGTTGTTACGGACCTCCTCAAAAGGGGTTATCTTTAATAACATTGGATTGGAAAATGTGGTCTCAAAAATTAGAAAGCTCCCTGAGATAGAAGGCGCACATCTTTATATCGCCCTTCTAGAAATCTTGATAGCGCTATCACGGCATCCTTTCCGTACGTTATCTGAATCTAGTTTTTTTGATAATATGCCAACAGAGTTCGGAACTCGCATGGCAAAAATCCATGACTTTGTCGAAAATCATTACAACAGAAAAATCTATTTAAAGGAACTGGGAAATCTAGTCAATCTTTCGGAACAGTCTTTCGCTCGGTTTTTTGCCAAAATAATGGGCCGCTCTTTTTTTACTTTTTTAAATGAATACCGAGTAAACATGGCAGCTAGAATGCTATTGGATACCGATGATTCCGTAGCGCGAATTGGGTTTGCCTGTGGTTTTGAGTCTCCGCCCCATTTTTTTAATAAGTTCAAGAAAGCCCACGGAATTTCTCCTTCAAAATATAGAACAAAATTTAGGAATTGAACTCACTGACTTGAACTGTAGTCACTTCGAAACGATTCTGAAATTAACACGTTTCGTTCGAAGACTACAACATATAAACAAATTCAAAGCTGTTTTTTGGGGTTGTCATAAATGCTATCTATTTTAAATTGTTGATGGTCAAAATTTGATCTTTTCCTAAAGCAATATCCAATCAAAATGAACAAAAATCACAATTTTAGCTACATACTATTAGGCCTTATTTCAGTGCTCTGCTTTTCATGTAATCCGCAAAAAAATAATATGGTAGATGTGGAAGACCAAGCTGAAGAAAATGTGGCTCCTTCAAAGGAGCAACTAGACCATTTGGGTATTACCAACGCTGATTATTTGAGTGCGGCATCCAAGCGCGCTCTGGAATGGCCTACTGAGGATAGGGAGCCGTGGTATATTGAATTTCAAGGGATAAAGCCATTAAAAGGTGATTTGGCCTATGAAGAAGGTGTGGTGCGTCGAGACCCAAGTGCTATCATCCAAGAGAATGGGAAATACTATGTTTGGTATTCAAAAAGCACAGGTGAAACCCAGGGTTTTGATGGCGATGTAGAAAACGAAAAGGTGTTTCCTTGGGACCGATGTGATATTTGGTATGCTACCTCCGAAGATGGCTGGACATGGGAAGAGCAAGGAATTGCGGTTCCCCGTGGTGAAAAGGGGAAATACGATGATCGTTCTGTCTTCACAGTAGAAATTATGAAGCATGAAAATCAATACTATCTCTGCTACCAAACCGTAAAATCACCTTATAACAAAAGGGTTAAGAACCAAGTTGGTTTGTCTTGGGCCGATTCACCGGACGGACCTTGGACCAAAAGCGTGGAACCTATTTTAAGTCCGGCTGAAAACGGTGTTTGGAAGGGCGATAACCCCCAAAACCGTTTTTCCGTGGAAAAAAAGGGAGATTTTGATAGTCATAAAGTGCATGACCCCTGCATTTTGCCTTTTAAAGGAAAGTTTTACCTCTATTACAAAGGAGAGCAGATGGGGGAACAAATCACCTTGGGCGGTCGCCAAATACGACACGGCGTGGCTATTGCCGATGACCCAAAGGGACCTTATGTGAAGTCTCCATACAATCCGATTAGTAACAGCGGACACGAGATTTGTGTCTGGCCCTACAATGATGGAATCGCTTCTCTGATTACAACGGACGGTTTCGAACGGAATACGATTCAATGGGCCGAAGACGGTATCAATTTTGAAATCATGTCTTCGATAAAAACACCCCCGCACGCCATCGGAATTAATAGAATGTTGGATACGGAGACAGAACCGGCCGCTGCCTTAAAGTGGGGCTTGACCCATATTTACAATAATTGGAATTATCAGAGCATTATGCGGTTTTCATCGCAAAGAAGGATTCGATATTGACAAAATACTATTTCAATAAAGTGATATTTTTCATACCAAAGCGATAAGGGGCCCAGGTGCCAGCAACTTTTGTTTCAGATATTATAAAAATTATGTGATCAGTATCATTAATGCTTTTTGCTCGATGTGAGATGAGATGAGATCAGACGTTCACTAAATCAAATAACAATCACCGATAAATAAGAAAGAATGAAAATATTGACCCGCCCATTTGGTTCCATCAACGAGGTTGCGGTAGATGCCTACATCCTTGAAAACAGTAATGGCTTAAAGGTCACCATTACTAACTATGGTGCAACCATCACCTCAATTCAGGTACCCGATAAAGATGGAAATGTTGAAGAAATTGTCTGTGGATTTGATACGCTTGATGGTTATTTTTCTGAAGCTTATTTGGCGAATGCCCCATACTTTGGAGGTACTGTCGGGCGCTACTGTTCACAAATCAAAGATGCCCAATTTATACTGGACGGACAGGAATACCAACTGGCTAAAATGGTCGGAGAAAATAACCTACATGGTGGTTTGGTGGGTTTTGATAAGCGGATATGGGAGGTAGAGCTCTATAATCCGGAAGAGGCCGCAATTGCTATGCGCTTGGTGAGCCAACATTTAGAAGAGGGCTTCCCTGGAAATGTAGAGGTCAAAGTGACTTTTTCTTTGTCTGAAGCCAATGCGCTTACAATAGCATATTACGCAACTACAGATATGGATACTCCTTTCACGATAACCAATCACAGTTATTTCAACCTTTCTGGTTTTAAAGAAACTGTAGAAAACCATGCTGTTCGCGTTGCCTCCGAGAAACGACAAGTTTGGGATGAATCCGGTGCTGCAACTGGGGAGAACCAAAGTATAGCAGGACAACCCGATGATTTAAGGGAACCCAAAAGTATTGGTGATGTACACGCTGCCATGAATGATGGTTTTGAACATTTTTATCTATTTGAGGAAAAGGGCTTCGATTTGGCAGAGGTCGCAGAGATTCATGAAGAAACCAGTGGTCGTTCCTTAAAAATAAGTACAACGGAACCGGGCATGTTGTTCTATACCGGAAAATATACTTCAGATGAACTTCAAAGAGAATCAGGGTTACAATATGGGAAGTTTAGGGGCTTTTGCTGTGAAACGCATCGCTATCCCAACGGACCTAATTTTCCCGATTCTCCAAAATCCATTTTAAGAAAAGATGAAACCTACGAGAGTACGACCATTTTTCAATTTGAATGGTAACCAAAAAATTCAAAACAACCTTAAAAACCATACGATATGATTGAAGGAGTACTATTGGCGATTGGAGCAGGGCTAATGCTAGGCTTGTATGCCCTTCCTGAAAAATTCACAAAGGAGTTCAAATATGAAAACACATGGAGCTTATTTTTTCTACTGACCATGTTCATTGTTCCTATAGTCGCATCATTACTATTGATTAATGGATTTTCTACCATATTTGGAAACATGCCATCAGAACTATGGTTAAAAATGGCATTGACCAGCGTACTTTGGGGTATAGGGGTAATGATGTGGAGTAAGGCCATAAACTATATTGGTCTTTCTTTGGGCTTTTCCATCTTTATTGGAACGGTTATCTTGGTGGGTTCTTTGTTGCCTTTTATTGAGGACGGTCTGCCAGAAAGCAATGTAATCTTGTATATTTTAATTGGAATTGTGATTGTATTGCTTGGTATTGTTTTCAATGGTAGAGCAGGCATCTTGCGTGAGAAGGCAGAACTAAAAAAGGCGCAGGAAGGCGCTCCCAAAAGGGGCAATATGACCACGGGAATTTTGATCGCAGTGGTTGGAGGACTTTTGGCAACAGGCTTTAGTTATGCCAATGCTGCCGGTCGACCTTATTTGCATGAAGCGAGTATGGCACAAGGTAACCCAGAATGGGTGACCGCGGTCGCGGTGATGTTCCCGATTTTTATTAGTGGAGGTATTGTGATGACCCTATACTTTTTATGGCAATTGAGTGCCAAAAAGGCTTGGGAAGGTTTCAAGACCCCTGCCTTTACTTCCAACTTTGCATTGATACTAATAATGGCGGTCTTTCACTATGCAGCATCCGCGCTTTTTGCCTATGCTGCTTTTAAATTGGGGGCTTCAGGCAACACAGTGGGGTACGCCATTTTTAACACAGCATCTGTGGCCACTGCAATTGTTAGTGGTATTATCACCAAAGAATGGATTAGTGCGCCACCTAAAGCCCGTAGTTTTTTATATGGTGGTCTCGCATTGATGGTTGCGGGGATCCTTGTGGTCGCTTATGCTAATGGATTAGGTACGGCCTAAGATTTGAAATGACAAGCTTTAAATCTGAATGTTCATCTGATTTTTTCGATATTTTCCCGGAGTAATTCCTGTGATCTTTTTGAATATTCTTGAGAAATAGGAAAAGTTATTGAGCCCCACTTTTTCAGCGATTACCTCAAGGGTATCATTGGTGGTCAACAAAAGCAATTGTGCCCGTTCTATCCTTTTCATTTGAATGAACCTATTGGGCCTCACTCCGTAGAGATTCAAAAATAAACGTGAAAAATGGTCATTGCTTAGATGATATTTCTTGGCTAAATAACTTATTTCTAGTGAGGTATGTAGGTTTTCAGAAATATAAAAAAGAACATCTTTTAAAGGGCCAATATTTGGAGTAGCGATTTTCCGGTTCTGAGTTCTTGATAAATCTAGAGAGTAATAAAATCAATATTCCTTGGGTTTCTAAATAGCGTTGCGTCTTGTTCTGTGCATTTTTCTTGTTCATCAACAGCAATTCCTGAGGCTTGTGGGTATATGCTTTTGGGTCACTATTTCTAATGGTACGCTCTGGGTACAGGCTACCTAACCGTTTAAACAATAATTCGTCGCCCGCTTGCAACGGCACTTCATAGTCAAACCCTTTTAAATTGAATATTGAAAGACCTTTGTGTATTTCTTCAAAAAGGCTGATATAATACTGCTCATGATAGTCTTCGCACTTATAGCGATTGTAAACAAAGCTTGGTATTAAATACATAAAACCTGGTTTTAAATGAAAAACCGTATCGCTATGGTATACTGTCGCAGTTCCTTTTTGAACATAAATTAATCTTGCAAAAGGGCTGATGACATTATCATTTTTCCATTCTGTGCCCAATCGGGCAAAACCAGTATGCAATAAACTGATTTTTAGCGATTGCAGCAATTCTAACATAATTGTGATTGGTATTCTTGGGTTCCTAATTTTACTGGGTATAGATTCCTTAAACCAGGAAATTGACCCTTAGTCTCAAAAACGATATGTGGTAAGGTTTTGGGGATTTGTATAACCAGATATGGATTTTTCATATGATATTAGAAAGTATCAAAATGTGTTTCAATGCTGTTTTTTATTGGAATAAAAAGATATTTTTATTTAATTAAATTACGGATTTGTACAATTTAATATCTTTTTTAGACTTAGTTTTCTATATCTACAATTTTTAGATTTGATTAATCCTGAAAATAGCAATTTAAGATGAGGTTATTTAAGAAAATATCAATTTTATTGACATTTCTTATCATGGCTTGTAAAGGCCCAGAGCTTCCAGAAGAGGTTGCCTTGGTGTATGACGAACTACCCCAAAAGTTGGATTTTAACCAGGATATCAAACCCATATTATCGGATAAGTGCTATTTGTGTCATGGCCCAGACAAAGGAAAGATTGAAGCAGGTCTTCAACTTCACGGGGCCCAAGAGGCCTATGCTGAACTTCCTGAATCCCCAGGAAAGTATGCTATAGTGCCGGGTAATGCTGAGAAAAGTGAGCTTTTTCACCGTATCCTTACAGAGGACCCTAATTTGATAATGCCCGAACCAGATTCCCATTTAACCCTTACAGCTACCGAGAAGGCCATGTTGGTCAAATGGATTGAAGAAGGCGCTGAATATCAAGATCACTGGGCATTTACGCCACCTGAAAAGTCTGAATTGCCTAAAGTAGAAGCGGGTAAAATAGGAATCGGAATTGACCATTTTGTAAAGGCCCAATTGGAAAAAGCCGGCCTACAAATATCACAAGAGGCAGACAAGGAAACCCTTTTGCGCAGGGTCTCCTTTGATCTAACGGGATTGCCACCATCCCCAGAAGACATCACACGGTTTGTGAACAATACTTCGGAATCAGCTTATGAGGAAGAGGTCGATAGGCTTCTGGCTTCTGTACATTATGGTGAACATATGGCGCTGGATTGGATGGATTTGGCCCGCTACGCCGATACTCATGGCTATACAGTGGACCGCTATCGCGATGTATCCGTCTGGCGTGATTGGGTGATAGCATCGTTTAATGAAAATAGACCTTACGATGAATTTGTAACCTGGCAAATGGCCGGTGATATGTTGCCCAACGCGACGAAAGAACAGATTTTGGCAACAACTTTTAATCGTTTGCATCCTCAAAATCTAGAAGGTGGTATTGTTGACGAGGAATTTCGTTCAGAGTATGTATCAGACCGCACCAATGTTATGGGTCAGGGCCTGCTAGGATTGACCTTGGCTTGTGCCAAATGCCACGACCATAAATACGACCCTATTTCACAAAAAAACTATTACGAGCTATACAGTTTTTTCAACAATGTGAACGAAACAGGGCAAATTCCCTGGGATTTTTCGATGCCTGTGCCTTCTCTGATGCTCCCAACTGAGAAGGAGGAGCAATTTTTGGCTTATGTGGATTCTTTGGTCAACACTAAGGAAACCGAATTGGAAAAAGTGGTCCAAACCGAAAAACAAACAGCTGAAAATTGGATTACCGATAAAAAATATCAAAAGATAAACCCACAAAACAAACCGAAGGGCTTGGTGGTCCATTATGATTTTGATAGGGGGCGATTGTACAACAAAATCAATCCTTCTCAAAAAGGAGAGATGCGCACCAAATTTACCCGAAATGAAATACCTGAATTTGTGAAAGGTTATGCTGGAAAGGGTTTGAAGATGGATGGGGATGTCTACTTGGATTTGGACAAATTGGGCATTTACCGTCGGCATCAAGCCTTTAGCATTGGTATTCGTGTTTTCATACCAAAAGACTTGGAAGAGGGGGTCATCTTCCATAAAATGTTGGGTACTCGTTTGCATAGTTATCGCGGTTACCATTTGAATATCAAAGACAACAAGTTTGAAATTTTGATGGCCCATGTTTGGCCTGAAAATGCTATTGTTGAAGAGACCTTAGATGAGGTGCCCCGAGAAATATGGGTGCATTTGACGATGACCTATGATGGCTCGAGCAAGGCTTCCGGGTTCAAGCTATTCATGGATGGAGTCGAAATGAAGACCAAGATTGTTCATGATAACTTATACAAAGACATTGTCTTTAATAATTATCAAGATATCATTTATGATGGTCCACAAGAACCCGGTTTGAAAATTGGTGCCCGATGGAGGGGTAGGGGTATTGGGGGAGCAATAGTTGATGATTTGACGGTTTACGAAAAGGAACTGACGCCATTGGAAGTTCTTCAAAACAGCAATCCAGAAACATTGAAGGTTTTATCATCCAAAAGCCCGGAACAACTTTCCAAAGCTGAAAGAGACGCGCTTACAAAGTACTTCATGGCTCAAAATTCAACATCTTTTCAGGATAAGCTTAACGAACTCAAAGAAATACGTTCCATACAATCAGATAGCACAGAGAAAGTTAAGGAGGTCATGGTCATGAAGGAAATGGAAGAACCGCGACAGGCCTATATTTTGGAGCGTGGCCAATACGACGCACTGGGCGAAGAGGTCTTTCCAAATACCCCGGATGCTGTTTTCGCCTTTTCCGATACCTTACCCAAAAACCGACTGGGACTTTCCAAATGGATTTTTGATGAAAAAAATCCATTGACGGCTCGAGTTACGGTTAATCGCTACTGGTCTAAACTTTTTGGAACGGGCCTTGTAAAAACGGTCGAAGATTTTGGCAATCAGGGGGAACTGCCCTCACATCCAAAATTATTGGATTGGTTAGCGGTCAATTTTATCGAAAGTGGTTGGGACGTCAAAGCGCTACACAAACTCATGGTACTTTCGGCCACCTACCGACAGTCTTCATTGACCACAAATGAAATCAAGGCCATGGATCCTGAAAATAGGCTCTTGGCCCGTGGGCCAGCTTTACGTTTGACAGGTGAAATGTTACGCGACAATGCGCTATTAGCCTCCGGTTTATTGAATGATTCCATTGGTGGTCCAAGTGTTCGACCTTATCAACCCAAAGGACTTTGGAAAATAAACGGTTCGGAATACAAGCCCGATTCCGGTGAAAAATTGTACCGAAGAAGCATGTATACCATATGGAAGCGGTCGGTGCCACATCCCACCATCGCTACGTTTGATGCCCCTGATAGGTCAGTCTGCATCACTAGGCGACAGGAAACAAATACGCCACTACAGGCTCTGGTGCTGCTCAATGACCCGACTTATATTGAAGCTTCCCGAGTGATGGGTAAAAATATGTTGGTCTTTAAAGACCCAAATCAAGCTATCGAAAATGCCTTTCTGCGCTTGACGGGAAGGAATCCCAGAAAGGAAGAGCTCCATTTGTTGGCGGTACTTCGAGAAGAGGAATATCAAAAATTCAAATTGAAAACCACAAAGGCCGAAGGTTGGCTCAATACGGGCGAATTCCGAATTTCAAGCGAAGATGATAAGGCTTTGGTCGCGGCAAATGCCGTGGTGGCAAGTACCATAATGAATTTGGATGCAACCATAATGAAGCGGTAAAAAAGTAAGGATATGTGTGACGGTCACGATAAATTAAGGTCGAACAATAAAGACCTGCAAGAAGTAGAAAAGCAATGGGACAGGAGGCATTTTCTGACCAAAACGTCTTTGGGAATTGGGGCTATGGCCCTTAGTTCTCTATTAAAAACCCAAGATGTTTTAGGAAAAACAACCGTTAATCCGAATAATGTAACCGTCGAAGGTTTTTTGAAGAACGGTCTTGGCCTCCCTCACCATTTGCCGAAGGTAAAACGCATTGTCTATCTCTTTCAAAGTGGGGGTCCTTCGCAGTTGGACATGTTTGACTACAAGCCCAAGCTTCAGGAAATGTTTGGCGAGAACTTACCGGAATCCGTACGTCAAGGGCAACGTTTAACGGCCATGAGTGCGCAGCAGTCCGTATTCCCCATTGCGCCAACCATTATGGATTTCAAACAGTACGGCGAATCAAGGGCTTGGGTAAGTGAATTATTGCCCGAAACGGCCAAAGTGGTTGATGACATCTGTTTCATCAATTCGATGCAGACTGAACAAATTAACCACGACCCGGCTATTACCTTTATGCAATCAGGGCATCAATTGCCAGGTAGGCCTTCCATTGGCTCTTGGTTGAGCTATGGCCTAGGAAGCGACAATGAAAACCTGCCTACTTTTATCACTTTGATTACCTAAGGCCAAGGTGGCCAGCCTTTATATTCCAGGTTATGGGGTAATGGGTTTTTACCAACAGAACATCAAGGGGTCCAGTTCCGTTCAGGAAAAGACCCTGTTTTATACTTAAGTGATCCGGAGAATTACGACGGTAACGATCGAAGAAAAATGCTTGACTATTTGGGTAAGCTTAACGAAGTACAGCATGACGCTTACGGCGACCCTGAAATTGTAGCCCGAATGAAGCAGTACGAAATGGCCTTTCGTATGCAGACCTCCGTGCCGGAGGTAACCGACCTTTCCGACGAACCCGACTATATTTTCGATATGTACGGTAAAGAAAGCCGTGAGCCTGGCACCTATGCTGCCAACTGTTTGATGGCCAGAAAACTACTTGAAAAAGGGGTAAAATTTGATCAGTAGTACCATCAAGGCTGGGACCAACATATTTTTTGTCCGGGTGGGGTACGCAACAAATGCAAGCAAACGGATAGAGGTGGTGCCGCTCTTTTAAAAGATTTAAAACAACGCGGAATGTTGGAAGATACCCTTGTGATTTGGGGTGGCGAGTTTGGCCGTACGGTCTATTCGCAAGGCCAGTTGACCAAAACCAATTATGGGCGTGACCACCATCCAAAAGCATTTACGATGTGGATGGCTGGGGCCGGTGTCAAAAAAGGATTTACCTACGGTGAGACTGATGACTTTAGCTATAATGTGATCAAAGACCCAGTACATATTCATGATTTTCATGCCACCTTGATGCACTTGTTTGGTATTGACCACGAACGGTTCACTTTCAAGCACCAAGGGCGTCGCTTTCGATTGACCGATGTTCACGGTCATGTCGTCAAAGACCTTTTAGCCTAAATAAAAATCCATCCAATGAAAGGAAGAAGAGACTTTTTAAAGAAAACAACAACCGCTGCTACTGCCCTAGCCGCTTCACCAAGTTTTGGTTTTCATTTGGTCAAAAAGCCAAAGCGCTATGGACCAATTTTGGGGCATGGCGAATATCAATATCGATTGCATGACGACTGGGCACAATTGGATACTAGCAAAAATCCGCTATTGAATTGCCACGAGATGGTCATGGACCGCAAGGGTCGATTGATCATGTTGGGTGACCATGAAAAGAACAATATCTTGATTTTTGATAAGTCCGGTGCTTTGTTGGATTATTGGGGTACGGCCTACCCCGGTGGTCATGGACTGACCTTATCTGCGGAAGGCGAGAACGATTTTCTGTTCTTAACCGAAAGCGGTTGGTATACCAACAGTGGCCGAGAATGGAAAAAACAGAGTGGCCGCGTGACCAAAACGACCACTACAGGTAGGGTCCTTTTCGAAATAGGGCATCCGCAGACGATAGGAATTTACGAACCCGGTGATGAATTCAATCCAACTGAAACGGCTATTGGCCCTAACGGAGATATTTATGTCGCCGATGGGTATGGTAGCGATTTTATCATTCAGTATGATAGTGCAGGCAGGTACATTCGCCATTGGGGTGGTCACGATAATGAAGACTCCAATTACAATTTAAACAGTGCCCATGGCGTAGCCATTGATTATCGCGATAAGGATAATCCGATGGTTGTCTGTACATCTAGAAACGCCTGTTGCTTTAAGTTTTTCACGTTGGATGGTAAATTTGTGCGCACCTTAGAACTGCCCAATATGCAGGTATGTCGACCGGTTTTTGATGATAACAATTTGTATGCTGGGGTTTGTTGGTCGCAACCTAAAGTGGGCAAGACCACTTGGAAGGACCATACCGGTTTTGTAACGATTTTAGAGGGCGATACGGTAGTTTCAAATCCTGGTGGTACGGCACCACAATATAGCAAAGGCAGCTTGGATAAATCCTACCAATTGCCTGACAAACCCATTTTACATGGCCATGACGTTTGCGTTGATGAAGACAAAAATCTTTACATCTGCCAATGGAATGCCAATCAGACACCGCCCTTAAAATTGGAACGGGTGTAATTAAATTGATTTATGCAGGAAACGTCTGATTTTGTACTTTTTCTAGGGAGGTTTCACCCATTAGTGGTGCATCTGCCAATTGGTTTTTTACTGTTTGCGGTTTTGTTGGAGGTAGTTGGACGTTTTTCAAAAAATACATCGTTGACCGCAGCTACACCCTTGGCTTTACTGGCAGGAGCTATAAGTGCAGCTTTCGCGTGTATTCTGGGCTATTTGTTGTCGCTGGGCGGAGGTTACGACCAAGACCAATTGAATGGACATATGTGGTTTGGCATCTTCACAACAGTACTTGCCTTTTTTGCTTGGTTGGTAAAAATTGATAAAATTCAATTTTCCTTTTTTAAAAAGGCAAGACCGAATATGGCTTTGCTAACACTTTTGGTCATGGTTTTGAGCGTAACAGGCCATTATGGCGGAAATCTGACCCATGGGGCAGATTATTTGGTAAAATATGCTCCTTTTCAGGAAAAGGAGGAACCGTTGCCTGTACTGGTCAGTCTTGATGAAGCTTCATTATATCCGTATTTGGTGAAACCCGTGTTGGAAGCCAAATGTGTAAACTGTCACAACGCTTCCAAACAATAAGGAGATTTGGCTATGCACACCTTTGAAGACTTGCAAAGAGGAGGTAAACATGGACCTGTTCTGAAATCGGGAAACCCGGGAGACTCAGAACTGTACAAGCGAATCACCCTACCTGAAAACCATGAGCAATTTATGCCTCCGGAAGGCAAAACCCCCATGACTGAAGAAGAAACCCAGTTGCTGGCTTTTTGGATTGAACAGGGTGCCGCTAGTGATACGCTCACCTTGGCACAACTCGATGTACCAGAACCTATACGGCAATTTGCAGCCTCTCAATTGGGGTTTGCAGTGGGCACTTCAGATACCAACACCAATGAACTGCTTGATTCTTATCCTTTAGATGAAAACCTACTTCAAGAACTCATGGCTAAAGGCTTCCAAATTCGAGAATTGGTCAACGGTGCTGGCCTACTAGATATTTCGATTCCCGAAGGATTGGTCACCTCAGAAAACAGTAAAGAGTGGGAAGGGAATCTTAAGCTGTTGGCACCACTTAAGAATCAAATCTTATGGTTGGACTTAGGTGGAAATGCCATAACCGATAACCATCTGCAAGTGATGTCAGAACTCCGAAGCGTAAAAAAGTTAATTTTAGATAATACGTCCGTAACCGATGCTGGAGCCAATAACTTAAAAGAATTATCCCAGTTGGAATCCATCAACTTGTATAACACGGAAGTGACCGAAGCCATCCTGCCCATATTACAAAAAATGCCCAAACTAAAAACGGTATATGTGTGGGGCACAGGTATCTCGGACAATGCTGATATAGAATTAGAACTTATCGGTGGGGAGAGATAATAAATTTTATGGTAACGCTTAAGTTAAAAATCAGCAAACATTTCATGCCTGTGTTATTTGAATTCGAACTCTATTCCAGAGTACTTTTCAAACAATTCAGGCAATGTTATAATTTCTAAACTCAAAAACTTACATATTGAAGGAAGTTTTTTAAAAGCTTTATTATCATTGTTAGTTTCCGTTTCTTCCGAAACTATAATTATTCTTCTATCCGCATTTTTAATACTGTAAAGAAGTAGTTTAGCGTCAGCTGATTCCAAAAATTCATTTTTTCTGTTTTCAAATTCCACCGTTGAGAGTTTATTTTTAGCGGAACCATTGATGAAATTATGTTCTACCTGATTGAAAAATTTTTGAGAGGGTAGAAGTTCTGTAGTTTTTACCTGATTCTTCCTTAATTTTAAATAGTTCAAGGTTTCGATTACGATCCCCTTAGCAGTGTATGAACTTTCCTCGAATACCTTGTCCAATATTACTATTTCTTTATTTTCAACTTTTAGTTTTATGAAGTCAAATAGAATATTGTTTTTGTCGAAAGGAAGATAATAGCGAACTAACGACAAAAGAGAGCTTGTGTCAATAGCAACTATCATTGGATATATTTATCTAATTTATCAGGTTTAATATTTAGTCTTTTGCATACTTCAAATTCATTAAGAATGCCTTCGTAAAAAGCAGTCTGAATCGTTGATACTAATAATGGAGACTTTATAGGTTTTGGTGCTGAACCTCTTCTTTCCTTTCCTTGAGCTTTTTCTAATTCTTTAATCTTTTCTTGCTCTTCTTGTCTTTGTTTAAAAGCTGCTTCAAAATCAAGTTTTACGTTATTGTAATTGGTAGGTGAAATTTTGTTTGTTAATAATAGCCTTGTAAACAAAGCAATTTGACTTAAGTGAGTTTTTTTAGAAATTTTTTCTATTAAGTCGAAATGATAATCATTCTTTGGTAATGCCAAATCGAGATTTTCCAAAGTATCTGCAAATTCACCGGCTAAAAAGTAGAACGAAAAGTCGTTACACCATCTCTCAATGACCGGTAAATCTTTATTGGCTAAATGTTCTATGTCAAGCTTCTCTATTTCCTCCTCGTTAAGCAGAAAATGTCCTAGCTCATGTATAAGCGTAAATATTTCCCTTCGAAATGATTGTTGTTGTCTTTTAAGAACAATTACATTTGGATTCAGAAAAAAACCATCAATGTTTGCTTTTTCTTTTTGATTCCAATATTCTACAAATTCGAAAACTAGAATATTGAATTCTGCAAACCTCGAAATTAGCGCCTTTAAAAAGTCTTTCAGGTTATTGGTAAAAGTTGGATACAGTTCTTGTCTTACCTTTTTAGCCACCTCCTTGGGATTGTCAGATATGGTGTAAATAGGAAACGTTCTTTCGAATTCCAAATCTGACAGTTTTGCAATTGCCGAAAGGGAAATCTTAAACTCTTCGAAGTGATTGACAACTTTTTTTGCGCCAATATTTAATTCAGAACCAAATTTCTGTTTTCTAAAGAAAATACTTGCTTCTTTAGATGTTTCTGGCGCCTTCGGGTCTAGATAGTAATGTAATCCCTTATCAAAGATTTTGTCTATTCTTTTTAAATGACTTAGTTTGATTTTATCACCGAGAATATCTTCAGCTTTAATAGGTTTTTTTAAACCTTGACTAATTAGCATCAAGAATTCATCTAGTGAAAATTCATATAAATTCAATAGATGCTTTAACCTTAATATGTTGTGTTCAATATTCAAGATTAGCCCTTTATTAATATTCAAAAGTACGTGTTCTGAAACACTTATGTACAGGACAGAAATTTACATGATATCTATTAACACTTAAATCTCTCATTCCCCCAAAATCAACCTTGGCAAAAACAGAGTAATATCTGGAAATAAGGTGACCAGGGTCAATACAAAAAGGCTAATCCCTAAAAAAGGTAGATTGGCTTTGCTGACCTTTTCCAAAGGCACTTTGCCAATTCCCGAAGCCACAAAAAGACAAACGCCCAGAGGGGGCGTGGTCAGCCCTATAATAAGATTGAGCAGCGCTATAATGGCAAAATGTATGGGGTCTACATCCACACCAATGGCCACTTTCAACAGAAT
>JBHJJC010000075.1:0-29079 GCA_050042945.1 Croceivirga sp.
CACCAAAACGTTGGATGATGTAGACCCTGAATTATTGGAAATGTATCGAAAGTTGGGCATCTCCTTTGATGAGCAAAAGCGTCTGCAAAACGTTGCGGTTGACATCGTGGTAGATTCCGTTTCAGTGGCGACCACATTTCAAAAGACCTTGGAGGAGAAAGGAATCCTTTTTATGCCCATTTCTGAAGCGATTCATAAGCATCCTGATTTGGTGAAAAAATTTATGGGTTCCGTGGTGCCAAGAACAGATAATTTTTATGCCGCGCTCAACTCTGCCGTGTTTACCGATGGATCTTTCTGCTATATTCCAAAAGGGGTGAAATGCCCAATGGAGCTTTCCACGTATTTTAGAATCAATGAAGGGGGAACCGGGCAGTTTGAAAGAACCTTGGTCATAGCAGATGAAAGTAGTTATGTAAGCTATTTGGAGGGTTGTACCGCACCATCTCGAGATGAAAATCAATTGCACGCTGCAGTGGTTGAATTGATTGCTTTGGATGATGCCGAAATAAAATATTCTACCGTGCAAAACTGGTTTCCCGGAGATAGTGAAGGTAAGGGTGGGGTCTTTAACTTTGTAACCAAACGGGGACTTTGTGAAAAGAACTCGAAAATATCTTGGACACAGGTAGATACAGGTTCAGCGGTTACCTGGAAATATCCTTCCTGTATTCTGAAAGGAGATAATTCCGTTGGGGAATTCTATTCCATTGCCGTAACCAACAACTTCCAACAGGCCGATACCGGCACCAAGATGGTGCATCTGGGTAATAATACTCGAAGTACCATTATTTCAAAAGGGATATCTGCTGGAAAATCTCAAAACAGTTACCGTGGATTGGTTCAAGTAAGCAGCCGCGCACAGAACGCCAGGAACTTTTCTCAATGTGATTCTCTACTGATGGGAAATGAATGTGGTGCACATACTTTCCCATACATAGAGACAAAAAATAAATCTGCCCAAATAGAACACGAAGCCACGACAAGTAAAATAGGCGAAGATCAGATATTCTATTGCAACCAACGGGGCATTGATACTGAAAAGGCCATTGCATTAATCGTGAATGGTTTCAGCAAAGAAGTATTGAACAAATTGCCGATGGAATTTGCCGTAGAGGCCCAAAAACTTTTGGAAATAAGTTTAGAAGGTTCCGTAGGATAGTTTAGGCTGCCATAAGCTACCTAGTTTGATGATTGAGCGAAGTAGCAGGTACTTAAAATGACAGATCAAGAAGACAAAGACATAAGAAACACAACTATGTTAAAAATAAAAGATTTACACGCCAGTATTGAGGATAAAAAGATTTTGAAAGGAATCAACCTTTCGGTAAACCCGGGTGAGGTTCATGCGATTATGGGACCAAACGGTTCCGGTAAAAGTACTTTGGCCTCTGTTATTGCAGGTAAAGAAGATTTTGAAGTAAAGAAAGGTTCCATTGCGTTGGAAGGTGAAGACTTGGAAGATTTGGCTCCTGAAGAACGGGCACACAACGGCATTTTTCTATCATTTCAATATCCTGTTGAGATTCCTGGCGTAACGGTGACCAATTTCATGAAAACGGCCATCAATGAAAGCAGAAAGGCGCAGGGACTGGAAGATATGCCTGCCAATGAAATGTTGAAGTTGATTCGTGAGAAATCTGAAATGTTGGAAATTGACCGAAAATTTTTATCCCGATCACTGAATGAAGGTTTTTCCGGTGGAGAAAAAAAGCGTAATGAAATCTTTCAAATGGCCATGATGGAGCCCAAATTGGCAATTTTGGATGAAACCGATTCAGGTTTGGATATTGACGCGCTGAGAATCGTTGCAAACGGTGTAAATAAACTTCGAAACAAGGATAATGCTATTGTGGTAATTACCCACTACCAAAGGTTGTTGGAATACATCGTACCGGATTATGTTCATGTACTGCATGATGGCAAGATTGTAAAGTCGGGTGGTAAGGAGTTGGCATTGGAATTGGAAGAGAAAGGGTATGATTGGATCAAGCAAGAAGTAGCTGTCTAAACGATTCCTACCGTTATTTTAAGCTGTCATGCTTGGCGAAGTCTAAGCTATCAACAAAAGAAAAATAAGAATTTCCAAATTCATTATAATACGGGGTTCTCTCCTTTTAGAGAATGTCAAATGAGTAAAATTTATGGATTTAAAAGAAAAATTAATTTCCTCTTTTATGGCTTTTGAAGACCAAGTGAACGTAAACGATGCCGTTCATGACATTCGCTCAGAAGCCATCAAAAATTTTGAGGAAAAGGGTTTCCCTTCCAAAAAACAGGAAGCTTGGAAATATACCTCACTGAACAATTTGCAAAAAGTTGATTTCAGTGTGTTCCCAAAAGAAGGGCAACCCTTGGAATACAAAGACGTCAAGCAGTATTTTATCCACGAGATGGATACGTTTAAAATTGTTTTTGTTGACGGGGTATACAGCAGTTATCTATCTGAAACAACACATGACGGGGTAGATGTTTGCTTGATGAGTTCAGCGTTGAACAAGCCTGAATACCGACAGGTCATTGAACTTTATTTTAATAAGGTAGCATCAAAAGACGAGTCGTTAACAAGTCTTAATACGGCCTTCAGTAAAGAAGGTGCATATATTTATATACCCAAGAACAAAGCACCTAGAAAACCGATTCAAATTGTTCATTTGGCTACTGGTAATGAAGCAGCGCTGATGCTTCAACCTCGAAATTTAATTGTTGTTGAAGAGAACGCTGAGGTTCAAATTATTGAACGTCACCAAAGCCTAACGAAAAACCCCGTATTGACCAACTCTGTTACTGAGATTTTTGCAGCAAAGAGTGCCCGCGTGGATTATTACAAAGTGCAGAATGACAACGAAACGGCGTCCTTAATTGATAATACCTACATTGACCAAAAAGGTACGAGTAACGTAAGTGTGCATACCTTCTCTTTCGGAGGGAAGTTGACACGCAATAACCTCAATTACTATCAAGACGGAGAGCATATTGATTCTACTCTTAAAGGGGTTACCATTTTGGGTGAAAAACAACATGTGGACCATCATACCT
Organism: Croceivirga sp.; assembly: GCA_050042945.1. GTDB lineage: Bacteria > Bacteroidota > Bacteroidia > Flavobacteriales > Flavobacteriaceae > Croceivirga. The sequence goes on from JBHJJC010000075.1 coordinate 3,040, forward strand.
TGGTACATCATGCACAGCCCAATTGTGAAAGCCACCAAGATTATAAGGGAATTTATGGAGAAAAGTCGACTGGTGTTTTCAATGGTAAAATCATTGTGGATAAGATTGCACAGAAGACAAATGCCTTCCAACAGAACAATAATATCCTTATTAGTGATAAAGCTACTGTGAATACGAAGCCCCAACTGGAAATTTTTGCTGACGACGTGCGTTGTTCCCATGGATGTACCATAGGGCAGTTGGACGAGGATGCTTTGTTTTACCTACAGTCCAGAGGAATTCCAAAGAAAGAAGCTACGGCATTGTTGATGTATGCGTTTGCCAATAATGTTTTGGAAAGCGTACGGATACCAGAGCTTAAGGCGAGAATTAACAAGTTAATTGCCCAAAAATTAGGGGTACGGGTTGGATTTGAGTTGTAAAAGGTTCATTTCTATACTTTTGCAGCGTGTCGTCGAAGAATAAGGTACGTATCCATTAACAACTTCGGAAAGGCCCTTCACTCCGTTCAGAATAACATAAATGACAGAAACCCCTTTGTTTGACGTTCAAATCATAAGAAAAGACTTCCCCATACTCAATAGAAATGTCAACGGAAAACCTCTGGTCTATTTTGATAATGCCGCTACGTCACAAACCCCTCAACAGGTTATTGATACAATTGTTTATTATTATCAAAATTATAATGCCAATATTCATCGTGGGGTACATTCGTTATCACAAGAAGCAACCGATTCCTATGAGCAGGCCCGTATAACGATTCAGCAACATTTTAATATCAAAGCATCCCATGAGGTTATTTTTACCTCTGGTACTACTGATGCAATTAATTTGGTCGCGAATGGCTTCTCTTCCATATTGAAAGAGGGTGATGAAATCTTGGTTTCTGCTATGGAACATCACTCCAATATTGTACCATGGCAAATGCTTTGTGACCAAACGAGAGCTGTATTGAAGGTGATTCCCATGAATCAAAATGGAGAGTTGGTCATAGAAAGTTATCATGCGCTACTTTCAGATAAAACAAAACTGGTCTTTTGTAATCATGTGTCCAATGCCTTGGGGACGATTAATCCAATCAAAGAAATTATTGATGGCGCCCATAGGATAGGCGCAGCCGTTTTGATTGATGGAGCGCAGGCGGCACCGCATATCAAGGCTGATGTACAAGCCTTGAACGTTGATTTCTACACGGTCTCTGCCCATAAAATCTGTGGCCCTACCGGGGTAGGTATGTTGTATGGAAAGGAGGAATGGCTCAATAGGTTGCCCCCCTATCAAGGTGGAGGGGAGATGATTGCCGAAGTAACCTTTGAAAAAACAACATATGCCGATTTGCCCCATAAGTTTGAAGCAGGTACACCGAATATTGCTGGGGGAATTGCCTTTGGTGCCGCTTTGGATTATATGAATAAGATTGGTTTTGAAGCCATAGCGAAATATGAAGACGAACTCCTTCAGTATGCAACTGCAGAATTGTTAAAAATTGACGGATTAAAAATTTATGGTGAGGCCTCCAAAAAGGCTGCGGTCGTTTCCTTTAATATTCAAGGCATTCATCCGTATGATATCGGCACTATTTTAGACAAGTTGGGTATTGCCGTTCGTACCGGGCATCACTGCGCGCAACCCATAATGGATTTTTATCAAATTCCCGGTACCGTGCGTGCGAGTTTTAGCTTTTACAATACCAAAAAAGAAATTGCTATTCTGGTTGAAGGAGTGAAACGGGCCAAGGCCATGTTGAGTTAACTCCGAACCTCCTTTTTACAATAGCTCTGAAAATAACACGTTTCTTTTATTGAAATGTTACGACTTACGTTAAGCTTATTTCTTTCGATTTTTGTGGGTAGTGTCAAGGCACAAGTGTACAACGAGGCCGAGCAGATTGAGTACTCACAATACATGTACAATTCTTTCACGGTCAATCCTGCCATGACGGGCGTAGAAGGCACCCCTAATTTTACCATGAACTACAGAACGGAATTGCTCCGTGATTTTAACCATTACAAAAGGGAATCGGCCTTGGTCAGTTTTCCTGCCAGGGAAAGTAACATTGCATACGGTTTCTCTATTATAAACGATGAATTTGATAATATTCAGTATACCTATTTTGATTTGGCAACGGCTTATATCTTAAAATTGGGAAATAACGCCGATTTGTCTTTTGGCTTGAAAGTGAGGGGAAATTTATTGGACCATCGTTTTCCAGAAACCACCTTTCATCCCTTACAGAATTTCTATGACGGCTTGGTGAATCGATTTGTATTTAATATCGGTGCAGGGGCGGTTTACAGCAACGATTGGTTCTTTGCTGGGGTTTCGATTCCTAGCTTTCTGAGCACATTGCATTACGATATTGACGATCTTGAAGTAGATAAAAGAAATTTACACATCGTATTTCATTCGGGTTATGTCTTTTTATTAAATCAAGACTTTTCTTTTATGCCCATGTTGTACAGCCGAATTCAAAATCAAGAAAAAACGGATATTGATGTCTCGGCCAATTTTTTATTCCGTGATAGATTTGGGTTCAATGTTGTGTATCGGCTTGATGACCATTATGGGGTATTTGCAAATTTTCAGGCATTTAATGCACTTCTTGTTAGCTTTGGTTATGGCAACCAAACGAGTTTAAGAACTGAAGGTACGGCAACCAACGATGGTATTTTTCAAATAACCCTGCGCTATGAAAATGTTTTGAAAAGGGGTAATAAGTTGTTTGCTCGTTTTTAAAAGTAACTTTTTCATTACCGGTTATTTATGAGATAAGGCTTAAAGCGTAAGGTTTTCCCAAACCCTTTGATTTCCATTTTAGCGAATTGTATTTTTGTAAATAAATTCATCGTTCCCTCTTATGGGAATAAATAGCGGATTATGAAGATTGAACAGATTCAGGAAGAAATTATAGACGAATTCAGTTTGTTTGATGACTGGATGGATAAGTATGAGCATATGATTGGTTTGGGCAAATCACTTCCGTTAATAAAGGACGAATACAAAACCGATGATAATAGTATCAAAGGTTGTCAAAGTAAGGTTTGGGTACATGCAGAATTGAACGATGATAAATTGATTTTTACTGCTGATAGTGATGCTATTATTACCAAAGGAATCATTGCCATTTTAATTCGGGTTTTTAGCAATCAAAAGCCAATTGATATTATTGATGCCAACACAGACTTTATTGACGAAATAGGATTAAAGGAGCATTTATCCCCTACTAGGGCAAACGGTTTGGTCAGTATGGTGAAGCAGTTAAAATTGTATGCCATTGCTTATCAAACACAGCTGAATTAGAGCCATCGAGTTGGTGCTCCAAAAAACCAAAAACTGTAAAAATGAGTGAAGAAACGACGATAGATACCGCTGAACTCGGCGAAAAAATAGTCAAGGTTCTAAAGACCATATATGATCCTGAAATTCCAGTTGACATTTATGAATTGGGACTAATTTATGATGTGCTGGTCAATGAAGATTATGAAGTTAAGATTTTGATGACGCTAACTTCTCCGAATTGTCCGGTCGCTGAGACCTTGCCAGTCGAAGTAGAAGAGAAAGTAAAGTCGATTGATGTGCTTAAGGATGTTGAGGTTGAAATTACGTTTGACCCACCATGGACGCAAGACTTGATGAGTGAAGAGGCTAAATTGGAGTTGGGAATGTTATAGTATAAGAAATAAGAGTTCAGATGTCTGAAATTATTAACAGAGTAGCCCAAAGCAAATTGGTCACTTTTGACTTAGAAGAACTATATCCTGATGGAAAAAGGGTTGCCTTTGACATAAAGGATTGGTTATATGAAGGTCTCATTCTGCGTGAAAAGGAGTTTAGGGCGAAGGCCAAAACGTACGATTGGAGCCAATATCAAGACCAATTTGTGGCATTAAGCTGTTCTACGGATGCGATAATTCCCGGTTGGGCTTATTCATTTTTGGCGTCAAAGCTGAAGCCATTTGCACAAAAAGTTGTGATAGGCGATTTAGAGGTATTGGAAACATCCATTTATCAAGATATCTTAAAAGACCTTGATGTTTCTGAATTTGTTGAAAAACCGGTCATTATAAAAGGTTGCGCACATAAACCCGTTCCCCAAAACGCTTACCTTTTCGCTATTGATAAAATTCAAGAAGTGGCGAAAAGTATTATGTATGGCGAAGCCTGTTCTTCCGTTCCCCTATTTAAGAAGCGGTAAGAAAAAGAGCACAATACCTATATTAGCACTCTCAAAAACACTATAAAATCATGAAGAAAACACTACTTGGGCTGGTTATGTTGACCACCTTATTTGCTGCAACAGCACAGACAGAAGAAGAATTAAAAGCGCAATTGGCCGAAAAGAACGATTCGATTGCAGCGATTAATGCCAAAGCTGCACCTATTCAGGCCAGGGCAGATGCACTGCAGGCAAAGATTGATGCATTACCTGGATGGAGAACAGGTGCTTTTGGAACGATTGGGGGTTCACTATCAAACTTCAGTAATTGGTTTGCGCAAGGTACACCGAACAACAGTTCTGGAAACATAGTGATTACAGGCAATGCTTTTGCGAATCTTAAAGAAGAAAAATTCTTTTGGAACAATTCCTTAAACATTAATTTAGGTTGGGTAAAATTAGACGATAAAGATATCGATACAGATTCAGAAGACTTTGAAGCTTTGACCGATGTATTCCAATTAACTTCATTATATGGTCGCAAACTAAGCGACAAATTCGCCATTTCGGCGCTTGGGGAATATAGGACTACCCTTCTAAACAATTTTAATAATCCAGGGTATTTAGATCTCGGTGTGGGTGGTACTTGGACGCCTATTGAAAATATGGTAGTGGTAATTCACCCATTGAACTACAACTTTGTTTTTGCCGATAACGACGCCGTATTTCAATCATCTACGGGGGCAAAAATAGTTGCTGACTATACCCGGCAGATTGGCGCTGTCGCTTTTAAATCAAATCTTTCTGCATTCTTGAGCTACGAAACCAGTGATTTAAGTAACTGGACATGGACGAATAATTTTTCATATACCCTGTGGAAGGCCATAGGTGTTGGCTTTGACTTCGGTTTACGAAACAGTAGACAAGAGGCGGCGAACTTTCAAGGGGTTGCCCTTGAAGATGCTGACAATGAATTACAGTCATTTTACACCTTAGGGTTAAGCTATGCCTTCTATAAAGTAGAAAGGAATCGTAAAAAAGCCCTCGATAATGTCGAGGGCTTTTTTTTATGAGCGTAGGTGCTCTAGTTGGTATCGGTTAAATTCTTCAATGCACTTGGGGAAATGCATTAAAGCGTCTACAAGATATAGTGGGATTTAGTGGTTTCCAGATTTTTGATGTGAACGAGTTAAAGAATGTTGTAAGGCGAATTTTGTAGTTTTTCTGACAGAAAAATAAAAACGGAGTACGCTGTCAGATGATGATTTTTTTAATGTATCCCTATTTATAAGTATTGCTCTATAGATTCATACTTCTCAGAGAAATGAAATAAATACATTTGAGTATTCTATCACAGCAATGGAAGGTTTCACCGCAACAGATATTTTGATATTACTGGGAATAGGCCAAGGACTATTTTTGAGTATAACCCTCACCATACTTCACAACAAAAATGTTGCGGCAAATAGAGTACTTTCCCTACAACTGTTTTTGAGTTGTCTTATATTATTGACTAGAATGCTGCTTCATGAATCGGATGATATAGGCCTTGTGCAACGGCTGGCCCCTCTTGAAAGCTTGGTTTTTGTTCTGGGTCCTCTAGGGTATATTTATCTGAAGCGATTATTGGAGCAAGGTCAGGCTCAGTTTAGGCTTCCCATATTTCACTACTTTCCAGCAACGATTTATGTAGTCTTTCTATTATATATCAATGTCATTTCAGAGGAAGTGTTTTTACAGAAATTAATTGAGGGTCATCTCAATGCACCCTTTTTACTTGCTGAGTTATGTGCTTTGTTATTCAACATAACCTATTGGGTTCTAGGAATCGTCTTCTTTCTTAAAGTTTATAAAAAAGAAAAAGAGCAGCTTTCCTTCGAGCAGTCGGCATTACGTTTTGTAAGCGTATTGTTGTTTTGTTCAGGATTGGTTTTAATAGCCTGGCTGGTTGGTTTTATAGGACAGAATATTTACCAGGTTAACGTGCCCTTTTTTAATTATGAGTTGGTATGGGTAGCTATTCCCGTATTGATTTATATCGTTGGCTTTTTCGCCTTAAAACAACCCGAACTGTTTAGGGTGACGATAACACAAGAACCAAAGGCCAAGATGAGACGAATGATGAACGAGATTGAGGAAAACCTATTAAAGGAAAAAATGAAGTATTTAATGGAAGAAGAAAAAGTGTTTTTGGATAATGAGCTCACATTGGTACATCTTTCAGAAAAGATGAGTACTTCAACAAACAATGTGTCATGGCTATTGAACTCCGTTTATAAAAGTAACTTTTATGATTTTATCAATGGCTACAGAATAGAGGCTTTTCTTTGTAAGGTAAAACAGGAAGAACATAAGACCAAAACCCTTTTGTCGATGTCAATGGAAGTAGGGTTTAACTCCAAATCAACGTTTAATAAAGCTTTTAAATCAGCTTTGAACGAAACCCCTACGAGCTATATAAAACGACTTGCGCTTGCGGGTTGATCTTTGTGCGATGCTATAGCAGCGGTCGATTTTTATATGTAGCCCTCATAAGATTGTTGTTTCTAACAGTAAATAACAATCTTATGAAAACAGACTTTTATCTAAGAAATTTTGGGCTAGCTATTATCATTGCTGTCTTTGGCGTATTGCCGTTAAGTTCTTGTTCATCAGATTCGGATTCAGATGAAACAACCACCGAACCAGATATTACCTCTCCGGAACCACCTGCAGAAAGTAAGGTAAAAACCTTAGTGTCAAATCTGCAGGCTAACGATGCACTCTCAATTGACGATAACGGACAATTGTTTGTTAGTAATTTTGAGAACTTTATGGGAACCCGGGTGGTAAAACTAAATCCTGAATCTTTGGCAACAGAAACCGTCGTTGAGGGTCTTAAGGCGCCGACGGGAAATATAACTGATAGTTCAGGCAATATATATGTAGTGCACAATGTAAGACCGGTTGAACCTGACTCCAATAAACCTATTGGAGATGTTGTCAAAATAGATACTGATGGTAATAAAACGACGCTTGCAACATTGCCAGGTTTTCCTTCCGGTATTACATTGGACGACGACGGCAATGTGTATGTCTCAAATTATGCTTTTTCAGGGGTGCATCAAATAACCCAAGATGGAGAGGTAAATATCTACTCACAAGATTCGAGGCTCGAAGGTGGGGTCGGCATTACCTTTGATGACAACGGAAATCTATACGTTGGCAATTTTATCACCGGAGATATCATAAAAATTGGTTCTGATAAATCGAAAGAACTTTTGGCAACCATACCCACGGTGAAACAACGCGAAGTGATTGGTTACATGACGTATTTAGATGGGTTTCTTTATGCCACCGGAATAGGTGAGCACGTTATCTATAAAGTTTCATTAACTGGGGACTCATCAATTTTGGCAGGCTCAGGCACAGAAGGCACAGTTGATGGGTGGTATTTACAAGCGTCATTTGACAGGCCGAATGGCATTGTAGGAGACCCCAACAAGAACGTATTATATGTTACAGAAGCAGGTGGAGCCTTTCGATTAATTGAACTCGATTAGGCATGCGTTTCTAAGAAACCAGAACAGATGTTTATTTATAAAGTCTTGGGGGAGGTAAGAAACCCTCAGGACTTTTCAACACTGGCTAAAGGCCAAATTATAATATTGACCTCAAACCAATACTATAAAATCTTAAGCGTACTCATCTAAATTCTCTGGATACAAAAAGTTATTGTAAGGGAAACGAGTGACGTGAATATCTCGCACCTCTTGATAGACTCGTTTTCTAATATCGTCAAGGTTTTCTTTGTTCATAGCAGAGATGATAAGGGCTCTATCACCAATTTTATTGATCCATGTCTTTTGCCATTCTTTCAGGGTGAAGTGAGAAGTTGTTTTTATGGTTTGCAAATCGTCTTCTTCGATGACCTCAGGTTGGTATTGGTCAATCTTATTAAAAACCATGATGGTCTTTTTGTCCATGCTTTTTATTTCTTTCAAAATTTGATTGACTGACGCAATATGCTCCTCGAAGTTAGGGTGCGAAATATCTACGACGTGAAGAAGAAGGTCAGCTTCTCGAACTTCATCCAAGGTACTTTTAAAACTTTCTACTAATTGTGTGGGGAGTTTTCTAATAAAGCCCACAGTATCACTTAACAAGAAGGGTAAATTGCCGATGACCACTTTTCGAACGGTAGTATCCAATGTGGCGAAAAGCTTGTTTTCAGCGAAGACCTCACTTTTACTGATAACGTTCATCAAGGTCGATTTTCCAACATTGGTATATCCCACTAAAGCGACACGCACCAAAGCCCCTCGATTACTGCGCTGGGTTTCCATTTGGCGGTCAATCTTGACCAGTTTCTTTTTGAGTAAGGCGATACGGTCTCTAACGATTCGACGGTCCGTTTCGATTTCGGTTTCCCCAGGCCCACGCATTCCAATTCCACCACGTTGCCGTTCTAAATGCGTCCAGAGCCCTGTCAATCTAGGCAATAGGTATTCATATTGAGCCAATTCCACCTGGGTTCGGGCTTATCTGGTTTGGTCACGTTGCGAGAAAATATCCAAGATGAGTCCTGTTCTATCCAATATTTTGCACTTCAATAACTTTTCGATGTTGTTTTGCTGCGCAGGACTCAATTCATCATCAAAGATGACCGAGCCGATATCATTTGCTTTGACATAGGCCTGGACTTCCTCCATTTTTCCTGTTCCATTGAAGGTTTTAGGGTGGGCCACTTCCATACGCTGTACAAAGCGTTGGGTTACTTCACCTCCAGCGGTGTAGGTGAGAAACTCCAGTTCATCCAAATATTCGGTAACTTTTGCTAGGCTTTGGTCTTTGTTTATGACACCAATTAGAACTGATTTTTCGTATTCTATGGTCTTTTTTTCGAGCATGTATTCTTGTAAAGTACAAAACTACACAATGTTTATGCTTGATTTTGTACTTTTCAATGGTCCACCAATAATCGATTGAACGTTCTTAATGAAAAAAAGATTTTTAGACACGAAGAAAAGAGTCTCTGATGAAGGTTTTCGATACCGCGGTTTGGAGACTACACGTTTAGAGAACCTTTCAGATGCCGTTTTTGGTTTTGCCATAATCCTTTTGGTTATCACATCAGAGGTCCCAACCAATTATCTTGAACTACAGGTCTCCATGTATGGTTTTTTGGGTTTTATTTTCTGTACAATGCTATTGCTGAGCCTATGGAGCAATCATGGTAATTTTTTTCAACATTACGGTCTGGTAGATAAAACTGTAAAAGTATTAAATGCCCTATTTCTTTTCGTACTTCTTTTTTACGTGTATCCTTTGAAATATTTGTTCTCATATATGGGTACTGTACTGTACGCCTTGTTAAAAAGAGGTTTGGGAGACGACTCCTTGGCATTCAAACAGGCATGGAGAATAATGGCTGAGCAAGAACTTTCTACTGCAGAATGGAAAGATCTTATGATTCGATTTGGATTGGGACTGTTTTTCATTTACTCGATTATTTTGTTAATGCATCTACATGCCTTAAAAAAATCTGATTATTTACAATTGAACTCAGTAGAAAAATACATCACTAAAACTTTTATCCATCAGTATTTCCTATTAATGTTGATTACCGTGCTTTCTATGTTGGTCGTCTTGATTTTCGGAGGTGCAGCGGCTCCTTATTCGGGAATGATGTATTTATTGGCTGCCGTTGTTTTACCTATAAATAAAAGATATCGTACCCGTAAACGGCGCAGATTGGAATTAGACCTGTAATGCATAACATATGAAGCATACGATAGCTTTTTACAACCTCGAAAACCTTTTTGACACCGTAGACGACCCCAATACTTTGGACGATGATTTCACTCCAAAAGGCTTTAAACGTTGGAAGGATAGTCGTTATCGTTCTAAAATCAAAAAACTGGGGAAAGCGATTTCAAGAATTGGTATGGAAGAGCATACGTCTGCACCGGTTTTGGTCGGTATTGCCGAAGTAGAAAATGATACGGTAGTTGAAAAACTATTGCAAACGAAGTACTTACGCGATATACCCTATGACTATATACATTTTGATTCCCCAGACGAAAGAGGTATTGATACCGGACTGATTTATCAAAAGGAATATTTTGAGGTAATTAATGCCGAGACGATAGCCCTAATGATTACGGATACTCATGGAAAAAGGGATTTTACCAGAGATATCCTTTATGTGCATGGTAGACTTAGTGGAGAGGAAATACACATTTTTGTGAACCATTGGCCCTCTCGCCGTGATGGTGTAGATGAAACAAAACATAAACGAATTGAAGCTGCAAAGACGATTCTTCAAAAGATTAATATGTTGAATGTTCCCCCTGAAGATTTGAATGTATTGATTATGGGTGATTTCAATGATGACCCCAATTCAGAAAGTATTCAAGTGTTAATGGCATCAAGGCTATTTATCAATCCATTTAAGAAGCTATTGTCTCCGTATAGCGGAAGTGCAAACTATAAGGGAAAATGGAGTTTATTTGACCAAATCATTCTGTCGCACAGTTTTTTGAACCACGAAAAAAACACCCATAGCTTTCAAGAAGCCCAAATTTTTGCCCCCCGCTTTCTTAAACAATGGAAGGGGAAGTATAAAGGCAATCCTTTTCAAACGTTTGCTGGAAGAAAATACGTTGGTGGCTATAGTGATCACTTTCCTGTTTTTGTGACCATGCATTTCAACGAGTAGTTTTTAAGAAAATTCTTACTCACCACAAGAAAACTGCTTTTTACCACAGAGGAATTTTATTGTAAATACAGTTCATCGAAATAAAGGAGCATCTTATCGATGCTATTATGGTTTAAAATAGATTTGTAGTCCAAATCTTACTTAACCGAAATATGAGCTATCCAATCCCTTTCTCAAAAAGGAGTTTCTTCATCTGTATTCTTTTTTTTATTCAATCCGTTGTCTGGGCACAATCAGCGATTCAAAACGAAGCCGTACAAGACAGTTGTAATATTGCTCAGATGAAGGAGCTAATCGCCTCATTTACCTCAGAGGACTTAGCGAATAAAGCATGGTTACGAAGACAAAAACAGGAAAGTGTATTAGTACAAAATCAAAAAGAACTTGACGGAACGGTAACTCGCTTGAATGAAATTGGATCGGATGGGACCTTATTGTATTATACTACCCATATGGACCCTACAAGCAAGGTGTCACGGGCGAACATGCTTCATTCAGATGAAGATTTTGAGCTGTCAGGTCAAAATATGATGGTTGGTATTTGGGATGCCGGGGCCGCTCGAACCACACATCAAGAGTTTGATTCTAGGGTACAGAACAGTGATGGTGGCGAGGTAGATAACCATGCTACTTTAGTTACCGGAACAGTGGTTTCGGCTGGCATCAAAGAAAAGGCAAAAGGCGTAGCGTATAACGCTACTGCATTGACCCATGATTGGTCGTTGGATAAAATCGAAGTAGCAGAGGCCGCTTTAAACGGATTATTGCTTTCAAACCATTCTTATGGTATCAAAACCGACCGTGTACCTGATTGGTACTTCGGTTCATATATCAAAGTATCGCAAGATTGGGATAACATCATGTACAATGCGCCTTATTATTTGATGGTTACCGCAGCAGGCAATGCACAGAATTCCTTTGATAATGAATCGCCCAATTTTGGAAAGACCCAAGATGGATTTGATTTATTGGTTGGGTTTACCACCTCGAAAAATGGTTTGGTCATTGCCGGAGCAAATGCTGATGTTGATAGAAAGGGTAATTTAAAAAATGCAAAGGTCGCGGGGTACAGCAGTTATGGCCCCATTGATGATGGGCGAATTAAGCCTGATTTAGCAGGTGATGGCACATTGATTCATTCTACCTCATCGAACAGTAATACCAGCTATGGTTCGTCAATGGGAACTTCAATGGCCGCACCGGGCGTTACTGGCTCTTTGTTATTGCTACAGGAATATTATGAAGAGCTCTACGGTCAATTCATGAAATCATCTACGTTGAAAGGCCTTGCACTTCATACGGCAGATGATGTTCAAGAACCAGGGCCAGATTATAAAATGGGATGGGGGGTCATCAATGTAAAAAAGGCAGCTGAGACTTTGAAAAATAAAGAGTTTAGCACCCTAATCTTAGAGGAACGCCTCCACGAAGGAAAAACCCTTACGTATACCATCAGAGCTAATGGTAAAGGGCCGTTTTCAGCTTCCATTTCTTGGACAGACCCGTCAAGCACTTATATTAATCGAGGTGATTTGAATGCTACTCAGGCGGCCTTGACCAATGATTTGGATATTCGTATCAGCAAAGATGGTAAAACGTACTTTCCTTGGAAATTAAATCCAGCACAGGCTTCCAATGCCGCTATAACTGGAGATAATAGTGTCGCCCCCTACGAACGCATTGATATCTTAGATGCCGAGGGTGATTACAGCATAACCATTTCCCACAAAGGGAATCTTACCAATGCCATGCAAGACGTTTCATTGTTGGTCTCTGGGGCAGCACTGACCAATTGTATAGTAGAGGTTCCTACCGATATGGTTATTACCACTGAAGAGACCAAAGGCACATTTTTAAAATGGAAAGCTTTGGGAGAAGAAACCCTTTACGAGCTTCAAATAAAATCAGAAAATGAAACCACATGGACAACACATATTCTTTGGGATGCGGAATTCTCCTTAGAGGACTTTACAATTGGGGAAACCTATAGCGCACGATTGCGTTCGGTTTGTTCCCAGAATATAGTGTCTGAATTTTCAGAAGAAGTACGTTTTGTTTACAACGAGTCAGAAACCATTCTTGAGCAAAACCAAACACATTCCGTTGAAAAAGAATTGCGTATATCTGTCTTTCCCAATCCTGTGGTCAATGAACTTTGGGTCGAAGCAGAACAAACTGAAGGGGCAACTTATGCCGTAGCGTCAACTAATGGAATGATTATAAAAGCCGGTCGATTGGAAGAGGCTATTTCTGTTTCAGATTTGTCCACTGGGCTCTACGTATTGACCGTTCAAGACGATTCAGGAACAAGGAGCACCAAATTTTTTAAGGACTGATGTGGATTATACTTTTTTAATTTCTTCCTCAGAAAGCAAAACATCGTTTCGTAACCGCAGGAATACCTGGGCCGTTGTGATTACATCGAGTTCACAATAGGTGATGATCCGGTCTACATCGTTTTCTTCATAGTAGACATCTCGAACCATACTTCCATCCATATCTTCTTTGGGTGAAGGTATGCCCAATACATGGGCCATCAGTTTAAGTGAGGTATAATGCTTGTAATCCCCAAACTTCCAAAGTTCCATCGTATCTAAATGAGGGACCTCCCAGGGCTTTTTTCCAAAAAGGTCCAATTTATAGGGCAAGTCAATATGATGTATCAACATTCTGCGTGCGATGTACGGAAAATCAAATTCCTTACCGTTATGGGCACAAAGCAAATGTCGGTTTTGGCCGAAATGTGCATTGAGGAGGTTTTTGAACTCCTTGAGCAGTTGTATTTCATCTCCATGGAATGTGGTCACCCGAAATGTCCTGAGGTCGCCTTTGAATGTAAAATATCCCACAGAGATACAGATAATTTTCCCGAACTCGGCCCAAATACCTGCCCTATCGTAAAATGCTTCAGCAGAGAACTCATCTTTACGTTGATACTTGGATTTTTGTTCCCAAAGTAGCTGTTTCTCTTCAGATAATTCTGAGAACGAACGCTTTTCAGGAGCTGTTTCAATATCCAAGAACAACAGGTGTTCTAAGTTCATTTTGGTTAGCATAGGGGTAAAGTACTAATTTGGCAGGATATGTCGCAACTTTTCCAATTAAATGGTATCTTATTCCATGAAGTGCTATGAAATTGAAAAAATTAGGATTCCTTTTGTTTGGACTTGTACTGCTTGGTTGTAGTTCAGACGATGCTGAGAACGATGGTATTGTAGAACAAGAGTTGGCCATTGCTAATGTTACCGCGGTAGGGCAAGACTTCGATAATGTATATCAGTATTCCTTCGATGGCAATATGGGAGCAAGCGAGCAAATCAATCTTACCGCCGAATTAAATGTTACGCCCGATTATCTTACCCTAAGGGAAGTTGAAGATTTACTTTCTTTTTACTTTTTTGCCGATGGTGCTTTTTCGGTCATTTTAAAAGATGTAAGGTCGGGGGCAAGTGCTTCGTTTGATGATTTCTTTCCGAATAGTGCAGGGCGTTCACTGGTTTGGGGTGTTAATAACGAATCAAATGTGGTCTTCGGTTTTTTTGGCCCTTCAGGAACACGCAATTTCGGTATTCAGGATATCGATTTACAAACTTTAAATAGTGCCGATACAGAGATTGATGAAGACATCGACTTTATCTTTCAGCCGATATTATTTAATAACAAAGTATATTTCACGTATCGCGATAACGGTGGTGACTATAAATTTTCTTTCTACGATATCAGGGAGAAACAAAGAGGACCCATTTTGAATTTTCGAGATGTGCCAATAAGTTTTTTGTTCACGGAGTCCGGTGAGGTAGCCATTGTTAAAAATGGGGTCAGTGCAAGTTTAGAAATATACGACCCAGATGTGTTACAATTGATAGAACGTTTCGAGCTTAACTTTAATACAGGGTTTTCAGCCGGCCCTGTTGAAGGGGCGTTTTTTGACGGGAAGACGCTTTTTTATCCCTTTTCTTTTGTTCAGCCTGCTGAATTTTCCTTCGGGCCTGCTTTTTTTGATGTAGAAACACAAGAGAACACTGTGATAGACCTAATCCGTATTACTACAGAAGTTGAAAATGAACTAAACACCGATATCGGGATAACGGTTCAGGTATATGATGGGATACAAAACCTTTTTTTCGTAGGGTACGAAGTGTTGGACCAAAGTGCACGTGGAGGAATACTTCAAATCAATACTGAAGGAAACTTAATTACAAATATTACCACTGATTTTGTGCCGACCTATTTTTTGAGGAATTAGAATAGGGTTTGTTGCTTCACCGGACTTTCATGGTTTAACAACCACTTTTTACGGTATAGGCCACCCGCATAACCCACCAAATCACCATTACTGCCAATCACCCTGTGACAAGGTACGATAATCCATAAGGGGTTTTTACCATTGGCTGCTGCCACTGCTCGAATAGCTTTTACGTCGCCCAATTGTTTGGAAAGCGCTAGGTAGGAGGTGGTTTTTCCATAAGGGATGTTTAATAAGGCATTCCAAACCTTTTTTTGAAATTCTGTACCCTGTGGATTTAAATGAAGTTGGAACTCTTTTCGAGAACCTTTGAAGTATTCATGAAGTTGATACACCGCGTCTTCCAAAACCTCTGGAATGATGTCGGTGGCACGTTCTTCATCAAGAATAGAAATCGAAATCAATCCATTTTCATCTCCTTTGATTTCAGCAAATCCTAAAGGTGTTTCAATGACAGCGGTTTCCATCAGAACTTATTTAGCCAATTGAATGTGTTTAAATTGGGTTCTTAACCTTCATCAGGGCTTTGCTCCTGCTCCGGAATAATGCCCAAGCGCTTTGCTCTTGATTCCCAATTTTTTCTCGCAAGCACTTGAAGGTCTTCGACATTATCACTTTCATCCATAATTTCAAGCCCTAGAAGTGTTTCTATTACATCTTCCATGGAAACCAGGCCACTGACCGAACCATATTCATCGACGACCAGTGAAATATGTTCATTTTTCTCGACAAACTTTGAGAGAAGTTGTGGAATAGGCTTCGTTCGGCCCGTAACCAAAATTTCCCGTCTGATGGACGATAATGGTTGTTTACCTTCCTTATTGATGATGGCTTCCAGCATCTCGTCTTTTAAGATGAATCCGGTAATATTATCCGCACGTTCCTTAAAAACAGGAATACGGGAAAAGCGAAGGGGGCGGTTGGCATCGAAAAATTCTTGAATGGTAGTTTCCTCCGAAGCTAATTTCATTACCGTTCGAGGCGTCATAATATCTTTCGCCTCAATCTTATCAAAGGTCAAAAGATTGCGAATAACGGTCGATTCTGACTCCTCAAATACTCCTTCTTCAGCAGCAATATCGGTCATGGCCGTAAAATCTTCCCTACTTAAAACACTACCGTGTTCCCCTTTGGCACCAATTAGTTTTGTAAAAAGTTGAAGTACCCATAGCAGCCCGGTCCATTTCATAAAAAAGACCATGGCCTTGAGTGCCTTGGCCGTAAAATTGGCAAGCTGTTTCCAGTAGGTGGCGCCGATGGTTTTTGGTATGATTTCAGAAGCGACTAAAATCAAAATGGTCATGATGGTCGATACCACCCCAACCATAAGATCTTCGGTGAACTGAATTCCGAAAAGGGAGCGGGTCTCTGTCCCGTATAATTCGGCATAAGCCACCTTGGCCTGAACCCCGACCAATATGGCACCGACCGTATGGGCAATGGTATTGAGCGTAAGAATGGCAATAAGCGGCTTGTCCACATCTTTTTTAAGATGTTCAAGTTCTGCGGCATATGCTTTACCCTCTTGTTTTTTCACATTCACAAATGTTGGTGTAATGCTCAAAAGCACCGCCTCTAAAATGGAGCATAGAAAAGAAAAGAAAATGGAAATTACTGCGTAGAATAATAGGAGTCCCATAAGAACGAAGATATTATAAATTCCTATGATAGGTAATGGTCAACACCTATTTTGTTGACTCATAGAATACCTGGTGCAAGGCAGGTCGAATATTCATTTCGTAGAGCTTTCGATGACTACGAAAGGGATGAACCCGATTGGATAGAAAAATAAAGATTAAGTCGTTCTCAGGGTCTGCCCAAACAAATGTTCCGGTAAAACCGGCATGACCGAAACTTTTTGGGCTTGATATTGGAGCGGGATAGGCCTCCTCAAGGGCCAAAGAGTCGTTTCTGATTAGGGGTTTGTCAAAACCAAGTCCGCGACGGTTTTCGTTCTCAGGATATTGAATACGGGTAAATTCGTTTAGGGTCTCTTTTTTAAGTAACCGCTTGCCTTTAAATTCTCCAAGATTTTGATAGAATAACATCATTTTAAACACATCGGTAGCTGTGCCAAATAATCCGGCGTTACCTGATACCCCACCTAGTAATGCCGCATTTTCATCATGTACCCAACCAGAGGTTGTAGTATACCTAAAAAGGGTGTCAATTTCAGTAGGTACAATGGGGTTCTTCAGGTGACGACGTTTAGGGGTATAGCCTAAACTATTGGCGCCTAAAGGGAGATAAAAATTTTGTTGAAGATACGCTTCATAGACCTGGCTCGTCAATTGTTCAATCAACCTTGGAAAGATAAGAAAGGCCAACCCGGAGTATTTATACTTTTTTTCTGTGGAAACTGCAGAGCGATTGATATGACGAAATATCTTACGTTCGAAACGCGATGTTATAAAGAGCGAGTCATACGCTTGTTTTTGGAACCGCCTAGATGGTACCTTTCGAATGAACCGCGATTTAAGTTTTCCATTTTTCCTTTTGACCTTGTCTATAAAAACGATGTACGGGGTGAGTCCTGCTTGGTGCGCCAATATTTCGCGAAGGGTGATGTCTTTCTTGTCTTTTCGTCTTTGCCAAGGTTTCCAGTAGTTGGAAAAGGGCGCGTCCAAGTCCAGTTATTTTTCTTCAACCAATTTAATTAAGGCCGGTAAGGGTCCTAAAATCTTGGTGACCGACGCTATATCATATAAATCAGTTTTGGATACTTTGGTTAGACTATCGTAGGTATGGTAACCGTATACTTTATGGAATATAATGCTGTCTTTATGGCCGACCAATATTGTTGCCCCGGGAAAGGCTTGCTGTTGTATCCCATTCAAGATGATGGAATCAATTCGAGAGGTGGGCAACTGAGCGTGGCCAGTTTGGAGTAAAAAGAAGACTATCAATAAGGCGTTCGGGTACAGATACATTAAGATGAAAGTAATTCTTTTTGCTTTTCCAAGAGTTCTATAATCCTGCTTTTCAATACTTCAGGTTCAATAATCTGGGCATAATCACCAAAAGACATATACCATCTGGGGAAATGGTGTTCGATGTCTTCCACCATAAAAGTCATTTCCAACGCTCCTATTCTAGATTTCTCTGAAATGAAACCATAACTGTTTCGGGTACCCTTTAAAAATTTGGCCACCTTCTTGTCCACCAGAATCCTAACAAAGGTTTTTTGGGCTGTTTCTGTCTTCCGCAGGCTTTCCATTGGGGGATGTTCGGATTCAAATGTTTTGGGCGTGCGTTGAATTTTCTGTATTCTATCTGTTCTGAATTGGCGATAGTCTTTCCGTAAATGGCAGTAGGCCATTACATACCAATAATTGTTTTGATTGAAGATACCGATAGGTTCTATGGTTCGGTCAACCGGTGCCTCTGCTTGAATGGACTCATACTGCAAGAAGACCTGGGTCTTTTCCGCAATGCTTTCAAACAAAATCTCCAAGGCATTCGGAACGCTTTCATTAAAAATTTCTTCGGCTGGAAAGATGCGAACCTGGTTTTCTAACGCCTCCACCCAGTCTTTTTCCGTACCACGAAGCACGGACTTTAATTTGAGCATAGCAGATTCGTAGTGCCCTCCGAGTGATTTGTCCGTAAATTTTTGCATTAGCTTTTCAGCTGCCACAAAGCTTCCTGCCTCTTCTCGAGTAAACATTACGGGGGGTAGGCGATATCCATCCATGATCGAATACCCTACTCCCGCTTCGCTTATAATGGGCACACCTGCCGCCTCTAAGGTTCTGATATCCCTGTAAACGGTGCGTAAACTCACTTCGAACCTATCGGACAGTTCTTGAGCCTTCACAATACGTTTGGATTGTAACTGGACCAAAATGGCAACAATTCTGTCGAAACGTTTTACGGTATCCATCCCCATAAGTAAATGGCTTATGCACCAAAGATAGGATTTCAAACGAAGGTCAACAGGCTTCCTTTCATTCATTTTATAGAGTACATCTGGCACAAACATCGCTCGAAGTTGTGACAACAGTACGTCAGTTGATTTTTTTCACAACTCCGTTTTCTACTGACAAAGGGCTGTCACTAGCTCAATATAATTTTGATACCAGAAAATCAAACATAAAAAACAAATCATCATGGAAACAATGATTGGAAATGACAAACCGATACTTACCCGTACAGAACTTTTAGAAGGTTGGCAGGGGCACAGAAGGCTGACGAGAAGGGTAATTGAAGCGTTCCCTGAAAAGGAATTTTTCGAATTCAGCATAGGTGGAATGAGACCTTTTGCCGATATGGTGAAGGAACTATTGGCCATAGCCGAGCCTGGTCTTAAAGAACTGGTCAGTGGAGAAAAGCAGGAATTCGATGAACATAGGGATTATGGAAACAAAAAGATTGAGCTTCTGAATCATTGGGATGCCGATACAGAAAAAATAAATGCCTTATGGGAAGAATTATCGGCTGATCGGTTTTCTGAAACGGTCGTATTGTTTGGTAACTATGAGTTTCCGGTGCTTTGGCACATATTTTACTTTATCGATAATGAGATTCACCATCGAGGGCAGGCATATGTGTATTTACGTGCATTGGGCATTGAACCCCCATTATTTTATGAGCGTTAGTATGAGCACTGTACTTGTTTTTAAGACCACGGTATCGAGCAGTTGGGAAGTGGGTCGATTATCTCCCCTTCTCAATGCGTTGATCAATGAAAACGGACACTGGAATTTTGACCTGGAAGATTGTGATAACATCTTCCGGGTTGAAACCAAGCGCCCTGACGTGCTTACCATTGAAACCCTTTTTAAAAAGCAAGGGTTCACTTGTGAAGAATTACACTAAAGGCTAAAAGTTTTGATTTGATGAGAAATTGGGGTTGGTTCAAAAGCACACAGGCCGTCGATTGGCAGCAAAGGGTTGAAAACAGAAAGAATCTATTTACTTTTTCAGTTTGTTCGCGTCGAGAGGAAAACTCAGGTACAGTCAAAAAAGAAAAATAGCACTGAGTTTCAATAAGCACAAATTCTAAATGGCGCTAAGCATTTAGAAGCTTGACAACGTCTTTGGCAAAGTATGAAGCAATGATATTGGCCCCAGCCCTTTTTATGGACAGCAGTTGTTCCATCATAACGCTATCGTGGTCCAACCATCCCTTTTCAACAGCTGCCTTGAGCATGGCATACTCTCCGGATACTTGATACACGGCGATGGGTACATCAACTTCATTCTTGATTTCACGAACAATATCCAAATACGCCAAACCGGGTTTGACCATAACAATATCCGCTCCTTCATCGACGTCCATTTGGGTTTCCCTGATGGCTTCGAATCGATTCGCAGGGTCCATTTGATACGTTTTTTTGTCTTTTGGAACATTGGCCAAATCTACCGGGGCAGAATCCAAAGCATCACGAAAGGGACCATAAAAAGCACTGGCATATTTTGCGGAATAGCTCATAATACCAGTATCGATGCATCCTGCATCATCTAAAGCTTCACGAATGGTCAGTATACGACCATCCATCATGTCACTGGGCGCCACAAAATCGGCTCCCGCTTCTGCATGCGAAACACTCATTTCAGCGAGCACTTCAGAAGTCTCATCGTTTAAAACCTTTCCTTCTGCTACAATACCATCATGTCCAAAACTAGAATAGGGGTCTAAGGCCACATCGGTCATCACCAACATTTCAGGACAGGTATTTTTAACGGTTTTGATGGCCCGTTGCATCAAACCATTAGGATTGAGTGCTTCTTTTCCTTCATTATCTTTTAAATGATCAGGGACTTTAACAAAAAGTAGTACCCCACAAAGCCCCATGCTCCAAACTGAAGTGATTTCCTTTTCCAAATGGTCCAAACTCATGCGATAGTAGTTGGGCATTGATGGAATTTCTTCCTTGATTCCTGATCCTTCAACTACAAATAGAGGCACTAAAAAATCATCTGGCGTAATAACCGTTTCGCGGACCAGTCTTCTTATGGATGCTGAGGTTCTTAGTCTTCTATTTCTGATTAATGGGTACATAAATGGTTATAAGTTAAAAGTTTTAAGCTCAAAGTGATTTCTTGATTGTTTTGATTAAAGCTGCCAGCATTTTCTTGATCTCATCAATTTCATTAATCAGTTCATTTGCTTTCGATTCTTCAATAAAGCCTAGCTCCTTGGAAACTAAAGTCAGGTAATCCAATTCATGGGCAGAACCTGAAGAAATGTAAAGAAAGCGTATTAGTTCTTTTTGGGTTTCTCGCCCACATCCTTCGGCAATGTTTGTGGGGATTGAAACGGCTGCCCTATTCATTTGAGAAACAAGGCCAAATTGTTCTGTTTTTGGATATTCTTTAGTAACGGAATATATCTCTAAAACCAATTGATGCGACCGCTGCCAAACTTTATATTTTTTATAATCTACCATAAAACACTTTCAGCTTTAAACTTAAAGCTTACAGCTCAATTTCCCCTTTTAAATAGGAGACCGCTTTTCCTGAAATTTTCACACGTTCTCCTAAATATTCTACCCACAGTTTTCCCCCGCGTTTTGAGAGTTGTTTAGCGGTCATTTTTGTTTTCCCCAAAACTTTACTCCAATAGGGTGCCATAGTGGTATGGGCCGAGCCGGTAACTGGGTCTTCTGGAATTCCGCATTGTGGGGCAAAAAAGCGGGATACAAAATCGACATCATCCCCAGGTGCCGACACGATTACCCCTCGCCAATCACATTTATCCAACAAATGAAAGTTGGGTTCCAAGGCTTCGATTTCAGCTTGGGAGTTATAGATCAACAGATAATCGGTTTTACCCTTAATGGTCTTGACAGGACTCCAGCCCAAGGCTTTTTCAATGGTATCATGGCTTCGAATCATGGCATTGTCATCGGCCGGAAAGTCTAGGGTAATAAAGCCATTATCCCCTTTTTCAACGAATAGAGGCCCGCTTTTATTGGAATACAACCGAATGGTATTTTCAGTGTAGCCATAGTAATTGAAAATGGCATATGCTGAGGCCAGTGTTGCGTGACCACATAAGGCCACTTCAGTCTCTGGCGTAAACCATCGAATTTCAAATTGTGCATTGTTTTGCACTACAAAGGCAGTTTCGGCCAAGTTGTTTTCTTGGGCAATTTTCTGCATCAAAGCACTGTCTAACCATTTGTCTAGAATACAGACGGCCGCCGGGTTGCCACCAAAAACCTGGTCAGTAAAAGCGTCAATTTGGTATAGTGTTAGTTTCATATCATAAAACTATACATTAAACCCATTCCCTCGGGTTTTTCAAGACCTGAATTAATTGCTCTTCTTCACTTCCTTCCTTTGGATGATGGTCATACTTCCATTGTACATACGGAGGAAGACTCATCAAAATACTCTCGATACGACCATTCGTACGTAGCCCGAATAATGTGCCTTTGTCATGAACCAAATTAAATTCAACGTAACGACCCCTTCGAATTTCTTGCCAATTACGATGCTCAGCGTCATATGTGATATCCTTTCGTTTTTCGACAATAGGAACGTATGCGTTGAGAAAACTGTTCCCCACTTCGGTAACAAAGGCATACCAGTCTTCCATGGATTGATGCCCTGAAGATTTTAGGTAGTCGAAGAACAATCCCCCAATACCCCTGGCTTCTGCCCTATGGGTATTCCAGAAATAGTCATCGCAACGTTTTTTGTATTGCTTATAATATTCTGGGTTATGGGCGTCACACGACTTTTTGCAAACGGAATGAAAATGCGTCGCATCTTCTTTAAAAAGATAGTAGGGGGTAAGGTCTTGCCCACCACCGAACCATTGGTCCATGATATTTCCCAGCTGATCATACATCTCAAAATATCGCCAATTGGCGTGTACCGTGGGTACAAAAGGATTTTTAGGATGAAGCACTAAGCTTAGTCCGCAGGCAAAAAAGTCTGCATCTTCAACCTGAAAATAGGTCTGCATGCTTTTGGGTAATACCCCGTGTACGGCAGAGATGTTCACCCCGCCTTTTTCAAATACTTGGCCATTTTCAATGACCCGGGTTCGTCCGCCCCCTCCTTCTGGCCGTTTCCAAATATCTTCCTGAAATATTGCTTCCCCATCGACTTCCTCCAATTTTGAAGTAATGGTATCTTGAAGGGATTGTATATAATCGTAAAAATGTTCTTTAATGGTCATCTGAAATATATACCAATTGATTTTTTAATAGTTTGAGGTCTGTGTCTTTATCTATTTTAATGGCTTTTTTCGTCAGTTTTAGCAAGGTGTGCACAAACTGTTCCTCCGAAAATCGAAAGTGCTTTTGAAAAAGGGCTCGACCAACTTCATTGTTATGATAGTCCATTTTCATGGGCAATTCTTTGCTAAAGAAGGTTACTTCATGCCAGTCCGTTATTTTTTTTGCCCAACGCAACGCCCGTTCAAAATGATTTTTTGCGCTACGGGAATACGTTATGATTAAAATATTCCAAAGCGCATGTCGAAAAGCATTCGCTTGACCATTTTGATAGTGCTTACTGCCAAAATGTTCAGTTGAAATCTTCATACAGTTTTTGGTGGCGCGGTAGGTAGGCCAGATATACAAAATATGGGGAATAGTCAGTATAAAGAGTTTCCAAAAGTTGAGGAGTTTAATTCTTGATATGATTTTGATGAGGTTCATATCGGTGAAATAGACTCGGCTTTATTGAGTTCGAATAGTAGCATATCCACGACTTCACCATTGCTTCTTCGGTGCTCTTTTTGTAATATGGTGATGTATTTAAATCCGCATTTCTCTGCAATTCGCATACTGGCCAGGTTGCTTTCATGAACAATAATCTGTAGTCGATTCAAGTTAATGCTGAAAAACGACCACTCTATTATCTTTTTCACTACCGTGGTCATAATTCCTTTTCCTTTGTACTGATAACTGATACAATAAGCAAGTTCAGCCTGCCCCGGGTTTTTAAAGAGCTCTTTGACATAAATTAATCCAATAACAGAACGATTGGTATTTTCTTTAAGGGTAAAGAGATACTCTTCTTTATTGCTGAATTGTTTTTCTTTTTGGGAAACAAATAAATCCGCTAAGGTTGGAGTTCGGTTTTCTTTTAAGGTTTCAGGGAAATCATTTTGCAGGTATTTCTCATTGGCCACTGTAAAATTGCACAAACGCCAGGCATCTTTCGGCTGAATGGGAGCAATGCTGTAGTTATCAAAGGTAATTTCCATTACTTTAATTGATATTCTTTTACTGCCTCTATAAATGCCCCAGCATTTTCTAGAGGAATATTAGGAAGTATACCATGGCCAAGATTCACAATATAACGGTCTTTTCCGAAGGCATCAATCATGTCATTTACCATTTTTTTGATGGTTTTTGGAGGAGAGAGCAATCGTGAAGGGTCAAAATTACCTTGAAGGGTGATTTGTCCCCCAGAAAGATACCGAGCGTTCTTTGGGGAGCACGTCCAATCCACCCCAAGTGCGGAAGCTCCCGAATTTGCCATGTTTTTAAGGGCGAACCAGCATCCTTTTCCGAACAATATTACGGGTGCCATATCTTTCAAAGCGTTGACGATTTGTTGCATGTACTGCATAGAGAATTCTTGGTAATCTGTTGGGGACAACATACCGCCCCAGGAGTCAAAAACCTGTATGGCGTTACAACCGGCCTTTACCTTTTCTTTGAGGTATGCTATGGTTGTGTCGGTGATTTTTTGAAGCAAAGTGTGCGCTGTTTTAGGGTCGGAAAAACAAAGTCCTTTTGCCAAATCAAAACTTTTGCTACCCTGGCCTTGCACGCAATAACATAGAATCGTCCATGGAGATCCGGCAAAACCAATGAGTGGAATCTCATTGTTCAATTTTTCCTTGGTCATTTTTATGGCCTCCATGACATACCCTAAAGCGTCATTCACATCAGGGACGAAAACACTTTCCAAATCTTTTTTGGACCGTATGGGGTTAGGAATGTAAGGCCCAAAGTTGGGTTTCATTTCAACCTTTATATTCATTGCCTGTGGAATCACTAAAATATCACTGAACAGGATAGCTGCATCCATCCCATATCGGTGAATGGGCTGAACCGTAATTTCTGAGGCCAATTCAGGGGTTTCGCATCGGGTGAAGAAATCGTATTTCGCTTTCAACTCCATAAACTCAGGCAAATACCGCCCGGCTTGTCGCATCATCCAGACTGGAGGTCTATCAACTGGCTCCCCTTTTAATGCCCTTAGAAATAAATCGTTCTTAATCATTGATGTATCAATCTTTTCACTGCCTTTACCAACACATTTTCAATAGTGGGTTTCGCGGCAATTATATAATTATCGGTATATTTATTAATTTCTTGTGCAGTAGTGTTTCCGATGCAAAATGCAACTCCTGAAATTGAGTTTTTTTCGACAAAACTTCTCACTGCACTTGGACTAAAAAACAGGATGCCATCAAAATAGGCATCCATTTTTTTGGTGTTGGCAATGGTTTGATATACCGTCAACTCATTGAATGCTATTTTGTTTTGTTCAAGCATTTGCGGCAACTCGTCCCTTCTTTGGTTTCCTGTAGGCCATAGAAAGTGTAAACTAGGATAGTTCTCCGTAATAATAGTGCCTAGTGCAATGGCACTTGAAGCAGATACTTTGACCCTAAAACCGTTTTGTTCTAGAAGCTGTTCTGTTTTTTCACCGACACAGAATGACTGAAGTTTCAACCTCTTTTTCTCTTGCAAAGAACGATGGCCAATATGTTCGAGATAAGCCTTTACCCCATTTTGACTACTGAAAATCAACGCGTTGGCGCCTACATTAGGTAGTTGAAAACTCAGGTATTAGATGGAGATTGCATTGTACTCTACCAAACCTAATCCCGCATTCAAGGCCAAAGCCTTTTGAGATGGAGTGAGTACTTTAGAGGACAGGATTGTTGAGCTCATCCTTAATCTTTTACATCAATTGACTTCCTCCACTCTCCAATAATTCATAGGAGCAACTATTACC
>JBHJJC010000076.1:0-29283 GCA_050042945.1 Croceivirga sp.
AGCTTTTTGCAATTGTGTTACTTCTATGGGTATATTGGCTAGGTATTTAGAAGGAATATCTTCCTCCCCAACAATGGTTACTTTGAACTTATCAATATGGTTATTTAAGGTTTCCATAAAATCAAGTACCGTTTTCTTGCTGCGTCTTACAAAATCATTTTCTTTAAAAGGAACCTGTATTTTGTTTATTAAACTGTTGTTTACATCTCTAATATTGACCAATACCTTTGATGTTGAATCAGTAAGCCGTTTAATTTTCCAATGATAAGTATGTGTGGAATCTCCAAATTTGACTTTCTGTGAAAGATGATACAAATCACCTTGTTGTTTTATTTTATCGACCGTATCCAAGGTTTGGTCCCAAAGTTTTAAGGTTTGGTTAATGGTACCCGGAATGGCATTGACTTCAAATCGAATGGTGTAGTCCGAAGGTTTAATGAATAGATACCACAACAGCGCGCTCATTACAATAAAAAGTAATCCGTAACCTATTTTCTTCATCGTTTGATCAATCGTTGAGGGCGACTTTGTTTTTGTTTTCCATAGAAAGTTTGTCAACAATAAAAGCGCCTAAGTTACGCCCTTGTTCCACACCGACTTCTACAGCAGCGCGATAATGTATGCCCCCGTACATTCTACTGATGGCAGCTTCATCAGCAGCATCTTTAAATGAAGGATACGAACGAACAGGGAGGCCAAATTGGACTTCAGTGTTATCGTCAAAGGCAAAATCATCTCCGTAAATACTGGTCAATGCTACTGCAGCTGCTCCAGATACTACACTATGACCGCTTGTATATTCTGGAAAGGGAGGGGTCTGTAAGACAGGCTCCCAATTTTCATCGATATGGTCGTTGATCAATGTTTCGGGTCGTATCAGATTGCTTCTGTACTTCTCATCCCAACAACTTATAAAGCCATCGGCTATTGCAATCGAGGTTTTCGTGTACGTGTAAATGGTTTTGGCCATATCGGCGTTTGTTTTTTTTGCGGCTATTTTGGCAATTCCAATCCAATGTGCTCCCGGAGTGATTTTTTTTTTAGCGAACATCAAGTGCCCTCGGGTTACCGAAACATAAGGGTTACAATCCCAGAACTGGGCAATGGCCACTTCTTCAGATGAATCACCTTTTACCGTTATTTCATTACTGATATCATATACCTCTTTGACTTCTTCGAAAAAATCAGAATTTTCATCCATAGAAAAGGGTGGTGGTGGCGTTGGCTTGAACTGACTTGAGGAATCAATGGCAAAGGGCCGTATTTTACTCCAATGTGGCTCGATACCATCCATATAGGCTGGAGGTGTCGGTTGCCAGCGTGAAGGCTCATCGGTATCAACTGAGAATTTGGGCATGGTGCGTGTTTGCTTATAGTTATCTTTCTCCATCCATTCGGCGATGTGTTTGGAAATAGCAAGACCATAGGTCTTTGATGATTCAAAAACTCCTTTGTTGGTGTTGCTCCATGCGGTATATATACTATCTCGGTAGGTGGTGATCATATCTTCAGAAAAGATAAGCATTCGGCTAAGGTCAATGTAAGCAACCAATGCGGCCAACTCAAAATTGATGTTCTCTGATTCTGGTTCGGGAATGGACTGTAATCCGCTCAATTGCCCTGCAAGCGATTGATATCTTTCATCACCCCTTGCCATAATTTCATAGGCACCAATATTCGGATAGGTGTAAATTCTACTAGCGACCGGAGGCGAGAAAATATCGTGAACCATTACTTCTGTTACCTTATCTACGGAGGCATGAAAGTCTTTGGGTGTAATTTCAATTGGTCTTTTTTCTTTCGAACAGGAAAGGATAATCAAGTTTAGAATGCTTAAAAAAAGTACTCTCGCCATTTCAATGTTATTTTGAATTGATTTTGTAAACTTCGATTTCATGGTCATTGTAAACAGCCAAAAGGTATTTTATTCGGTTTAGTATAAAAGTATCCAAATGTCTAAGGGATTTTTGAGTAAAATCAAGTCCTAACTGATTTCCTAAGATAATTTCATTTTCATTTTTTATCAAAGCCCCTGGGAAGGAATCAAACCTTCCATGATATGGCTTTACACCAAAATAATTACCCCCGGCGAGTACCTCGGCTTTACCGTCATTATCGGTGTCTAAGTTTGCAAACGCCATAATGGGTGCCGTTTGCAGTTCATCAGCAAAGGGGACAAACTCAAAACTGCCACCGTTGTTTTTTAAATACCCGGAAGCCAAGGTGTTTACCTCATGGAGTTGGGCTTTTTCCAGTTGTTCTGAGGTAAAAATCTCGTGTATCGATTTTCCTGCAAACGAAGAGTAAGAATTGAATTTTTTCCGTAGGCTTACAATTTGAGCGGTTAATGCATCAAGTCCTTCAAGGGTATAATACTTTTTGTTTTTTTCGAAGGCTGTAATGGTTTCCGTTTGTCCATTCCCATCAAAATCCTAAAAATACAATCTTAAAGGATATTTATCAGAAGCGTTAAACTTACTGTTCAACCCCCAGTTGCCCAATAAGTAGTCCATGTCGCCATCATGGTCAATATCAAAAGGATGAACACACTGCCATAGCCCACTTATCTTTGGCATTGATACCACGGATAACCGACCCTCATTATTTTTAAAAAGTTTGGGTGACATCCATTCTCCTATCACCATCAATTCGCTATAGCCATCCTGATCAAAATCATTCCATATGGCATCAGTCACCATACCATTCACTTTAAACTTCTCATCAACTTCAAAGCTACCATCTTTATTAATCAACAAGTATGATGTTACCAGCTCACCAAATCTTCCTGTATTCATATGACCTCCAATAAAAATATCCAAATCACCGTCGTTATCGAAATCATAAGGCTTGACCACTGACGTATTTTGAAAGGTTTCGGTTAAATCATAAGGCTTATAAGAATCGAGTTGGTTTAAATATAATCTGTTCTTCAAGGCTTTGGCGGTACCATAGAAATCACCACCTCCATTACCTATAAGCAAATCATTTTTTCCATCATTATTGAAATCTGCAATACTGGCTGTAATATTTTCAGTAACTGAATCTTCTTCTATTTTGGGTAGTGCCCTTTTAGTAAAAGCGCTATCGGTTTGTTCATAAAACGAGGTGGAGAAGAATTTTGATCCTCCAAAAAAAAGATCATTTTTTCCGTCTCCAGTTAAATCCCCTTTCGCGAAGGCCGGCCCTCTATCAGAAATTCGATATGGAATCAATTTTTCGCGGTTGAAATCAAGATAGTTGTCTTCAACGTGGGAAAAATTGATTCCGAGTTTTGTTGAATCTTTAATAAATAGGGTGCTAACGGAAGATTTTAAAGTGTCATAAACAAAAGTTTTTGTCTTGGAAGGTGAAACATTAAGGGTTTGATTGGCATTAACTCCGGTCAAAGTTTGAGCGGTTCTATCTGGCCAGATTATTTTAAGGGAGTCTAAAACCATCACATCTCCTAATCCAAAATGTATGAGAGGTTCAGAGGATGACTGAAAACCCTTAATTGGGAACAGTTCTTTGAACTGCAGTTCGCCTTTATGATAGGCATATACTTTTGAGCCTATTCCATATCGATTTTTGACGGAGTAAGACAAGCGTATTTTTAAATAGTTGGCCTTCTTATTGGTTTTATTTAAATATATTGATGCGTAGTTGTTCAAATTGTTTACAACGAGGTCTAAATCACCATCATTATCCAAGTCACCATAAGAAGCGGAACCTGAAATCAGTGTGTCGTTTGAAATCCAGCTAGATGACTTATCCTCAAACTGAAGGCCACCATTTCCGCTGAAAATAAAATTTCTTGTTGCGCCGGATGGCATCAGTTCCAAAGCTTCTTTATCAACTAATTTGGTATTATTGATTTTGTCCTGTATTTTTTCACTGGAAACAAATTTTATAAAGTCCAGATTATTAGGTCTTTTAGGGATGCCATTAGCGATAAAAAGATCCTGGTTTCCATCTTGGTCATAGTCCCCGAATAAAGCACTCCAACTCCAATCGGTAGCGGCCACCCCGCTTAGAAGAGCGGTTTCCATAAATTTTCCATCTGGTTGGTTGATATAGAGCATATTGCGTGTAAATTGGTAGTGGTAGCCAAAATCTTCAATTCGCATCTTTTGAATCTGTAGGTTATCATCACCTTCTGAAGCTTTTAGGGCCAACTCATCTTTAGGAAGCATATCCAATGATATCAAATCGGGTAGCCCATCATGGTTGATATCAGCCACATCGTTACCCATAGAAAATCTTGAGGTGTGACCGAAGTTGGTTTTTAGACTTTCGGTAAAGGTACCATCTCCGTTATTCATGTAGAAGTAATCATCTTCATGAAAATCATTACCTACATAAATATCGGGATATCCGTCTATATTGAAATCAGAAACGGCAACACCAAGCCCATAACCGTTAATGCCACCAAAAATGCCTGCTTCTTCACTTACATCGATGAATTTTCCCCCATCATTCCGCATTAGTTTATCACCTGTCTCGTAGTTTCTCCTACGTCGTAAATCAGCTTTTCCATAAGATTCTACAGTATGAACTGCATGATTCAATAGGTATAAGTCTAAGTCGCCGTCTAAATCATAATCAAAAAATGATGCGGATGAACTAAAGGACTCAAAGTCTAATCCGTACTCTTGAGCCTTTTCAGAAAAGGTAAGATTTCCGTTATTGATATAAAGTTCATTGTAGCCACCGAAGCCATTGATGCCCACTACAGCACATACATAAATATCGAGTAATCCGTCTCCGTTGACATCGGCCATAACGGTACCGGTATTCCAATCACTTTCACCCGCAACCCCTGCTTTTTCGGTGATATCTTCGAATTTAAGATTACCCTTATTAAGATAGAGTTTGTTTTTTACCTGATTACCTGAAAAATAGATATCCGGGAGCTGATCATTATTGATGTCCCCTATAGCTAAACCTCCTCCATTATAAAAATAGAGATAATCTAGAATATTTAGGTCTTCGGTTTCTTCAATTGTATTGGTAAAGTCAATACCTGTCTTATTGGGCGAAGGATTGTCAAATAATTCGCCTCCTTCTGTGCAGCCCATCAATAATAATCCTAAAACATATATGCTCCTTTGTTTCATTTTAGGGCAAAGATTTTAGGTTTCCCTTCATTGATGGCAGCAATCAAAAATTCATTCCCTGTTTTATCCTTAATAGTTTTAAGGTGCTTAACCTCATCCCTCACAAAAAATCCACTTTTATCGTAATTCTGCCATTCGAAATTAAGGTTGCCATCACCTAAGAGTACATTACCGTAGTTAGCATCCAGTCTAGAGAATTGGGGTTTGTACTCAAAATTATTTCCTGCCATAATCAGGTCTAAATTGCCATCGTTGTTCACATCAGCACAGTTGACATCACAGACACATGAAAATTGAACCCTGGGAGGTAATTTTTGAATTTTAAATTGCCCATTACCTTCATTAATGGCCAATACCGAGGCTGATACCACACTGTTTTTTACAATTGATTTTTCTATGATTTCTTTTGGAAATAGTTCTTGAATAGTTCGCTTTGCATATTCCGATGCCTTTAAATTTTCTTTTTTAAGGGAAACTAACTGATTAGTAACTTCCTTTTTTTGATGTATGGGATAGTCTTTTCCGTTTTCTGTAATGGTTACCAATTGTTCTATGGTGCCGTTGCCGTCGAAATCATTGATCCATATCTTCATTGGTTTGCCTTGACTTGGTTTGTAGTGAAGGTTCTCGCCTTGATTACCTAAAATTAGGTCAAGGTCTCCATCATCATCCAGGTCAGCGGCTTCAACTGTGCTCCACCAGCCTGATAACTTATCTAAAGAGGAGGCCATTCGTTGAACCCTTCTTCCTGAAGTGCGGTGTATTTTTGGCACGTCCCATTCTGATACTGTGACCAAATCGTCTTTACCATCTCCATCCATATCTGCCCAAGTGGCATCGGTCACCATACCTTCATCTTTTAAATCATAACCTCTTCTTTCCGTGGCATCTACAAAGATGCCTTCTCGATTTTCA
This sequence comes from Croceivirga sp., assembly GCA_050042945.1. Lineage (GTDB taxonomy): Bacteria > Bacteroidota > Bacteroidia > Flavobacteriales > Flavobacteriaceae > Croceivirga. The sequence goes on from JBHJJC010000076.1 coordinate 6,012, forward strand.
AGCAAGAGATGGTCTGGGTTCAGACCATATACCCCAACAACACTTCGAGACCCAATAAACACATCGGTATCGCCATCGCCATCATAATCATTAGGAGAAATTACCGACACATTTTTCAAGGTAGTTGGAATGTTTTGGTCAGATGCCGTAAAGTTACCCTTACCATCATTGAGGTAGAGTCTCGTGCGATAGGTATTATTTTCACCTACTTCATTGCCTCCAGAGCCTACCATTAAATCCATATCACCATCATTATCTGTATCTAAAAATGCTGCGGAAGTATCTTCATATATTTGGTGTTCTACAAATATGCGAGATGATTTTTTTCTAAATTTTCCGCCTCCCAAATGAAGATAAAGCTGAGCAGCTTGGTTTTTAGCCCCTCCAGCAAAAACATCTTCATTTCCATCACCATCAATATCGCCGATGGCTAGAGCTGGACCTTCTTGAGATAATTTGCTATAAATCAATCCTTCATAATCAAAATCGTTATATGGATTTTCGGAATGCGCCAGTAAAGTACTATTATCTAATTCTTTGATGAGGGTTTTTGTATCTAATAACAAGGAAGGGTAATAGGTGTCGAATGCATCTTTTTGATTTAGTTCTAATTGCTGATTGGCTTTAACTTCAGTCAACACCATCGTTTTTGAATTGGGCCATACCACTCGAATTGAATCTAATTTCTCTGTTGTTCCAAGACCTAAGGTCATTACATAGTCCACGGAAGATTGAAATCCCCTTGAAGGAATTAATTCTTGGTTGACAATGTTTTTACCAAAGTAAAATTTGACCAATGACCCAATGGCAAATGAATTGTTTCCCTCTCCATTAAGCTTTATTTGAATATAGTTGTGCTGTAGTTGTTTGTTGGTATTGTTACGATAGATAAATGCATTGGTGTTCACATTATTTATCACCAAATCTAAATCACCATCATTGTCTAGGTCAGCATATGCTGCGCCATTTGAACGTGTGGGCATATCGAAGCCCCAATGTTTGTTTGCATTATCAAATGTAATGTCGCCATTATTCTTGAATGCAAAGTTGGGTTGAGGTTTAACGGGCATTTTGTTGATTATTGAATCAATGGATTCCTTTTTGCCCGTCAACGCCATTTTCTGAATGATTTCATTTGCAAAGAAGTCGACAAAATCTAAATCGGTAAGGTCATGATTGATTCCATTGGTCACGAAAATATCTTTAAGACCATCGTTGTCCATATCAAAAATGAGTCCTGCCCAACTCCAATCGGTTGCGTCAATTCCGCTATAATAGGCAACCTCGGAAAAGGTACCATTGCCGTTGTTGAGTTGAAGCGTATTTTGGATATACTGCTGATAAAAATCTTTGCTCCGTTTCAAATCATAAATGTTATAGCCTTCAAATTCCATAACCGATTTGACACGTTGTTCAGATTCAGGAAGCATATCGGTAATAAAAATGTCATTATATCCATCATTGTTGATATCGGCAATATCTATACCCATAGCGGAGAGGCTCAAATGCTGCGTGTAGTTTTTTATTTCTTCTTTGAAGGTGCCGTCATGTTGGTTAATATACAGATAATCACGTTCATAAAAATCATTAGAAACATAAATATCGGGCCATAAATCGTTATTAATATCAGTGACTAACACACCCAAACCAAAGCCAATTAAGCTACCATAAATGCCTGCTTTTTCGCTGATATCAATAAATTTCCCGTCATCGTTTCTTAATAACATATCACCAACTCCTCTGAAAATATGGGGAACACCCTGCCAATCTTGAGCCCTTACCTTACGTTGTTCGGCATATCCCAAGCTACTAACGGGTATGTTACTATTATTTAAGATGTACACATCTAAATCTCCATCCCGATCAAAATCAAAAAATGATGCATGGGTAGAAAACCCAGTCTTGGCTAAGTTGAATTCTTCAGCTTTTTCTGTAAAAGTCAAATCTCCGTTGTTGATGTATAAATCATTATTATGGTTATTACCTTCCAAATTACCGGCATTGCTGACGTAGATATCTAGAAGGCCATCAGTATTGATATCGACCATAGTTACACCCGTTGACCAAGGTTTTGTGCCTGTAATACCAGCTCTTTCTGATATGTCTTCAAATTCGAAGTTTCCTTTGTTCAGATATAATTTATTGGGAACCATGTTACCTGTGAAATAAATATCGGGAAGGCCATCATTGTTAATGTCACCTATCGCCACTCCACCACCATTATAGAAGTTTCGATATTTAAAGATGTTAAAGTCTTTTTGATTATTCACTGAGTTAACAAAGTCTATCCCTGATTCTTCTGAAGGTACAAGGGTAAACAAGGTTTCGGTTTTATTAAATTCAAGTTGTTTTTCTCTATCATACTTACAAGAAATTATGGTTGATATGAATATGATAAGAAACAATATTTTATGCTTCACTTTGTGTGGTATTTATTATTTAAAGCGAAAAGCTTCAACTTTATTTAGCAATGGCCATTGAACTTGTATAAAGATTGAAATAATCAATATGTCAGAGTTTTAAAATGCCAATATAGCCAATGTAATATGAAGAAATTGCTAACAAAAAATTAATGGAAAAAATTATATAAAATTGAATCTGACATCATTTCGTTTTTTAAAAAATCTTAATTGACTTGAAATATTTAATTTGAAGTCAAGACTGGTTTGAGGTCAATGCCCTATTTATAATTATGAATAGAAAAACCCGCTCTAGAGCGGGTTTTTTAATAAACTTATATGTCTTTTATTTTTTAGTAACCAGGGTTTTGAGTCAAATTTGGATTAGCCAAAACATCAGCAATCGGAATTGGGAAAATTTGACGTGTTTCGTCTGTTGCATCTTTCAAATTCCAAGCACGTAAAAATTGACCAAAACGAATCAAATCTTGTCTTCTCGTTTGTTCTTGATACATTTCACGTCCTCTTTCCGCTAATAAATCGGCTGCATCAACCGTACCTAAAACGGAAGCTCCGCGACGGGTTCTTAGTTCATTTATCATTGCGGTTGCATCGCCACCCATTCTAAACATGGCTTCTGCTTTCATTAAAAATGCATCAGCATAACGGTATCTTACAATATGTCTCCTTCTGTCACCGCCTTCTTCATTGGGATGATATTTGAACATTCGGATACCAGAAGTCTCAAGAGTAGAATTATCGGCTGGAGAAGTGAATTCAGCTTGTTCTGTTTCTCGAGTGAATACTAATGGTACGCCACCAACATTATCTCGGGCATCCAATGGGGTTCCGTCTTGTTCGTATTGTTGATTTATCAGAAATCCCAGACCAATCCCTAAATTATCTTCGTTAGCAGTTGATGGATCATGAACTACACCACGACGTTCTTCTTGACCATCTCCTGGATAATTGGTTTCAGAAGGTCCTTCGAATAAGTCATAAAATTCAGCAAGGGTGGTAAAACCATTCCAACCTCCACCATCGTTAAAACCAGGAAAATTTTGATTATAGTGTAATGTAAGCCATGTTTTGGGTCCAGCATCAGCAGGTGACCACCAAATGGTTTCAACATCGTTACTTGGTCTAAAAATATCAAAGAAATCTCCAGGAGCAGCGAGTTCGTAACCATCAGCGGTAATCGCATCCACGTTGTCAATAACAACTTGCATGTCAGCTGCGTCGGGCGAGCTACCAAGGTATACGTGTTTGTTTAAATGAAGTTTAGCCAATAAATGACGCGCAGCCGCTTTGGTTGGAGTTGATTTCATATCTATTCCATTACCTGCTGAAACAGAAGGCAAATCAGTTATGGCAGCATTTAGGTCAGCTACTATACTGTCAATGGCTACCTGACCTGTTAATACTGCAGGAATAGCACTGTTTGGTAAATCAATATCCCTGTATGGGACTTGTCTCCACATATCCAAAATCCAATTCATCGCCCAAGCCCTATAAAAACGTGCTTGAGCTTTTTGAATATTAATGTCGCCGCCAGCGGTAACCGTACTTTTTGGACTGATTACACGAGTAGCATTAATAGTAATACTATTTAGCTGTTGCCAAGCCTGTGTAATATCAAAAAGGTCTGGGGCCCAAGTTTGCCTATGGATGGCAAGCCATCTACCATTGTCACCCCAGTCAGTTCCTCGGGTAGGAACAATGTACTCATCGCTGGATACCTCGTTTAAGGCGAAAAGTCCATTCTGATTTCCCAAATCCCCTCCAGCAATAGTGTTGGTAAGGTTAGTGACTTCACTTTGAACATCGGCTACACCCGCAAAACCATCGGTTATCAATGAATCTGTTGGTTCAATCTCCAAATCCGTACATGAAAAAATCAACGGAATGAGAAAGAATAGACTTAAAAACTTAATACTTCTTTTCATAATAGGAATTTTTTTAAAATGTAACGTTGACACCCAAAGTAACTGTTCTAGGCCTTGGGTATGCTAAATAATCTATAGCGGCGGAGGGAATACCTCCCGTCGATCCTGGTATATCTGTTGTACTCACTTCAGGATCTGGCCCGCTATAATCAGTAATCAATAGTAAATTTTGACCGGTAAGACTCAAGCGTAAGCTTTTCAGAGCCCCTTCACTGCTTAAAGGTACATTGTAACCAATAGAAGCCGTCTGTAGCCTTACAAAATCCCCTTTCTCAAGGAAGAAGGTACTTGGGTTCTGGCTAGACGGAGCAACTCCACTATCTATAACACTCTGTAAATTATTTCTACTACCTACCTGAGGTAAGGCAAAAAGTGCATTAGCAGTATTGTTGTAAACATGAAAATCAAACTGCCCGGTAAAAAATAAAGATGCATCCCAATTTTTATAGCTAGCCGTAGTTGAAAAACCTGCGTTCATTGTAGGCAGACCGTTCTCATCTTGGATAGAAGGATCAGTGTCTACATTTAAATCTTGGTCAACATTCCGTAAGTTGTAAGTAAACAGAGAACTGCCATTGGTTAAAATCTGAACAAAGGCATTTGATAATCCTTGACCATAAACTTGTCCTGCTAGTATGTCAGGACCATCATAGTCAGTGAGCTCATTTTGATTATAAGCAAAATTTAAATTTGCATTCCAATAGAATTGATCGTTTTGAACAATATCATAATCCAATCCTATTTCGACACCTTGGTTAACAATCACGCCATCAACATTTTGAAAAGCAAATGGCGCTGTGGCTGGCTGCACTGCCGGAAGATTTAAAAGAATATCACTGGTTTCTCTTCGGTAAAAGTCAATTGTTCCAGTTAAACGATCATTTGAAAAACCGAAATCAAGACCTAAAGCATACTGAGCAGTTTCTTCCCATTTCAATTCTGGGTTAGCGAAAGCAACTTCCAATGTAGCTGGTGCTGTAATCTGAGAATTTGCAGAAATACCGAGTGCGTCGGCATTCAAACGACCCCAACGTGTTCTATTCAAGAATTGTCCGTATCCGAGTCCATCTTGATTACCAGTAATACCCCAACTCAATCTTAATTTTAGTGTTGAAAAGGCCTCGTCATTAATAAAATCTTCCTCATTTAGTTTCCAAGCAAAGGCTGCCGAGGGGAAATAACCATATTGGTTGTCACCACCAAATCTAGACGAGCCATCTGCTCTAACCGTTGCAGTAAAAAGATATTTATCTTTTAAGGTATAATTGACTCTTGCAAAAAATGATTGTAATTCGTCGGTGAAATCAAAAGTGTCAACAGTTAACGCATCTATTGGAATGCCGTTAAAATCTGCAGTAGTAATGTTTGGTTGAGGAGATAAGTTTAAAACTCTAAATTGACTACCTAAGTCAGGTTGATCTTCGAAAACCCCTATTCCATAGGCTTGATATCCGCTAACAATATTCCTTGTATCTTCAAACGAAGAACTAATTACATTAGATATTTCATTAAGATTTTTAGTGCCAAAACCCTGTCCCAATATGTTCTGACCTGAACGATTAAAGTCTTGAAAAGAATATCCAACAAGCGCGTCAAGATTTGAATTTTCAAATTCTTTCGAGTAGTTAAAGGTAACTTCTACAAGGCGGTTTTCAGTTTCCAAATTGTTCAGAGCAGCACGTCCATTATTTTCAGCACCATTGTTCAGCGCAATAATTTGAGGGCCTACCACTTGGGTTCTCTCAGATTCCGAGGTATCATAACCTAAGTTTACTTTTGCGGAAAACTCGTCTGTGAAACTGTATTCCAGAGATAAATTACCCAAAAATCTATTGGTATTCGCTAAGTCTTGATAAAATGCGAGAAGATTGGCTGGATTTCTGTCCGGTGCTGCACTTAGCGAGGGACTGGCCGCTAATGTTGGATTAGAATATAATGAAGCAGCAAGTAAATCACCAGTACTACCAGAGGTTCTACTTACAAAAGGTGCCTGATCATTGATTCTAGAAACAGTTGCCTGCAAACCCACTCTCAATTTATCATCAAAAAACCGATGATTTGCATTAATTCGACCTGTAATCCTTTCTAATTCCGTATCCTCAATGATACCAAATTGTTTGGCATATCCAACAGTAGCTCGTACATTTCCTTTACCGTAATTTAGGGCATACGATAAATTATTGTCAGTTGAAGCGGTGGATCTGAAAATGAAGTCTTGCCAATCTGTTGCCCCCCCAAGGTTTGCCCCTCCTGCATCAATAAATTCCTCTGTAGTCAAAAGGTCGTATGTTTCTCTAACCTCAGCAATATTAAGGTTAGTGGTAAAGTTCCATTGTCCATTCACTCCAGCTCCTTTGCCTGATTTAGTCGTAATAATAACGACACCATTAGCACCTCTGGAACCGTAAATTGCTGTTGCAGAGGCATCTTTTAAAATACTCATGCTTTCAATGTCATTCGGGTTCAAGAAGTTCAATGGGTTTCTGGGTCCACTAGAACCGGCGCCGATATCACTGCCACTTGCCGACACCGCTTCGTTCGTTACAGGCACACCATCAATAACGAACAAAGGGCTGTTATTTGCTCTTACAGAACCTGTACCTCTAATTCTCAGGGTAATACCGGCTCCTGGTTCCCCACTAGTTTGGGTAATCTGAACCCCTGCCGTTTTACCTTGAATTAATTGTTCGGGTGATGAAATAACACCTCCATTAAAATCTTCTGCACTTACAGAAGCTACTGCACCTGTTGCATCCTTAACAGTAGTCTGACCGTAGCCGATAATTACGACTTCATCTAAGGCCGTGGCATCTTCTTGAAGTGTAACATTGATAGTGGTTTGCCCATTCACCGAGACTTCTTGAGAGGCGAACCCAATATAGCTGAATACCAATGTGGCGTCGCCAGCGACATCATTTAAGGTGTAGTTACCGTCGAAATCTGTTTGAGTACCATTGGAGGTACCTTTCACCACGACACTCGCACCAGGGAGTGGCCCACTAGAATCCGAAACCGTACCCGATACTGTCTGGGCTTGAACAGCTGCAAAGCACACAAACGCGCCAAGAAGCAACAAGCTTTTAAGTAGCGTAATCTTCATAAAATTTAATTTTAAGTTTAGTTAATTTAAATTCAAGAGTTAAACATATGTAAAATTGTATTAAAGAATGAGCACCCCAATTTCACAAAAAACAACGAAAACGATTTCGTGTTGATAAATTTATGGATATTGAGGTATTATAAATCAAAACAACTTTAAATGTACAATTCATAATTATTTGCATACAAAATATGACATAATGTATAAAATTGCATCAAATATAAGTTTTTTTCATCCTAATAGAATTTCTATTGTGCTTGGTTTTGAAGGATTTTCTTGTTAAAAACCAACTAGAATTTTTAACAGAAAATGGATATTCCTAATTTCCAAAACCGCAATGTTGGTAGTCAAAATGAAACAAAAAATCACACTTAAACACATCGCAAAAGAATTGGACGTATCTATTTCTACCGTATCAAAAGCTTTAAAAAACAGTGTAGAGATTAGTAGGGATACCAAAGAGCGGGTTCAGGCCTTTGCGCGGTTGTATAATTACAAGCCCAATAACATAGCCATCAGTTTAAAAAATAAACGCACCAAAAATATTGGGGTGATTATTCCAGATATTGTACATCATTTTTTTACAACCGTCATTCGAGGTATTGAGAACCATGCCAATGCGAAAGGGTACAACGTTATTGTTTGTTTATCGGATGAGTCTTTTGACAAAGAGGTGATTAACATGGAAATGCTTGCGAATGGCAGTATTGACGGTTTTATCATGTCACTCTCCGCAGGAACAGAACAGAAAAAAGATTTTAATCATCTTAGGGAGGTTACCGAACAGGGCATTCCCATAGTTCTTTTTGATAGAATTACCGAAGAGATTGATTGTGATAAGGTGGTTATTGACGATATTCAAGGCGCATACATGGCCACTAAAAAATTACTTGAAGAGGGTAGAAGTAAAATCGCATTATTGACTACTGAAGACTTTTTTAGTGTAAGTAGAAGTCGAAATAGAGGATACCGGAAAGCATTACAAGACTTTGGCATGAAAGTAGACGAGAGCTTGGTTTTAAAACTTCCCTATATGGACATCGATGAAAATACCATTTCTGATTTTCTAAATACCATTGATCCTGACGCCATTCTAAGCGTGAACGAGATTTTTGGCATTTATGGCATGAAGGTAATTCAACGAAAAGGAAAGCAGGTGCCCAAAGATATTTCTATCATTGGGTTCACCGATGGTCTTTTGGCAAAGCACGCCAACCCTGGTATTACGTCAGTTGCGCAGCATGGTGAGAAAATGGGTGAAATTGCAGCCAAAATGCTCATAGATCGTGTCGAAAGTGAAAATGACGAAGAACCCTTTGTCACTAAAATTTTAGAGCCCACCTTAATTGAACGTGATTCGACAAATAATTAAGTTTGTCAATCAACTTTCCAACTACAATAAAATGAATCAAGAATACATTAGACCTGATGGATGGTCTATCATAGAAGAAGGTTTCGATGCAGAATTGGTAAAGAGTTCTGAGAGCTTATTCAGTTTGGGGAACGGGGTAATGGGACAACGCGCTAATTTTGAAGAACAATATTCCGGAGATACCTTTCAAGGAAGTTATATTGCTGGGGTGTATTATCCTGATAAGACCAGGGTAGGTTGGTGGAAGAATGGTTATCCTGAATATTTTGCCAAAGTTTTAAATGCTCCCAACTGGATTGGTATCGACATTTCTATTGATGGTGAGCCATTAGATTTACATTCCTGTAAAGAAATCAAAAGTTTTCGTCGTGAGTTGAATATGAAAGAAGGCCGTTATGAAAGGTCTTTTCAGGCAGTGATGCCAAATGGTATTGAAGTCAAAGTAAATATCACACGGTTTTTGAGTTTAAGTATTGATGAGATTGGGGCCATACGTTACGAACTTGAAGTTATGAATAGGGAAGTCAAGGTAGAATTCCGACCCTATTTGGATAGCGGAATCAAAAATCAAGACAGCAATTGGGACGACAAGTTCTGGAATACTACCAATATCTCTTCTAAAGGAAACAGGGCTTTTATTGAAGCCCATACCATGAAAACCAATTTCGCCACCTGTACATTTATGCAAGCGGAAGTAAAGGTTGGACAAGAACTATGGTCTTTGCAAAAAACAGAGGAAGCCGAGGTCAAGGTGGTACATCTTTATTCTGGAAGCGTTGCTAAAGGTCAAAAAATCACCTTGACCAAGTTTGGGGGATACACCACTTCACGTTACCATGAACCCGAAGCTCTGATTACTGCTGCCAATAACGCTATGGATAAGGCTACCAAATTAGGATTCAATACTTTATTGGAGCAACAAGCCAAGGCCTGGGGTGAAATATGGAATATGAGCGACATCACCATTGAAGGTGATATCAAGGCACAACAGGGCATTCGCTTTAATATTTTTCAGCTCAATCAAACCTATTTAGGTCAAGATTCCCGCTTAAATATTGGTCACAAAGGATTTACAGGTGAAATGTACGGGGGTAGCACCTATTGGGACACCGAGGCGTATTGCCTTCCTTTTTATATGGCAACGAAAGGGCAAAAGGTGGCATGGAGCTTATTGGAATATCGTTACCATCATTTGGAAAAAGCAATCGAAAATGCGCAAAAACTTGGTTTTACCAATGGAGCGGCTTTATATCCCATGGTGACCATGAACGGTGAAGAATGCCATAACGAATGGGAAATCACCTTTGAGGAAATTCACCGTAATGGTGCAATTGCCTTCGCCTTATATAATTATTATCGTTTTACAGGTGACTACAGTTACATCCCTGAAAAGGGATTGGAAGTTTTGATCGGTATTGCCCGCTTTTGGCAACAACGGGCCAACTGGTCGGCCAAGAAAAAGAAGTACGTCATTCTTGGGGTTACAGGCCCAAATGAATATGAAAATAATGTCAATAATAATTGGTATACCAATTACCTAGCACAATGGAGCATCCGATATGCTCTAGAACAGATTGAAAAAGTCAAGGAGGGCTATCCGACAGATTATGATCGGGTGGTGGCACATACTAAAATAACCGAAGCGGAGTTAGAGCAATGGAGGGAGGTCGCAGCGCTTATGTTTTTTCCAAAATCAAAAAAGCATCAGGTCTTTTTGCAGCAAGATGGATTTTTGGATAAAGAACTGATTACGGTCGAAGATTTGGATAAGACACAGCGCCCAATCAACCAAAAATGGAGTTGGGATAGAATTTTGCGCTCCCCTTACATTAAACAGGCCGATACGTTGCAGGGATTCTATTTCTTTGAAGACCATTTTTCAAAAGAAGATTTAGAGCGGCACTTTGATTTTTATGAGCCTTTTACTGTACATGAATCCAGCTTGTCGCCCTGCGTGCACAGTATTCAAGCCGCTAAATTGGGTAGGATGAAGCAAGCGTATGACTTCTACCTACGTACCTCTCGATTGGATTTGGACGATTACAACAAGGAAGTTGAAGAGGGGCTGCACATAACCTCTATGGCAGGTACCTGGCTCAGTATTGTCGAAGGTTTTGGAGGAATGCGTACCATTGAGGATAAGTTGAACTTTTTTCCGCAAATTCCAGAACAGTGGAAGTCTTATTCCTTCAAGATAAATTTTAGAAATCGCATTATCAAGGTCATCGTGGATAAAGATGGCAACCAATTTGAACTGACCGGTAAAGAAGAAATGACGATTCGGGTGAATGGTGACCGCGTTGTTTTAATACCCGGAGAGACCGTAACGGTATGAACCAATCGCTAATTCGATCTCTTTTGGTATTATGCCTTGCAATGAGTTCTTGTAATTATGAGGTATCCGAAAAGAAGGTAACTATGTCGAAAGAGCGAAAGAAAGTAGTCTATCAAGTGTTCACACGTTTGTTTGGAAATACCCAAACGACGAACACACCATGGGGTACTCTAGAGCAAAATGGCGTTGGTAAATTCAACGACTTTGACGACACAGCATTAGCTGCATTAAAAGATTTAGGAATAACCCACATATGGTATACTGGGGTACCCCATCATGCCGTCATCAATGACTACACCGCCTACGGAATTTCCAATGATGATGCCGATGTGGTAAAGGGTCGGGCAGGGTCGCCCTATGCCGTAAAGGATTACTACAATGTGAATCCTGATTTGGCCGTCAATCCTTTAAAACGATTGGAAGAGTTTAAATCGTTGGTCGAGCGCACCCACAAAAATGATATGAAGGTTGTCATTGATATCGTACCGAATCACGTTGCCCGTAATTATGAAGGAAAAACGAATCCTAACGGGATAAAAGATTTTGGTGTCGATGACGATACCTCCGTTGAGTATGTCCGTAGCAATAATTTTTACTATATCCCCAATACGGAGTTTAAAGTGCCTGAATGGCGAGACGGGTATACACCATTGGGTACTGGCCATACATTATCAGATAACAGGTTTGAGGAGATACCAGCAAAGTGGACGGGTAATGGCTCACGTTTACCCCAACCCGATTTCGATGATTGGTATGAAACGGTAAAGATTAATTATGGGGTGCGACCCGATGGAGGTAAAGATTTTGAGGAACTACCGGATGCTTATCGCGATTTGGATTATACGTTCCACTTTAATTTTTGGAAGGATAAAGACCTTCCCGATTCTTGGTATAAATTTCGTGATATCGCATTGTATTGGACCGAGTTGGGTGTAGACGGTTTTCGGTTTGACATGGCCGAAATGGTTCCGGTCGAATTCTGGAGTTTTATGAATTCTTCCATCAAAATGAAAAATCCTGATGCCTTTCTGTTGGCCGAAGTGTACAATCCCGACCTGTATCGCGAGTATATCAACAAAGGAAAAATGGACTACCTCTATGATAAGGTAGAACTCTACGATAGTTTAAAGCATATTATGAAGGGATACGGCTGGACGGACCATATCCATACCGTACAGTCAGGTCTTCAAGATATTGAACACCATATGCTTCACTTTTTGGAAAACCATGATGAACAACGTATTGCAAGTCCAGAGTTTATTGGTAGGGCCGAAATTGCGAAACCCGCTATGGTGGTGTCAGCGACCCTGAGTAGTGCGCCAACCATGATTTATTTTGGGCAGGAAGTAGGTGAGGACGGTTCGGAGGATGCCGGATTTGGGAAACCTTCGAGAACCTCTATTTTTGATTACATCGGAGTGCCTGCCCATCAGCGATGGATGAACAATAAAAAATTTGATGGAGGACAATTAAGTGATCATGAGAAATCACTCCGCAACTTCTATAAACGACTTTTGAGATTTACCACTCAGAGTCCTGCACTAATGGGAGAATACCAAGAAGTTCATTATTACAACAAGGAAAATACCGAAACCTATGACCATAGAATTTTCTCTTTTGTGAGATGGTCAGCAGAAGAAAGACTGATTGTTATCTCAAATTTTGATACGGAGAAATCATATGAGATGGAATTCAAGCTACCCCCAGAAATGGTTTCTACATGGCAACTTGGTAGTGGAAAATATGATGTAGAAGAACAGTTGTATGGGCGGTACAACCCAACTATGTCAATTAATGACGGAGTTGGTAAGATATTATTGAAGATCGCACCGCTTGAATCCTTTGTCTTTAAAATCAAATAGCACCCTTTGAAAAACAATATTGAAGAATATTGAATCGTAACAACTTTGTATTTTTACTTTTTAAAATGGTCAATGATGAAAAGTGACGTGTTATACTGTTTATTGATACTATTGATTATGGGCTGTGAAACCCATAGAAAGCCATTGGTCATAGGGCATCGTGGCGCTATGGGATACGAAACCGAGAACACATTGGCCTCTATTCAAAAGGCATTGGACCTTGGTGTCGACATGATAGAAATAGATGTGTTCAATATTCGAAGTGGTGAAACTGTGGTTTTTCATGATGAACGACTGGAGCGTTTGAGCAATGCTGGTGGGAATATTGAAGAGTATTACGTATCGGATCTTAGAAAAGTTATTTTGGATGGTAATCATAAAATACCGCTGTTGCAGCAGGTATTGAAATTGATTGACAATAAAGTTGTTTTGAATATAGAGTTAAAAGGTAATGATACGGCCAATCGAGTCAATCATATTACAGGGGTTTACATTGAAAGAATGGGTTGGTCAAAAGAAAATTTTGTGATTTCAAGTTTCAATTGGGATGAACTTCGTAAAATGCGTGAATTGAATCCAGATATGGCCATAGCTGTTTTAACTGAAAAAGACCCGTTGGAAGCGCTTGATGTTGCAAAAGAGCTTAACGCAGTTGCCATTAATCCCTGGCACCAAACGTTGACCGCTGAAAACGTAGCCAAAATTCAAGACGAAGGATTTAAGGTCTTCACCTATACCGTCAATGAACCAGCAGATATTGAAAAAGTAACGTCATTGGGGGTTGATGGCATTTTCAGTGATTATCCCGATAGGGTCAATTAATGTTCGATGTCATTGTTGTTGGCGGAGGTGCAGCTGGCTTTTATGCAGCCATACAGACAGCTATTGCCAATCCAGATTTAAAAATTGCCATCTTCGAACGGGGAAAGACCGTTTTAGGAAAGGTCAAGGTTTCTGGTGGTGGCAGATGCAACGTCACCCATGCCGAGTTTGACCCGAAAAGGCTTTCAGAGTATTATCCTAGAGGAGAGAGAGAACTGTTGGGCCCATTTCATAACTATGCTTCTGGAGATACCATGCAGTTTTTTGAGGATAGGGGAGTTCCCTTAAAAATAGAACCTGATGGGCGCATTTTTCCTGTTTCGGATAATTCCCAAACCATTATCGATTGTTTTTTAAAAGAAGTAGAATCCCACAACATAGCGTTGCTAAAGAATAGCGGCATGAAAGCACTGAGACCGTCTGATGAAATCAGCAATGGTTGGTGTATCACAACGGCGAACAAACACTATCATTGTCAAAAACTACTGGTCGCTACTGGAAGCAATCTTAAAATTTGGGAGGTGTTGAAAGGTTTGGGACACACTATAGTTCCCCCAGTTCCTTCATTATTTACCTTCAATTGTAATGATGAACGAATCAAAGATTTGCAAGGCCTTAGCGCTATGGCCAATGTTGAGGTCATGCCAAAGACCCATTACAATCCAAAAATTGTTATTGAACTGAAAAGTAAAGTAGAACGTGAACCCCTATTTACCGCAGAAGGTCCTCTACTTATAACACATTGGGGCTTCAGCGGACCGGCAATTCTTAGGCTTTCTGCATGGGGGGCAAAAACGCTTAAAGAGTTTCATTATATTTTCAGAATACGAATCAACTGGGTGCCCGAATACACATTTGGGACTATGGTTGGATTTTTAAGTGAGATCAAAAACCTTGAGGGCAAAAAGACCGTATTAAAAACCAAAGTGGTCGATTTGCCCAATCGACTCTGGCAAAGATTGGTAAAGGCCTCTAAAATCAATAGCAAAATGAAATGGGCCGATTTGAATAAAGTCCATATCAATGACTTGGCAAGCCAACTGACCCAAGGGGCCTTTAAAATTGAGGGTAAAAGTACTTTCAAAGAAGAATTTGTTACTGCTGGAGGGGTAGACTTAAAGGAAATTAATTTTAAGACCTTCGAGAGTAAAAAGCTTCCCAATCTGTATTTAGCTGGGGAAGTCATCAATGTTGATGCCATTACCGGTGGTTTTAATTTTCAAAATGCCTGGACGGGTGCTTTTATGGCGGCTCAGGCCATGGCAAGGGGTACGTAATTATTGTAAGAGGCCGGCGACCCAAGCTGCCAAAACGCCTCCTGCAATAGGAGCAATCACAGGAATCCATGCATAGCTCCAACCATTACCACCTTTATTTTTCATTGGTACAAGCGCATGAACGATTCTAGGTCCCAAATCTCTTGCGGGGTTTATGGCATAGCCCGTAGTGCCCCCTAGACCCAAACCTATAATCCAAACCAATAGGGCCACCGGCAATGCACCTAAAGATCCAAGGCCAATGATGGTGTTATCAGTTGATAAGGTCGCGTCGGTAAAGTATAGAATGGTGAAAAGCAATACAAAAGTTCCAGTAAGCTCGCAAAAAAAATTAAGCGCTGTGTTTTTTATGGCTGGGGCAGTACAAAAAACCCCTCGCTTTGTGTCTCCGTCCTCTGTGGCTTTAAAATGTTCGTAATGGGTCATCCAGACTAGTAGGGCGCCGAGTATGGCACCAATGAACTGGGCAAGAATAAATTTGGGAGCATCGTAGATGGAAAACTCACCTGCAACGGTCAAGCCAATTGTTACGGCAGGATTGATATGAGCTCCACTGATAGGGCCTGCCACAACAACCCCGATATAAACGGCCAAGGCCCAACCTGTCGTAATTACTATCCAGCCGGATCCATTACCATAGGTTTTATTAAGGGAGACATTGGCGTTAACACCACAACCTAAAAATATGAGTAAGAAGGTTCCGATGATTTCGGCGACGAAAGGTGTCATTGTAATTTTGGTTATTGGTTATTGGTTATTGGTTATTGGTTATTGACTTCTCTCTATTATTTAAATATCGTATTTGCCCATTAATTTGGAAAACGTTCCGGATGAAGCATAATGAACCATAATTTAGGGCTAAATTAGGGGTTATGGGGCTTGCTCCGTCCAATACTCCAATGCTTTTATGGCCTGATACCATCCTTTAATTCCGTTGTTGATTTCATCTCTATCTGTGGATGGTTTAAACTCGATAGCAGTTTGCCAAATATCTTGAATTTCTTCTGGACTTTTCCAAAAACCAACGGCCAGTCCAGCTAAATAGGCGGCACCCATCACGGTGGTTTCAATAATTTTAGGCCGAATAGTGGTTGTGTTGAGTACATCGGCTTGAAATTGCATCAATAGGTTATTTACTGTTGCTCCACCATCAACGCGTAATTCTTTAATCGATACCCCGGAATCTTTTTCCATGGCTTTTAGAATATCCATGGTTTGATAGGCAATGGAGTCCAACGCAGCTCGTGCAATGTGGGCTTCAGTGCTTCCACGGGTGAGACCAAACAGCGTTCCTTGGGCCTTTTGGTTCCAATGCGGTGCTCCTAATCCTGCGAAGGCAGGAACAAAATAAACCCCTTCAGCGCTATCTACCGAACTGGCCATTTTTTCAACATCTGAAGAATGTTTGATAATTTTTAAACTATCGCGCAGCCACTGTACCACGGCACCTGCTATAAAAATACTTCCTTCTAGGGCATAGGTGGTTTTTCCGTTGATTTTCCAGGCGACTGTGGTCAGTAAGTTATTTTTAGATTTTATGGGCTGATCACCAATATTCATTAACATAAAACACCCCGTGCCATAGGTGTTTTTGACCATACCCTTTTGTGTGCACATTTGTCCGAATAAAGCAGCCTGCTGGTCTCCTGCAATTCCTGCAATTGGAATTTCGTGCGCAAAGAAATTGGGGCTTGTATGTCCGTATACCTCACTTGATTGTTTAACTTCAGGGAGCATGCTCTTGGGAATGGTGAAAAGCTCCAAAAGGGCATCATCCCACTGCATGGTATTGATGTTGAATAGCAATGAGCGAGATGCATTGGTCACATCGGTCACATGAAGTTGGCCCTGTGTCATTTTCCATATCAACCATGAATCTATGGTGCCGAAGGCCAATTCCCCTGCCTCAGCCTTAGCTCGTGCACCATCAATATTATCGAGAATCCATTTGACCTTGGTAGCTGAAAAATAGGCGTCAATGACCAGTCCGGTTTTTTCGCGTATCAATTCAGTTTTACCGGCCTTTTTAAGTTCTTCACAAAAGTCAGAGGTCCTTTTGTCTTGCCATACAATGGCGTTGTAGATGGGTTCTCCTGTTTTTTTATCCCATACGACCGCCGTTTCACGTTGATTGGTGATACCAATTGCGGTAATTTCATCTCCTTTGATTCCCTTTTTTGATACCGCTTCAGCAGCCATACCTGCTTGGGTGGACCAAATTTCGGTAGCATCATGTTCAACCCATCCTGGTTTGGGAAAAATTTGCGTGAACTCCTTCTGGGCTACAGACACAATAGCTCCTTTTTTATCAAAAATCACGGCCCTCGAGCTCGTGGTACCTTGGTCTAAAGCGAGTATATACTGACTCATGGCATATTCAATTGAATTTGTAAATTACTAAAAATAAATGGAGTCGTTCACAGTACAAATGAAACCAAAATGAATACCTATATAGCCTTTTTAAGAGGCATTAACGTAAGTGGTCAGAAAAAAATAAAAATGGCCGATCTAAAAGAAAGTATGATAGGCGCCGGATTAAAAAACGTAATAACATACATTCAGAGCGGTAATGTCATTTTTGATTCACTGTTGAGTGAAGTGAATCAAATAGAGCATATTATCAATGTTGCAATTAAAAATGATTTCGACTTCGATGTACCCGTCGTTGTAAAAACCCCTTCAGAAATTCAACAAATTTTAAAAGACAATCCTTTTAAAGCGGAAAGTAATACGAAAGGGCTATACTTCACTTTGTTACATCAAACGCCCTCAGCTGGGATGGTAATGGAATTTCAACAATTGAAATTTGAAAACGAAGATTTCCACTATGCCGATAACTGTGTCTATATGAACTGCAAAATGGGTGCGGGTAAGGCAAAACTCAGTAATAACCTTATTGAAAACAAACTGAAGGTTGGTGCAACGACCAGAAATTTAAACACCATGTTAAAGATGATTCAACTAACGCAATAAAATGTATTGACTAACTTCTTTTTATTGCAGTGAGAATCATGATGATGGTAATACAGCAAAACAACCCTAAATACATCAATAGTACGGTTGGGGTAAAAGAAGGTTTGACCAAAAGCTGATTACGTAGTCCGAAGGCAAGTACCAGTCCAGTACCGACAAATAGCTTCCTGGAATAAAAAATGGAGGGTAAGGGTTGCATAAGTAGGGTTTTAGGTTAAGCCCAATTAGAACCCAAAAATTGGAGAAATCGTATGCTGAAAATGAAAAATTCGTTGAACTGAGGTATATATTTTTAGTTCAGCTCCCAGATTTTAAAGTTTAAGACAGAGGCAAAGGCCACCCATGCCAAATAGGGTAACAGCAATAAGGCCGCTTTTTTGCTGACTACCCTAAACCATTTAATGGTCAATACGATTAAGACCAGTAAGGTCAAGATAACGAAGAGGGCGGCCAGGGGATTTTTTAATCCAAAAAAAAGGATGCTCCAAAGTGCATTGAGCAACAGTTGAAATCCAAAGTGATATAACGCGGTTTTTACCCAAAGATGATAGAACCCTTTAGACCAGACTATTCCCGCAGCTATCCCCATTAGGATGTAAAGAATGGTCCAAACCGGGGCAAAAATCCAATTGGGAGGGTTAAAACTTGGTTTATTTAAGGTGAGATACCAATCATTGACAGAACTTTGGGTGGCAAAACTGGAGAGAAATCCTATCAAAAGACAGATGGCAACACTTATGGTTATTTTTAGTAATGTATTTTTCACAGTAGCTAGATTCCTACTAAAATAACAATTTACTCCAGATTATAGAGGAACTTTTTGTATGGATATATTACATCGTATAATCTAGAATTATACAGAATGCAACGTTTAGCCAAGTCTTATCTTTGTTCAAATATCAATTTATGATAGAAAAGGATTTCATCTCATCAAATGATCTTGAATACCCGACAGATGGTGAAATTGGCTGGAATGCCCCCAGCAATATTGCATTGATTAAGTATTGGGGTAAGCATGTCGACCAAATTCCCGCTAATCCTTCTGTGAGTTTCACATTAAGTACTTGTGCGACCAATACTTCACTCCGTTTTGAAAAACTACCGGAAAAAAGCTCTTTTTTTTCGTTTGACTTTATGTTCGAGGGAAAACCAAAAATAGAGTTTAAGCCTAAAATAGTAACCTTTTTGGAGCGTATTGAAAAATACCTTCCGTTTCTAAGGTCATACCATTTTGTTATCGATAGTTCGAACTCTTTTCCGCATAGCAGCGGAATAGCTTCATCTGCAAGCGGAATGGCAGCTCTCGGACTTTGTTTTTTGGAAATGGAGAGAAAGGCAAATCCTGAAATGACGTCAACCTATTTCAATCAAAAGGCCTCATTTATAGCCCGTTTGGGTTCCGGTAGTGCCTGCAGGTCAATTGAAGGGAGTTTAATTCAATGGGGAAATACCCCTTCGATTGATGGTAGCTCCGACTTATTTGGTATTCCCTATCCTTTTGAAGTACATGAAAATTTCAAGAAGTTTCAAGACACTATTCTACTGGTGCATAAAGGCCAAAAGACCGTCAGCAGCACTGTTGGTCATGGTTTAATGAACGGGCATCCATTTGCACAAAGTCGTTTTGTGCAGGCGCATCAAAATCTAGAGGCGTTGCATCCCATTTTTAAAAGTGGGGATTTGGAATCATTCATCAAAATTGTTGAAAGTGAAGCCCTTACGTTACATGCCATGATGATGACCAGCCAACCCTATTTCATTTTAATGTTGCCCAATACCCTAGAGATTATTAATGCGATTTGGGCCTTTCGAAACAAGACCAAGATTCCATTATGCTTTACATTGGATGCTGGTGCCAACGTGCATGTTTTATACCCTGAAAGTGAAAAAGATAAATGTATGCAATTTATACAGGATGAACTGATTGTATTTTGTGAAAACCAACATTACATTTGTGATAGAATAGGTAGTGGGGCTAAACAGTTTTTGTAAGGTTCGTTGTACTTATTTTATTGATTATCCGTTATTTTGATGATTTGAACTTAATTCTTTCCCAAATATTTAGAGGAAAAAATAAGTTTGTTTAATTTAGGGAAATAATGTTTAAACATAATAATAGTAAAGGGCCATTATTTTACTCCAAAATATTACTTTTTGGAGAGTATGGAATTATCAAAGATTCCAAAGGTCTGTCAATTCCCTATAATTTTTTCAAGGGAGCTTTGAAAATGGATGAATCTCTCTCCGAACAGGCTGAGAAGTCCAATAAAGCCTTACAGCATTTTGCTTCCCATTTGGAGAAAATTCAGGAACAGGGCACGGTAACATTCGACTTAAAAGCCCTCCAAAGCGATATCGCCAAAGGCATGTATTTTGACAGTTCTATCCCTCAAGGGTATGGAGTAGGAAGTAGTGGCGCCCTTGTAGCTGCTATCTACGATAAGTATGCCGATGATAAAATTACCGTACTGGAAAACTTGACACGGGAAAAACTTCTAAGGCTAAAGGATATTTTTGGTAAGATGGAATCTTTCTTCCATGGTAAATCATCAGGATTGGACCCCTTGAACAGCTATCTAAGCTTACCTATTCTTATCAACTCTAATAATAATATTGAATCGACAAGTTTACCTACCCAAAATACGGAAGGAAAAGGAGCCGTATTTTTGTTGGATAGTGGCATGACAGGGGAAACGGCCCCTATGGTTCAAATTTTCATGGAGAAAATGAAGGAGCAGGGTTTTAGAAAAGTGGTCAAAGAGAAGTTTGTCAAACATACCGATGCCTGCGTTGACCATTTCCTGAATGGTGACGTTAAAGGACTTTTTGGCCACGTCAAGCAACTATCACATGTCGTATTGGACCACTTCAAGCCAATGATTCCTCAACAGTTTCATCAATTGTGGCAAAAGGGAATTGAAACGAACGATTATTATTTAAAACTTTGTGGTTCTGGAGGCGGAGGTTATATTTTGGGCTTCACTGAAGATATTGACAAAGCCAGAAAATCATTGGAAGGCCATCGTCTAGAGGTGGTGTACAACTTCTAAAATTTTACAATGTTTAGTAGAAAAAATAAGCTCTTGCTTTACAAGCTATTGAGCCTATTTTCGGTTGTTAGGGGGTACAACATCCTAATGATAGTGCTGGCCCAATACCTGACATCAATTTATATTCTAGCGCCTGATTGGCCGCTACGGAAAGTAGTGCTAGATATTAATCTTTTTTTAATCGTTACGGCATCTGCCTTAGTCATTGCTTCGGGCTACATTATCAACAATTTCTATGATGCTGAGAAAGATTTGATCAATAAGCCTACAAAAAGTATGTTGGATCGTTTGGTGAGCCAGCGGTTTAAATTGACCACTTATTTTATTTTAAATTTTTTGGCAGTCATTGCTGCCAGTTATATTTCGTTTCGAGCGGTATTCTTTTTTGCAGCTTATGTCTTCGGTATATGGCTCTATTCACACAAACTGAAAAGGCTTGCATTTTTAGGGAATTTGGTGTCGGCAGTCCTTTCAATTGCACCCTTTTTTGTGGTTTTTATATACTATAGAAATTTTGAGACGGTCATTTTTTTTCATGCTCTGTATTTATTTTTCTTGATTTTGGCCAGAGAGTTGGTAAAAGATTTAGAGAACATAGCCGGAGATATGGCCCAAGGGTATCTCACCCTTCCTGTTTTGTATGGTACGAAAATTTCAAAAGGACTGATTTTTGTGCTCATTTCATTGACTTTGATTCCTACTTACTTGCTCATTTCCGTTTTCGATGTAGGCGATATGTATATTTATTTTATTGCCGCGGGCGTTTTACTGATCGCTTTTCTTTTTTTACTTTTCAAATCACACATCAAGAAGCATTTTGTATGGCTTCATAATATTTTAAAGTTTATTATCATTTCAGGCGTTTTTGGAATTTTATTGATTGATGTGGATTTGGTCTTAAATCGAATTTTATAATGGAAAACCTTTTGAATGTTGCCTTGGCCCAGATTGCACCGATTTGGTTGGATAAAAAAGCCACTCTGGAAAAAGTGGCCGTAACCATTGAAGAAGCCGCCCAAAACGGAAGCGAACTGGTGGTTTTTGGGGAAGCATTGGTGCCGGGCTATCCTTTTTGGTTGGCCTTAACGAATGGTGCTGAATGGAACACTAAATTGAATAAGGAGCTCCACGCACATTACGTTCGAAATTCCGTTCAAATTGAGACCGGAGAACTCAATGCCATTTGTGAATTGGCCAGAACCCATTCGATTGCCATTTATTTGGGAATCATGGAGCGCGCCAAAGACCGAGGGGGTCACAGTATTTATGCTTCATTGGTGTATATCAATCCGAACGGGGAGATAAAATCCGTTCATCGAAAATTACAACCGACCTATGATGAGCGGTTGACCTGGGCACCCGGTGATGGAAATGGGCTTCAGGTACACCCCCTAAAACAATTTACCATTGGTGGTCTAAACTGTTGGGAAAATTGGATGCCCTTACCTCGCGCTGCCCTCTACGGACAGGGTGAGAACTTGCACGTAGCGGTTTGGCCTGGAAGTTTACACAATACCAAAGATATTACCCGTTTTATTGCACGTGAATCAAGAAGTTACGTGATATCGGTGTCTTCATTGATGACCAAACATGATTTCCCCAAAGATACTCCACATTACAATCAAATTTGGGGGAAAGCCCCCGATGTCTTAGCCAATGGTGGCTCTTGTGTGGCAGGGCCTGATGGAGAATGGGTATTGGAACCTGTTCTTGATAAAGAGGGACTGCTCTGCGCCACATTAGACTTTAATCGTGTCTATGAAGAACGCCAGAATTTTGACCCGGTAGGGCATTATTCTAGGCCAGATGTGACCAAATTAACGGTGAATCGCGAGCGGCAGTCGACTGTTGATTTCAAAGATTAATCTTTTTCCTCTAAAAGTTCATATCCCTGTTGTATTCCTTTTTCGATAGGTGGTAGCCCCCTTTCCATCCAAGAAGGTTTCCCTTTTCCTTTAAGATAGTAATCAAAAATCTGAGCCATTCGAATACTATAATCCTTTCGGTTTTGAATTTTTAAGGGCCAGTGCGGTTCACCGTTATAATTAAGGAACCATGAGGGTTTTCCCAACCTTCGCAAGCTCACAAAGAATTCAATACCCTGATACCAGGGTACGTGGCCATCGGCATCGTTGT
>JBHJJC010000077.1:0-25778 GCA_050042945.1 Croceivirga sp.
CCCCAAGCGACAATTAGATGATTAAAAGGAATATCGTTTGCTGCGCCATGTAGCATTTTAAAAATAAAATCGGTTTCATGAAAGATATTGATATTGCCCGCCAGGTCACTTTAAGACCCATCGATGAAATTGCTCAAAGATTAGGTGTTCCGCCCGAAACACTTGAACCCTATGGCCGTGCTAAAGCCAAGCTACCTGTTGAACTTATTAACAAAGGGGACATCTTAGCATCAAACCTCATTTTGATTTCCGCCATCTCCCCTACTCCTGCTGGTGAAGGAAAAACCACCATGTCAATCGGATTGACCGAAGGCCTGAACAAACTGGGCAAAAAAGCCACCGTAGTACTACGCGACCCCTCATTAGGTCCTGTATTTGGTATCAAGGGAGGCGCAACAGGAGGTGGGTACTCTCAAGTGCTGCCCATGGAAGATATCAATCTTCATTTTACTGGAGATTTTGCTGCCATTGAAAAAGCGCACAACCTTTTGGCAGCCTTAATCGACAATAATATTCAAAGCAAAACAAACTCGCTCAACCTCGACCCCCGTACCATATCATGGAAAAGGGTTTTGGACATGAATGACCGTTCCCTTCGTCATGTCATCGTTGGTTTGGGGGGTACTGCCTCAGGTATTCCGAGAGAAACAGGATTCGATATCACTGCGGCATCAGAAATCATGGCAATTCTTTGCTTATCAGATGATATTATTGATTTAAAGAAACGATTGGGCGCTATTTTTATCGGGTTTACTTTTGGTGGAGATCCCATTTATGCTAGGGATTTAAAAGCTGAGGGGGCAATGACCGCATTGCTAAAGGATGCGATCAAACCCAATTTGGTACAGACCATAGAGGGCAACCCCGCTATCATTCACGGTGGCCCATTTGCCAATATTGCCCAGGGTACGAATTCGGTCATCGCCACTCGAATGGGCATGTCATTTTCAGATTATACGGTGACTGAAGCCGGTTTTGGATTTGACCTAGGCGCTGAAAAATTCTTTGATATTAAATGTCAAAGTGCGGGCTTATCCCCTAAAGCTGTTGTGCTCACAGCTACCATCCGCGCTTTAAAGTACCATGGCGGCAAGCCTCTGGGCGAACTCACTTTGCCAGATATTGAGGCCCTTAAAAAAGGACTTTCCAATTTAGAAAAGCATATTGAAAATATTAAACAATTCAATGTAGAACCTGTTATCGCTATCAACCGATTTGTTTCAGATACTGACGAAGAAATTCAGGTTATCAAAGAAAAGGCCATGGCCTTAGGGGTAGAAGTAGCATTGGTCGAAGTCTGGGCCAAGGGTGGTGAAGGCGCATTGGATCTGGCCCAAAAGGTAGTGGACGTCTGTGCACGTTCAAATGGACGTTTTACCCCAATGTACGATTGGCAAGACTCCATAACCGATAAAATAGAAAAAATTGCAACCAAGATTTATGGGGCCGAACATGTGGATTATAACGCTCAGGCGAAAAAAGACTTGAAAAAAATCACTAAATTAGGATTGGACCATCTACCGGTCTGTATCGCAAAGACCCAAAAATCATTGTCCGATAACCCAAAACTTTTGGGAAGACCAAAAGATTTTATCATTACCGTTCGAGAAATTGAAATCGCAGCGGGAGCAGGATTTGTGGTACCCATTACAGGTAACATTATGCGTATGCCAGGGTTACCGGCCCAACCGGCGTCTGAAGGTATGGATATCGATGAAAATGGAGTAATTTCTGGGCTTTTCTAATTTTTAGTAACTTCATCACATGAGTGAATTGGCTAGAAGTGAAATCACGGCAATATTTACAACTTTTGGATTAGTAGTTCTTTCCATACTACTTGCAATGCTCTACAGGAAGTATAGGAATTCCAAAAAGTTATAGAACCCATAAAGACTTTTTTTTGCAAAAACTCACGGCTCCCTAATGATGATTACGAATAACACCTTCCCGTTCATGAGGAAAAGTGTTATCTCATTACCGCGATGACGAAAAAGATTGAACGAAGTGCGATAGTGTCCTCTTATATGCCGGCTACCTCTTTAATTTCCTCAATAATTCTATCCGCCAATACATCAGCCTGTACTTGACTTTTGGCTTCCGTATAAATTCGAATAATGGGTTCCGTATTTGACTTGCGCAAATGCACCCAGTTTTCGGCAAAATCAATCTTTACCCCATCAATAGTGGTTACCTCTTCCGCCTCGTATCTCTTGTGCATTGCCTCCAACAGACTATCTACATTCAAATCAGGAGTCAGTTGTATTTTCTTTTTACTCATAAAATAGGCTGGATAACCTGCCCTTAACTGGGCAACGCTACCTCCTCTTTCTGAAAGTAGCATTAAAAATAATGCTGTTCCAACCAAGGCATCCCGACCGTAATGGCTTTCAGGATATATAATACCACCATTTCCCTCGCCTCCGATGATGGCTTTATTGGCTTTCATTTTAGTAACCACATTTACTTCTCCCACCGCTGCTGCCTCATAGGAACCACCATGCTTTTCTGTAATATCACGAAGTGCTCTTGATGAAGAAAGGTTGGAAACCGTACTTCCTGGGGTCTTTCCCAAGACATAATCGGCACAAGCAACAAGTGTATACTCTTCTCCAAACATTTGGCCATCATCACTGATAAATGCCAATCTATCCACATCGGGATCTACCACGATACCAAAATCAGCTTTTTCCTCAACTACCTTTTTACAAATATCATCCAAATGTTCTTTTAAAGGCTCAGGATTATGCGGAAAATGACCGGTTGGGTCACAATAGAGTTCAACAACCTCTGCGCCCAAAGCCTTCAATAATTTCGGAATGGCGATTCCACCAGTGGAGTTGACACCATCGACAACCACTTTAAACTTGCCATTCTTAATAATCTCTGCATCTACTAATGAAAGGTTTAAGACAGCTTCGATATGCTTATCAATATAGCTATCATCTTTGGTCACCGTTCCTAAATCGTCAACTTCAGCGAAATCAAAGTTTTCATTTTCTGCTAGTTCCAATATTTTAGCTCCTGCCGCTGCATCCAAAAACTCACCCTTCTCGTTCAAAAGCTTTAGGGCGTTCCATTGTTTTGGATTATGGCTTGCGGTCAAGATAATTCCTCCATCTGCCTTTTCCAACGGAACCGCAATTTCAACTGTTGGTGTAGTGGATAATCCTAAATCAATAACATCAATACCCAAACCCATCAAGGTGGAGACCACAAGATTTTGGATCATTTCCCCAGAGAGTCTTGCGTCCCTTCCAATAACGACGCACAAGTTTGATTTGTTGGCATGGTCTTTTAACCAGGTGCCGTAGGAGGCCGCAAATTTAACCGCATCTATTGGGGTCAGATTTTCCGAAATGTTTCCGCCTATGGTCCCTCGAATTCCTGATATGGATTTGATTAATGTCATGTTGTTTAAAAAGTTTTTGCAAATATATATTGATGTTCTTTAGTGAAGTTTCCCAATTCGTAAATTCGAACAGTGAACTTTCTGGCCCATATTTATCTTTCGTTCGATGAACCTGAAATTGCCCTTGGTAATTTCTTTGCAGATCACATACGTGGCATTAAATATCAACACCTACCTGATAAAGTACAAAAGGGTATTTTATTGCACAGGGCCATTGATTCTTTTACAGATGGACATCATATCCCTCGTGTCAGCAGTAAGCGTCTACACAAAAACTATAGTCATTACAGCCGTGTCATCGTTGATATTTATTACGATCATTTTCTAGCCAAAAATTGGAATACCTATTCCGAAGTGCCCTTAAAGGAATATGTAGCCGAATTTTATGACTTACTTCAGGTCAATTACGATATATTGCCCTTGAGCACACAACGCATGCTACCTTATATGATCGCGGATAACTGGTTGTATCACTAATCAAGTTTAGAAGGCATTTCAAGGGTTCTGAATGGAATGAACCAAAGAACACAAAATAAATCTAAAATGAATTTTGCCATACAAGACCTTAAGGCCCACTATGAAAAATTTGAAAAGGAGTTCCTGACTTTTTTTATAGAATTGATTACCTTTTCACGAGAAAAATTCAACGAGTTATGCGCAAACTGATTTTACTAATTCCAACACTTTTATTCATCTATTGTAAGGAGGCTCCAGTTGCCCCTACTGGACTCGTAACAGAAAAAGCCATGGTGGTTTCGGCCAGGGAGGAAGCTTCAAAAATAGGCGTTGAAATCATGCAAAAAGGGGGTAATGCCTTTGATGCCATGGTGGCTACAGAATTATCGCTGGCCGTTGCTTTTCCTTTTGCAGGCAATCTTGGTGGTGGCGGATTCATGGTATATCGAAAAAATAATGGAGAAGTAGGCGGAATTGATTATCGTGAAAAAGCACCTTTAGCCGCTCATCGCGACATGTATCTGGATTCTTTGGGCAATGTCATTCCCAATATGAGCACTGTGGGAGCTACCGCAGTCGGTGTACCAGGTACAGTTGCCGGAGTATTTGAGGTACATAAAAAATTTGGTTCCCTACCCATGGAGGAAATTTTGGAACCGATTATCGAATTGGCAAAGAGAGGTGTGGTGGTGACCGAAAAACAGGCCAAACGACTTGAAGGATATCATGAACGATTTGTTGAAGTCAATGGTGATAGTACCAAGTTCGCCCAAAACTTTCAAGCTGGGGACACTATTAAATATCCGGCGCTTGCCCAAACCTTATCTGTCATCAAGGAGAAAGGTAGGGATGGCTTCTACAAAGGTGAAGTGGCCCAAAAATTGGCCTCTTTTATCCAAGAAAGTGGAGGATTTATCACTGAAGAAGATTTGGCGAAATACGAAGCAAAATGGCGGGAACCGGTTATTTTAACTTATAAGGACCTTAAAATAATAAGTATGAGCCCGCCCAGTAGCGGTGGAGTTACCATGAATCAGATCTTTAAGATGATGGAGCCCTATGATATTGGGCAATATGGGCATAATTCTGAAGAAGCCATACAACTGTTCACCGAAGCGGCACGACGTGCTTATGCTGATAGAAACTATTTTTTAGGCGATCCTGACTTTGTTGATATTCCTCTAGATATATTGTTGGGCGAATCCTATCTGAAAGGACGTTTTTCCGATTTTTCATTTGAAAAGGCTACGCCTTCCGACAGCGTTTCAAGAGGAAATGTTGAAATTGTGGAAAGTATGGAAACCACCCACTACTCCATCATCGACGATGAAGGTAACGCCGTTTCCGCAACCACAACACTCAATGGTGGGTACGGTTCTAAATTGTACCATCCAGAATTGGGCTTTTTTCTAAATAATGAAATGGACGATTTTAGTGCAAAGGTTGGGGTTCCAAACATGTTTGGTCTCATCGGTGCAGAGGCCAATAGTATCGCCCCTGAAAAACGCATGTTAAGCAGTATGACCCCTACTGTTGTTGAGAAAGACGGAGCCTTATTTATGGTCGTCGGAACCCCTGGAGGTTCTACCATTATCAATTTCGTGGCACAGACCATTCTCAATACCTATGAGTTCAATATGAGCATGCAAGATGCGGTCAATGCCCCTCGTTTTCACCATCAATGGCTACCTGATTTGATCATGTTCGAAACCGAAGGCTTTTCCGATGAGTTGAAGTCTAATTTAAAAGCCAAAGGATACAATATTTTTGAAGGTCCTGCTCGGATTGGTGGTAAGGTCGATGCTATTCGCGTTTTGACTGATGGAAAACTGGAAGGCGGTGCCGATAAGAGAGGGGATGATCAAGCGGTAGGATTTTAATGGCAGATATTGACGTCGTTTTATTGACGGCGGACAAATACCTTGACGTCAATCAAAAAGGTCCGCTCGTTCAAAACGTTCGTCTTGAAGATGGTTTAGTTGCGGAGGCATTGGAAAATGAAGGCATTGGAATTGACATTAAATCATGGTCCGATAAAAATTTTGATTGGTCTTCCGCAAAATACATATTGATTCGAACCCCGTGGGACTATTTTGAACGTTCAAAAGAATTTCTAGATTGGTTTGATTCCGCAAGTCGGCTATCCACCTTTATCAACTCTACCCAATTGATACGATGGAATTTTAACAAGAGCTACCTCAATGATTTTAATAAAAGTGGAATCAACATACCGCAAACCTATTTCATTTCAAAAGGAGCCAATTTGAGCTTGAAGGAAGCCGTTAAAAAGGCAGAAGAATCTTTCGGGCGCAACTGTGATACATGGGTTTTAAAGCCGTGTATTGCCGCAGGGGCCTTCAATACCTTTAAATTCAGTACTTCTGAAGTCGATGTTTACGAAAAACGTTTCAACATATTAATTGGTAATGCCGACTTTATGCTTCAAGCGTTTCAAGAATCGATAGTCACCAAAGGAGAAATTTCTTTGGTGCTATTTGGGAGTACTTTTTCCCATGCGGTACATAAACAAGCTAAACAGGGCGATTTTAGGGTACAAGATGACTATGGCGGTACCGTTAAAATATATGATGCTACCCAAAACGAAATCGATTTTGGCCTAAAAGTGATCAATGCCTGTGAAGAACTACCCATTTATTCAAGGGTTGACATCATTGAGGATAATGATGGCTGTCTGGCCTTGGCCGAATTGGAAATTTTTGAACCTGAACTATGGTTTCGCTTTCAACCCGAGTCGGCTGGAAAACTAGCGAAAACTATTAAAAAGATCTATTTCTCCTAAAATAGGCCTAACTTTTCTTGAAAATGTTGGACACATGAAAAAAGTCTTGAAACTTCTTGGTGGGTTTATCGGTTTACTGTTTCTTACTGCAATAGTGTTCGGAATAGTAATCCATGAACCACTGCCTGAAGGGGACAAAGGTCCGAAGGCAGACGAACTTGCCAAAAAAATGCTCACCGCATTACATTACGAAGCCTATCAAAATACCCGTTTTCTAGAGTGGTCTTTTCAAGGAGGTAATAATACCTATGTATGGGATAAAGCGATGGGGCAATGTGCGGTCAAATGGGGAGATTTCGAAATCAAACTGAATTTGTCATATCCAAAAAAAAGCATAGCGTTACGTAATAACGACCTATTGGCGGGTAGAGACAGACAAAAGGCTATTGCGAAGGCGCTTTCGAATTTCAACAACGATTCATTCTGGTTGGTTGCTCCTTATAAAGTATTTGACAAGGGTACTACTCGTCGAATTGTTTCTTTGGAAGACGGTTCCTCTGGACTTCTAGTTACATATAATACTGGAGGAACAACACCAGGTGATAGTTATTTATGGTCATTAGATTCCAATAGTTTTCCCAATAGCTATAAAATGTGGGTGCGGCTTATCCCCATTGGAGGATTAGAAGCCTCATGGGACGATTGGTTCATAAGTGAAAGCGGGGCGTTTTTACCAAAATCGCATCAATTGGGTCCTTTCGAACTTGATATGGGCAATGTCAGAGGATACAATGATTAAGTTCCAGAACGAAACGCATCAAAGATGAATCAAAACCTTTAAGGGCGTTTACAAATCTTAATCCTCTAAACAAAAATTGGTTGACATTAGTCTATTAATATCCTGTCTTCAGTAACCACGAGAATCATTTGCTATTAAAGTTCACTCAAACCAAACTCTGAAAGTACCACTTCCCATTCTTGGGTTTCCAAAATCTCAAGAATTCGTTGCGAAATGGCCTGTTCCAATGCTACGGCATCTTTTTTAATACCAAAAGCATAAAATTGAACATCAAATTTTAATGGTAGTACTTCGAGTTTTTTGAGTTTTTCATTCTTTTTGATTTTATATTGCAAAATAGGCTCATCATAAATAAAAGCGTCCAGTTGATGTTTCTCTAAGTCCTTCAATCCTGGGTCAACTCCATCATATTCATTGATGTTCTTAAAGAAATGTACTCTTAAGAACTCACTCGCCTCTGAACTTTTTACAGTACCCACCTTCCTGTCTTTAAAAGCATTAAAACTATTACTGCTATTGGCCAATTGATTGACCGTCAAACTCGATGCTATACTTGCAGTTAGACCTGAAACAAAGAGTAGACCGCTGAGCATTAGCCCTAAAGCGGCTATCTTTCCTCCTCTTGTTTTTGGGGATTTATCTCCATAGCCGACGGTAGTCAAGGTCACGGCAGACCACCATAGTCCGTCCCAAATGCCTTTATGATTCTTACGGAATTCTGGATTGCCCCTACGTTCAAAAAGCCAGGTCAACATCCCGAAAAATAATAATATGATAAAAAGGACAAGGAAACCCTTTAAAAAATTCAGTCGAAAAAAGGATTCAATGAATTGAACAACTTTTTGCATGGAAGATAGCTGCGCGACGGCCACGGTAGAGTGCGACGCAAAGAAAGAATGGGTAAACTCCATTTGTTTGCTGCGCTCACCCGTTATAGTCAATGGATTGATGGAAACATCTATGCCCCCTGACTTTACAGCATTCAACATTTCAGAGAAATTCATCTGTTTTAGCTCATATTGCAACCCCAAATCATCGGCAACCCTTCGCCATAACCATATGTTTATACCTTCAAGAAGTCCATCTTCTTGTATGATGAAGGGAGGGGCCGGAGTATAACCAACCGTAATCGTATCAGAAAAGAATTGACCATAAGAAAAATGGATGCTCAATGATAATAGGAATACGAATCGCATGTTGTTGGTTATTGCTATTAAATATAAGGCATTCAATAAAAAGGGAGGATTCATCGGTAAAAACCCAATTACTGACCGACTAGAAATATGCACCTCTTTTCGATAGAAACGAATAATAACACCAATAAAAATAGCAACTGATTATGGCTCTAATTCTAATTCCATTTCAATTTGGCCCAATGTTTTCTTTATATGCCGTCTTTCAAAAAAACGCAAAGTATCGGTGAATCTATCATCAATATTTATGATTGAAATCGGACCTTGAGCTCGATTCTTTAAATAATTTAATAGTGTAGTACCAACCCCTTTATTCCTAAAATCTTTTTTGACCGCCAGTTGTAAGATTCGATTGGTTGTTCTGTTAACAATACAATAGCCACAAACCTCAGATGCAATAGATGCAATTATAAAAAATATGGCATCCCCAAGTCTTTCAATAGTTGCTGTGGTATTTTGCCATGTCGGTTTAATATTCCCGAAATCGATATAATCTGACAAACTCGCCTGCTCTACCTCGGTAGTAGTAATTTCAGTATTGATCTTGGGAATTTTAGGCACCCCCTTAAGACAGCTGAGATACCTTACATTTTTAAACCCAATTTTTTCGTAGGATGCTATAGCCGGTATATTCGTCGAAATTACTTCCAAAACCACCTTAGCGATCCCCTTTGTATTCAGAACCGATTTTATGTGCGCATACATCCGCTTTGTCAGTCCATGCCCCCTTTCTCTCGGAATCACACCCGTACCGGCGTTATAAGCAATGCGGACACCATCAATTAAGCGATGGCCATGCAGTATAAAACCTACAAGTTCGTTTTCACTAAATGCCCCAACAGAAATGAATTTATCAATATTCTCACTGTATAATTTAATTTCCAACTGCTTTAAATTCAATTCTATTGGAACAACATAGTCAGAAAAAGAGGTGTTGAAGCAATCCACGATTTCTTGGTTACTTATATCAGAAAGGTTTTGAAACTGTATTTCCTTCATTCCTCAGCGCGTGATACTTAGAAGTATTGGTAATCAATTTTTTAATTGACGTTTTAACTCCTCCATAGACTCTTGCAATTGCTTGAGTAGCCCGTGATTTCCAGTTGGACTCAAATCAAAGGTAAGTTTACTACTGACCTCCCAAATTTCTTGAATTTGAAACGGTTTTATATCGTAAGGGGGATAATTTTCATTGGTGGAAACTAAGGTAATATTATTTGAATTGGGCCGCTTTTCAATTTTCTTGACCATTACAGAATCTTGTAATACTACCACATACATTTTATTGGGGCTCACATGGTCGATGTGTTCTATTGCCCGTGCCATAACCCAGTCGCCCGAATACAAACTGGGCAACATACTATCACCCTCGACCTGAAAACCACGATAGGTAGCATTACGAAATTCGGGGATGGGCAAATCAAACGCTGGTAATTGCTCATACCAACTTGTATCGGTAATATTTTGTGGATACCCAGCTGCTGCCTTGGCGTTGACCAATACCATATTTTCGTTGTCTTGGCTATCAACGGTCACTACTTTTGGAATAACGCTTGTTTTTGACGTATCCAAATGCTTGGCATCACTTTCACCGAAATGCCAAAGGGGATTAATCTTAAATTGACCTAACAACTCAGCCACAACCTTACCGGATAGCTTCGTCTTTCCCCTTTCAATATCTGCCGTAGTATTGGAAACCCCTAAAAGCTTGGCAAACTCCGCCTGGGTATGGCCTAAGTCCCTTCTTATTTCAACAAATCGTTTGAGTGTCAGTTCATTTTCCATACTCAAATATAGCGTATTAGGAATATTTCCAGAAATATTTTTGGATTATTTCCATTTTATGGAATATTTCCATATTTTTGATTGGAATAATTCCTAATTTTTGTTTAAAATGAATTTTGACCGCGTCAAGGAAAAATTGAACATTTTGGCCGATGCTGCTAAATACGATGTCTCTTGTGCCAGTAGTGGCAGTAACCGAACCAATAAGAAGAAAGGTTTGGGCAATAGCACGGGTATGGGTATTTGCCATAGCTATACCGAAGATGGCCGATGTGTTTCCTTACTCAAAATACTATTGACCAATCATTGCATCTACGACTGTGCATATTGTGTTTCACGACGTAGCAATGATATAAAAAGGGCTGGGTTCAAAATTCAGGAGGTAGTGGATTTGACCATTAATTTTTATCGACGGAATTATATTGAAGGACTCTTCTTGAGTTCAGGTATATTCAGAAGTCCTGACCATACCATGGAACGTTTGGTTAGAGTGGCAAAAACCCTTCGAGAAGAAGAAAACTTTAATGGTTATATCCATTTAAAATCCATTCCTGGCTGCAGTGATGAATTGATGTATGAGGCTGGATTGTATGCGGATCGTTTATCGGTCAACATAGAAATCCCCACCGTTTCTGGCCTCAAACTTTTAGCTCCCGAGAAAGAACATAAAGATTTTACCAAGCCGATGCTTAAGGTAAAGAATGAAATCGTGCGCTATAAAAACGAGCGCAAGGTCATTAGAAGCACGCCAAAGTATGCTCCGGCGGGGCAAAGTACACAAATGATAGTTGGGGCAACCGGCGAAACGGATAAAGATATCATGTACTCAGCTACGTATTATTATAAGGCCTACAGTATGAAAAGGGTGTATTATTCCGGATATGTGCCCATATTGCAAGATCATCGTCTCCCATCCATTACGGCCAAAGTTCCGATGCTTCGTGAAAATCGGTTATATCAAACCGATTGGTTGTTACGCTTTTACGGATTTGCTGTCAATGAAATTTTAAATGATACGTATCCAAACCTCGACATAGATGTAGACCCTAAACTTTCATGGGCCTTGCGGAATCTGCATCATTTTCCTATAGATATCAATGCTGCAGACAAACGAACGTTGGCGCGTGTACCAGGCTTGGGTATACAATCGGTGGGAAAGATTTTGAAAGCCCGCCGGTTTCGAAAATTGAACTGGGACCATCTCAAAAGAATTGGAGTGGCCCTCAACCGTGCCAGATATTTCATCACCTGCGATTCCCGTGATTGGGAGCGCCGCGATTTGGATGCGGATAGAATAAAAGGATTGATTTTGCAGAACTCCAACGGAAAGTTCAGAAATCAGTACAGTCAACAATTGTCTTTATTTAATTAATAATGAATACTGTTTCTCACAAGTTTATGGCTAGGAAATCTAGATTTCTTCCTCCCGATAACTATCGAAACGGTCGAAATGGTAATCCTAAACATTATGAGTATGAAAACACTAACTGAAAAGCAAACCTATTTAGAACGCAAGAGGCAAGTCATTTTAAGTCTAGGGTACGACTATGTCCAATTTCGAAGTAGGGCCAAAAAATCACTTGTACAGTTAAAAAGCATTATAAAAAATAACGCCTGTCATTTCGAATATCATATTGAGCACGGTCGTAATAGAAATGAGAAGTCTGGATTTCTACCTACGCAAGAATGACAAATTAAAAAACGAAATATCATGAAAAATAAGGTAATAGAGTCCCGTCTTCACGGGAATGACAAAAAAATAACACTGATTTACGACAGCAGCTTTAACGGCTTTCTCACAGCGGTTTTTGTTGCCTTTGAAGAAAAATTAAACGTAGCGGACATCCAAAAGAATGGACAGTGGCAAAACGGACTCTTCTCTGAAACCGAAACCATTTTCACTAATGTACTGAAGGCAAAAAGAGTTTGGAATGGGATTAAAAGTAAAAGTTATAGTGCTATCTCAAATATCTACTTTTCCTATTTGAGTGAAACCGAAGGCATTGAAATGATGCTATTCAACTACATTAAGAAGTTGATGGCCCACAAGGGAAAGCATAGGGACTTTTCTGATGAGACGATTCTCTATATTTCGCAATTGGCTCGAAAGGTAGGTCGCGAAAAACATCGCATGGAGGCCTTTGTACGTTTTCAATTGACGAAAGATGATATCTATTTTGCCAATATTGAACCAGACTATGATGTACTGCCCCTACTATCCAAGCATTTTCGAAACCGCTATGCTGACCAACAGTGGCTTATCTACGATGTTAAGCGTCGGTATGGTATTTTTTACAATCTAGAGGGTGTAGAAATTGTCTCTTTGAATTTAGAGGAGATACATTTTAACAGAACTAGAAAAAGTATGGCTTTCACCGATGCTGAATATGATTACCAAAATCTTTGGAACAATTATTTCCAGAGTACCAATATCAAGTCCCGCATCAATCCTAAATTACACCGTCAACATGTACCCAAACGGTACTGGAAGTATTTGAGTGAGAAGAAAGAGGTTATTTGATTGAAGATATTTAGGATTTTTAAAGTAAGGTCATAACTATTTGTAAACATATATAGAAAGGCAATCTTCAGTCAGCCTAATATTTGTAAAATAAAAATACTACTATTTACTTCTTCGCCTCAATAACCATAGTCTGTAAGTTATACAGATCTGCGGGGTATGATAATCTTCCTTGTCTCTCAAGGTTTTGAAACACACTCAAGGTGCTTTCGCCGACTTCTTTTTGTTCGATATCAACAAACCCATGCTTGCCCACCAACTCTGTCAAACTGTTTAGGTTATGCAGCATTTGGTGATTCCAATTGCGATAAAAATCATTCACAACATATACATGTGCGTTTTTATTTTCTCCCAGTGCTTTGGCAATATCTTTGCAATAGTGCTCCATGGAGAGATTTACATACGCTTTATTTAGTCGTTTTTCTGGGTGTTGGTACATATCAAAAAGAAAATCAGCATGGGGCAAGGCCATACGCATTATACCACCAGGTTTTAAAATCCGATAACATTCTTTCAACATATTGCAAGAATCCTTAAAGGTCAAATGCTCAAAAATATGTTCTGAATAAATGCAATCAAAAGTTCCTTCGGCAAATGGAAAGGTTTTGGCCGCGTTTAAATAGAGTACTTTTTCAGGTGCCCCTTTTTGTGGCCGTAGATCTGTATTTAACCATCCGGTAGGTGCGTTGCGGCCACAACCAATGGTTAATCGTGGATTCCCCGACCTTTTTAGATAGGATCTAAAAGCACTTTTTGCTTTCCATTTTTGTAGGAAACCTTTTAATTTGAAATAGTAATCTAAGGGAGGTACAGAAAGAAATTGCAGTAATCGTTGCTTCATAAAGTGTCTTTTTTGCAATATATTGATTTGCAAAAAAGGAATACCCTTTTTAAGTTGAATTACCCCTTTCACCCACAAACTGGTCACTCTTATTTTTGAATAACACATTAAAACTTGTCAACGAACCATAAATACGGGTGATGTACTGCTGTAATTCCACTTTATCCTGATCATCCAACGTTTTACTGCTGTTAATTTTTTGTTCCATGACCCGTAGACGGTCCCGGACCATTACAATTTTATGGAAAAAGGTATCGATGGGCATTTCTTTTTTCGCCAAGTCATCACCTGGTTCTAAAATCAGTTTTCCGCCCTTCCATTTGTCTGCAATGGCTACGCGCTCATGGGTGTCGCTCCATTTTTTCAAAATAGCAACCAAAGAACTTTCCACATCAAAAAGACTTACGGTATCTACATCATCATCTGACCGTTCGATGACCTCGAAGTCAGCATCCAAATCAATCGTTTCCAATCCGTTTTCAATAAAAGTGACCCAATAGTGTTGCGAAGACACATTGGTGACGACCCCTTTACCATATTCTGAATGATTTATACGAGATCCTATACCCAGTAATTTCATGATATTGATTGCTATGTCAGGTCGAGCCCAGTCGAGACCTTGCTTGTACATTACGAATTAAAATAATACCCGACTGCACTCGAGGTGACTTTTGTTTATGAATCCAAAAATACCCTACTCTTTTTCAAAAGCCAATAAGGTGTCATAAAAATCTTGATAAATGGCTTTTGCATTAATACTTTTATAAAAAGTTATCGGTCTATTTCCGCTATCCCTAGAAGTGGTTACGGTTTCAGTTTCTGCAAACTCCGGATGGATGAAGGCAGTCACCAAGGCCAAATCCCATAATACACGGCTTCTTCTGGAACCATCAATATGATTTATCCATCTATTTTGTAATTGTTTTCCAAGAAAATGATCTCCAATCTGAGCTTCCATTTCATCAAAACCAATTTCCATCGCGACCGCAACGCTAACGGGCATAATGGATAATTGAGCTTGTGAATCCAATAAAAAATCAAGTGCAAAAGAATCCATCAAAGGATTAAAATCATTCCGCTTCAAAACCTTGGTCTCAAAATCTATCGTGGTACCCAGCCAAAAGACTTTGAGTTTAGGCGCAATGCTTGGTTCAATAAATACAGCAGAAGCAACATTGGTAAGGGCGCCCAATACCAAAATGATTACCTCATCTTGATTTTCAGCTTGACCAATAATTTCATAAGTCGCCGCTGAATGCTGGGCCCTATCGCCCCAATCATACATTCGAGATGGAGCACCACGTAAGGTTTTGATTTCTAGCCCCATTTCCCCTAAAAGTTGTTGGTTCAATCGGTGACTATTTTCCATCGACCGAGGCTCTGCCCAATGACTGGTTTGCCAATGTGCGGCATTCAAAGCCGTAACCTCGAGAGTTGGTTCTAAAAGAATGCGCGCCAAGGCGTAGAGGTCATCAACCTCGTTGCCCGTATCAGCATCAACGATAAGTTTTTGTTTTTGGCCATGGCTAAAGCACGAAAAAAAAAGTGCTGTAACCCAAAATAGAATTTTCATTACATGATTAAGATTTCTTAAAAATAGGGACAAACATTCACAAAATCACAACATAAAGTCACTTCGTTTTTACCTTTCAAAATCTTATTTTTGAAGCTTGCTATGTCTAAAAAAGTGCAATGATCAATTACGAGGAAAACATCGAAATAAAGGGTGCACGCGTACACAACCTTAAGAATATCGATGTGACCATTCCAAGGGAGAAATTAGTGGTCGTTACAGGCCTTTCCGGCAGCGGCAAGTCGTCTTTGGCCTTTGACACCATCTATGCCGAAGGACAACGCCGCTATATCGAAACGTTTTCGGCATACGCCAGACAATTTCTTGGAGGTTTGGAACGCCCAGATGTGGACAAAATTGACGGGCTTTCACCGGTCATTGCCATAGAACAAAAAACCACTTCAAAATCCCCGCGCTCCACCGTGGGCACGATTACTGAAATTTACGATTTCCTGAGGTTGCTTTTTGCCAGGGCGGCAGATGCTTACAGTTACAATACGGGTGAAAAGATGGTCAGCTACAGCGACGAACAAATCAAGCAATTGATTATCGAGGCATACACCGGAAAAAAAATCAATGTTTTGGCGCCTGTTATCAAATCACGTAAAGGGCACTACCGTGAATTATTTGAGCAGATAGCAAAACAAGGCTTCGTCAAGGTCAGGGTTGATGGTGAAATTCTTGACATCGTCAAAGGCATGAAAGTGGATAGGTATAAGACACACGATATTGAAATTGTTATTGACCGGTTAAGAATCGGTGAAGGTGAAGATTTGGACTAAAGACTTAATGAGACCATCAATACGGCCATGTATAGTGGCAATAACGTATTAATGGTTATTGAAGAAGGAAGTCAAGAACCTCGTTATTTCAGTAGAGATTTAATGTGCCCCGCCACGGGTATTTCTTATCCGACTCCAGAACCCAATACCTTTTCTTTCAATTCACCGAAGGGCATGTGGCCAGATTGCAATGGTTTAGGCCATATTTACGAAGTGAATGAAGACAAAATCTTCCCAAATAAAAAATTGTCTATTAAAATGGGCGGCATTGCTCCCCTAGGAGAATATAAACGCTCGTGGGCCTTCAAACAATTGGAAACGATAGGGCTTCGCTACGGTTTCGATATGGACACCCCCATTAACAACATTTCCAAAGAAGCCATGCAAGTCATTCTTCAGGGTTCAAAGGAAAGTTTCTCGGTCAATTCAAAATCGCTTGGGGTCAAACGAGAATACAGCATAGACTATGAAGGTATTGCCAACTTCATTAAAAATCAGTTTGAAGAGGCCAACTCCACTTCCATTAAAAGATGGGCCAAAGAATATATGGATAAGATTGAGTGCCCTACCTGTAAAGGCTCTCGATTAAAAAAGGAATCCCTATACTTCAAAATTCAAGGGAGAAATATCGCCGACCTTGCCCAAATGGATATTGCTGAACTCGCTGCATTCTTCAAAAATTTAAATAGTGAATTAAAGGGAAATCAAAAGAAGATAGCTGAAGAGATTCTTAAGGAAATCAATGCCCGTATTGGATTTCTTTTGGATGTAGGTCTGGACTATTTATCCCTTAACCGCGGTTCAAAAACACTTTCAGGAGGAGAAGCACAGCGAATTCGTCTAGCCACTCAAATTGGATCACAACTGGTGGGAGTGCTATATATTTTAGATGAACCCAGTATAGGTTTACACCAACGTGATAATGAACGGTTAATCAACTCACTAACCGCTCTTCGAGATATCGGTAATTCAGTAATTGTGGTAGAACATGACAGAGATATGATAGAAGCGGCTGACCATGTTATCGATATAGGTCCGAAAGCAGGCAAACATGGTGGTGAAATCATATCAGAGGGTCCTCCTGAGGAACTGATGGCCCATAATACCTTGACCGCCGACTATATTTCCGGTGAAATGGAAATTGAAGTACCAGATA
The DNA here is from genome assembly GCA_050042945.1 of Croceivirga sp. Classification (GTDB taxonomy): domain Bacteria; phylum Bacteroidota; class Bacteroidia; order Flavobacteriales; family Flavobacteriaceae; genus Croceivirga. Next base: position 17,256 of record JBHJJC010000077.1, read on the forward strand.
AACGCAGAAAGGGAACGGGCAAAAAAATCACACTTTCCGGCTGTACTGGCAACAATCTAAAAAATGTAACGGTTGATTTCCCACTGGGAAAAATGATTGGGATTACAGGTGTATCCGGAAGTGGCAAATCGACTTTAATCAATGAGACCCTCTACCCCATTATGAATGCCCATTATTTCAATGGTGTCAAAAAACCAATGCCTTTAAAAAAAATTACCGGCTTGGATCATATTGATAAGGTCATAGATATCTATCAATCCCCAATCGGCAGAACACCTAGATCGAATCCCGCAACCTATACCGGAGTTTTTAGTGAAATCAGATCACTCTTCGCCAAAACGACAGAGGCGACCATACGAGGTTACAAACCAGGGCGTTTTAGTTTCAATGTGCAAGGGGGTCGCTGTGAGACCTGTCAAGGGGGCGGCTTGAAAGTCATAGAAATGAATTTCTTGCCCGATGTTTACGTCGAATGCGAAACATGTAACGGAAAACGGTTCAATCGAGAAACGTTAGAGATTCGGTACAAGGGTAAATCCATCGCTGATGTTTTAGAGATGACCATTGATGAAGCAGTTGACTTTTTTGAGAACATACCTAAAATTTACAGAAAGCTCAAGACCATAAAAGACGTTGGTTTGGGCTACATTTCACTCGGGCTGCAATCCTCTACCCTATCAGGAGTTGAAGCACTACGGGTAAAATTGGCAACGGAGCTTTCGAAAAGAGATACTGGAAATACATTTTATATTCTTGATGAACCTACAACGGGGCTTCATTTTGAGGATATTCGCGTACTGATGGAAGTACTCAACAAATTGGTCGACAAAGGCAATACGGTTCTGGTCATTGAACATAACATGGACGTTATCAAAATGATGGACCACATTATCGATATTGGTTATGAAGGGGGCCGTGGTGGAGGAATGGTGGTTGCAAAAGGTACCCCAGAACAGGTCAGTAAAGACCCAAAAAGCTATACTGCTAAGTTTTTAAAAAAAGAGCTTGAAAATTCCAATAAAAAAATGGCCAACGCCGTTTAATAGCATTATATGAGAAAAGAACAACATCACAAAGGTTGGAACGAGATAAAAACCAACGACTCTTGGGCCCTATTCAAAATAATGGGTGAATTCGTAAACGGGTTTGAAAAAATGAGCCTTATCGGACCTTGTGTGTCCATCTTTGGGTCAGCCCGAACAAAACCTGGTGAAAAATATTATGAACTAGCCGTGAATGTAGCCAAACGAATAGCCGAATCTGGGTACGGAGTCATTACTGGGGGTGGTCCGGGCATCATGGAAGCGGGAAACAGGGGAGCGCATAAAGCAGGTGGTACCTCTGTGGGCCTGAATATTGATTTGCCCTTTGAACAACACGATAATCCGTTTATTGATTCCGACAAAAGCCTTGACTTTGACTATTTTTTCGTTCGCAAGGTCATGTTTGTAAAATATTCCCAAGGGTTTGTGGTAATGCCAGGGGGATTCGGAACTTTAGATGAACTATTCGAGGCAATGACGTTGATTCAAACCCATAAAATACAGAACTTTCCCATCATTTTAGTGGGTACGGAATTCTGGAGTGGTCTTCTTGATTGGATTAAAAATACCATGCTCGAAGCTGGATATATAAGTGCCCAAGATTTAAATTTGATACATTTGGTCGATTCTGATGATGAAGTCGTGGATATCTTCGTTGCATTCTACAAAGGTCATACCCTTAGTCCAAATTTTTAACGAAGCATCTTGACACCAAAAACCCACCGTGTTTTCCTTGCTATTCTGGGGATACTATTCTTCAAATTATCTTTTGGACAGCACCTTAATGAAATAGAGGCAACCCTTGACTCTACCAACCATACAATAGGGATTAAACAACGATTTACCTATCGTAACAATTCATCTACAGCACACGAAGTATTGTATTTTAATGATTGGAACCATGCGTATTCCAGCAAGAAAACCGCTCTTGCAAAAAGGTTCGGAAATGAGTTTAATCGCAGTCTTCACCTTGCCAAAGACAAACATAGGGGGTTTACGAATATCACAAGTATTGTAGATAGCGAATATAATGGTCTTGAGTGGGCGAGATTATCAGACCGGGATATTATAAAGCTCGAATTGATACGACCTTTAAAGCCCAACCAATCGATAGAACTTTTCTTGACCTATGAAATCGATTTGCCCAGCAGTCGTTTTACGAAATATGGTCACGGATATTTGGATGGTTATTTTTTAAGGGATTGGTATTTGACCCCAACCCTTTTCGATGGTGATTGGAAATTATATGCCAATAAAGATTTAAACGACCTTTCAACCGGAGTCACCCATACAGAGATTCGATTTAAGTATCCGAGCGGACTAAACATTGCCAGCAATTTCGCAATATCAGACCAAACCAATTTTTCAGCAGGAAATTTCGCGCTGCTCTCTAGTACAAACCGAAAAAGTTGTGATATCATATTAACACCCGAAAAACGATTTTCGGAACATTCAGTAGGTTCATTAAACCTATCGATTGATATTAGTACTGCAAAATTCAGTGAGCTGGGAAAAGGAATTTCCATTGAACGGGTAGCTCGTTTCATTGAGAATAACCTTGGAAAGTACCCCCATGAAAATTTGTTGGTCGCAGAGGTGGATTATAATCGCAATCCATTTTATGGCCCTAATCTATTACCTAGTTTCATAAGACCGTACAGCGAACAGTTTCAATTTGAAATGAAATTGTTAAAAACAGCTTTGAACAGCTTTGTTAGGGAGACACTTTATCTTGATAAGAGAAAAGAAAGGTGGGTTCTCGATGCGATTGTCAACTATTTGATGATCAAATATGTTGAAGAATTCTATTCTGATAAAAAGTTCACGGGTAAGTTATCCAATACTTGGGGATTTCGTTCGTACAACTTGGCCAAAATGGATTTCAACGAGCAATATTATTTGCTGCAGATGGCTTCCGTCAGGAGAAATGACCATCAATCCTTGAGCACTCCGAATGATTCGCTCACCCGATGGAACCAAAAAATTGCCAATCGCTACAAAGCAGGTCTAGGTATGGCCTATCTAGGAGAATATATTGGTTATGAAATTATTGACAAGGGTATCACGGAATTCTATGACGAGCATAAACTAAAACCGAAACTTAAGGCCCAGACCTTCGAATCATTTTTAAAAGGCCGTGCACCGAAAGATATAGACTGGTTTTTTAAAGAGTTTGTCGATCAAAGAGATAATATCGATTTTAAAATTGGAAAGGTTAAAAAATCGGAAGACTCCATTTCATTGGTCATCAAAAATCGAACCGGTGCTAAAGTACCCATCTCAGTTTTCGGACTTCAAAAAGATTCAATAGTATCTAAATATTGGTTTACCGATATCGATACCAGCAGAACATTTAACATTCCGAACAATAATGAGAGTCGTTTGGTACTGAACTATGACAAGAAGATTCCTGAAGTCAACCAGCGCGACAATTGGAAAAGTCTGAACGGATTTCTCTCAAGTAATAAAAAACTGCAATTTCGATTTTTCAAGGATATTGAAAACCCCTACTACAACCAGTTGTTCTGGGTACCCGAATTTCGATTTGACGCCAATAACGGTATTTCCGGAGGTATTAGTTTAAACAATAGAACCATCATCAACCGAAAGTTTATTTTTGATATTAAACCACAATATTCCAGTCGCGAAAACGCACTTATCGGAAGTTTACGATTCACCAAACGTCACTTTTATAACGAGGGAAAGCTTAATGCGTTTAACTACAATTTAAGCGCAGGCACGTCGTTTTTTGATGTCAACTCTCGGTTTACAACGATTACCCCTTCACTAAGTTTGCAATGGCGGCCTCAAGACTTTATTTCGAATCGAAGGCAATTTCTTTTTTTCAGAATGAGGAATGTCTTCAGGAATATTGATCCGAGTATTATTGATGAAATCGATACCGACCCTGATTTTTCAGTATTCAATCTCAGATATGGTGATATTGATAATAATATTATCAAATTCAGGTCTTGGATTGTTGATGCGCAGGTGGCAGATAACTTTTCAAAAGTTTCTTTCGAATGGGAACAACGAACACTTTACTTTACCAATAGACAGCTGAATCTGAGATTTTATGCTGGAAAATTTATCACGAACAATACCAATTCAGACTTTTTCAGTTTTGCACTTGACCGCCCTACAGATTACCTCTTTGATTTGAACTATCTCAATCGCTCCCAAAACGCAACAGGTATTACCCGCCAACAATTTGTACTATCGGAGGGTGGGTTTAAATCCATTTTTGAAGAACGTTTTGGAAATGACTGGATGGTTACCAGTAATCTCAGTTTTAACCTTTGGCAATGGATAGAGGTGTATGGTGATGTTGGTGCCATCAAAAACAAAGGAGAAAAGGCCCGATTTGTATATGATTCTGGAGTGCGATTAAATCTGGTTACCGATTTCTTTGAACTGTATTTTCCCATCTATTCCAATAACGGCTATGAAATTTCGCAACCAAACTATGGTGAACGCATACGATACGTTATAACCATTAGCCCCAGAACCCTTACCGGTCTTTTTACAAGAAAGTGGTTTTAATTACAGAATCGATAATATCAATCTAACAAAACGGTCTTGAATTGCTTTTTTAACACTGTTTAGGTTATTTTTTTATGATTTTAAAAATAAAATATAGCTGCTCGCGTTTTTTACGAAACCATCTTTTTGATACTTTTGCAACATATTTGAGAGCTTCATGAAGACCGACCCAAAAACAAGCAACGATATTTCCTTTGATGATTTCAAATCTCAAATCTTAGAAGATTATCGAATTGCTGTAACCAGTCGTGAATGTAGTTTGTTAGGAAGAAGAGAGGTACTTACCGGAAAAGCAAAATTTGGAATCTTTGGCGATGGAAAGGAACTGCCCCAGTTGGCCATGGCCAGGTCTTTTCAAGATGGTGATTTTAGAAGTGGGTACTATCGTGACCAAACGTTTATGATGGCCTTGGGCTATTTGGGCCCTAAAGAGTTTTTTCATGGATTGTATGCTACAACTGACATGGAAAAAGAACCTATGAGTGCAGGTCGCCAGATGGGGGGGCACTTTGTTACCCATAGTTTGAATGAAGACGGAAGTTGGAAAGATTTGACCCGACAGAAAAATAGCAGCGCTGACATTTCTTGCACAGCGGGCCAAATGCCACGTTTGTTGGGCTTGGCACAAGCTTCTAAAGTGTACAGAAATGTACAGGGAATCGATCAAACGAATTTTTCGAACAATGGTAATGAAGTAGCCTGGGGTACGATAGGTAACGCCAGTACCAGTGAAGGACATTTCTTTGAGACAATGAACGCTGCCGGAGTGATGCAGGTACCAATGGTGATAAGCATTTGGGATGATGAATACGGCATCTCTGTTCCGCAAGAATACCACACGATAAAAAGTGATATCTCAGAAGCTCTAAAAGGATTTCAGCGCAATGAAGACCAAGAGGGTTTTGAAATCATAAAGGTTAAGGGGTGGGATTATACTGCTTTGATTCATGCATATGACAATGCCTCAGATATTGCCAGGGAGTCACACGTGCCTGTTTTAATTCACGTTACGGAGCTCACCCAACCACAAGGACACTCGACCTCAGGTTCGCACGAACGATACAAAAGTGCTGAACGATTGGAATGGGAACGCGAAAACGATTGCAATAAAAGGTTCAAAGAATGGATTGTCGAAAACAATATTGCTGATGAAGACACTCTAAAAACCATTGAAAAATCATGCAAACAAGAGGTCCGAAATGCTAAAAAAATAGCATGGGCCGAGTTCCTCCGTCCTCATCTCTCTGATAAAAAGCAAGTTATTTCCTTGTTGGATAATCTTGCCGGGGCAAGTCCAAATAAATCGTTTATCAATAAAATCAAAAATGATTTGATTGCCATTGATGAACCCGTTAAAAAAGATTTGGCTTCTTATACTAGAAAAGCACTGCGCTATGTGATTGGAGAAGAACACCTAGCAAAGGACCAACTGCAAAGTTGGATACATAACTATCTGAAGAAGACACAACCATTATACAGTTCCCATCTGTTCAGTGAATCAAAAGGAAGGGCCACTTCCATCGAAGAGGTATATCCGGAATACGAGGATAGTCCTGAATTGGTAGATGGACGAATAATACTCCGAGATAATTTTGATGCCCTGTTTGAAAAATATCCCGAAGCCCTTGTATTTGGTGAGGATACGGGTAACATTGGTGACGTTAATCAAGGCTTGGAAGGACTTCAAAAAAAGTTTGGAGACCAGCGCATTGCTGATACCGGAATTAGGGAAACTGCCATTATTGGCCAAGGTATCGGAATGGCCTTGCGCGGACTTCGACCTATTGCCGAAATACAGTATCTTGATTATATCCTTTATGCTATACAAACCTTAAGCGATGATTTGGCATCATTACACTATAGAACCGTAGGCAAGCAAAAAGCACCTCTCATTATAAGAACACGTGGGCACCGATTGGAAGGCATTTGGCATTCTGGATCCCCTATGGGCGGATTGGTTCACTTATTGCGTGGTATTCATATTTTGGTCCCACGAAATATGACCAAAGCAGCTGGTTTTTATAATACCTTGATGAAAAGTGATGAGCCTGCCCTGATTATTGAAAGCCTTAACGGATATCGCCTCAAAGAAAAGAAACCATCTAATATGGGCTTGTTCTGCACACCTATTGGAGTTGTTGAGACCATGAAAGAAGGTACCGATATAACCTTGGTCTCCTATGGATCTACTTTGCGTATGGTCTTAAAAGTGGCCAAAGAACTTCTAGAAGTTGGTATCGATGCAGAGGTCATCGATGCGCAATCACTGCTGCCTTTCGACCGCAATCATGATGTCGTTAAAAGTGTTCAAAAGACCAATCGCCTGCTTGTCATCGATGAAGATGTTCCTGGCGGAGGTTCGGCCTATTTATTACAGGAGATAGTTGAAAAGCAAGGAGCCTATCATTACTTGGACAGCGCCCCTCAAACACTTTCTGCCATGGCACATCGACCAGCATATGCCTCTGATGGAGATTATTTTTCAAAGCCCAACGAAGAGGATATCTTTGAAAAGGTCTATGCCATTATGCATGAGGCCAACCCGGCAGACTATCCCAGATTGCGCTAACATCTTGTTCTAAAAAAAGCTTTAATTTTTTATTTCGATTTTTTGTTCGCGCATTGCCGAAGCCAAAGGGTTTCCATCGGCATCAACTTCAATAATTTTATCAAAACCAAGTTGTTCTAATTTTGTGATGATTTTGGCGCGGTCACCGACAATAAACCAATTCATCTCCTCAGGTTTGATAACGGACTCGCCCACCTTTTTGATATCATTAAGGGTAAGGTTTCGAACACTTTGGTCATAGGTCTGGTAATGGTCGTCAGACAGGTTGTAACGCAATAATTCACTTATCGAATCATCAATGGCGCTATTGGTTTCCCATTGCCCAGGTAACTTCAATACTTGATTGGTTTTGACCTTATCCAACTCTTCTTGGTTTGGTGGCCGAATGGTGATAAATTCAGTTATTTCCTTTTTGAATTCAGTTACCGATTCGGCCGTTTTATCGGTTTGTACAGAGGCATAGACCAAGAATGGGCGTTCTTCCTTAGACCCTAAAACAAAGCCACTGGCTCCGTAGGACCATCGCTTGTCTTCACGTAAATTCATGTTAATGCGAGAGGTAAAATCCCCTCCAAGAATACTCATCATCTGTTCAAGGGCCACTTCTGAAACCCCTCCATATTTATGGTTCAAATGTCCTGCAAGGATGACGGATTGTTCGGATTCTGGCCTATCCATGAGATATAAGGTGTTTTTGGTATGGGTCACTGGTGTATTAAAAGGAACTGAGGGCACGTCACCTCTTTGCCATTTGCCAAAAGCCTTTTCAAGTTTAGGTTTTAAGTCGTCTATTGAAGCATCACCGATAACGACTAAAGTGGCGTTGTTGGGCCTTATCCAAGAATTGTAGAACGCCATGACATCGTTTCTCGTCATTTTTTCCACAGTCTCTATATAGCCGGACCCGGTATAAGGAGAATTGTAAGGGTGATCATCCCCATATAAATACTTATTCATCACACGCAATGCCATATCAATGGGTTCTGTCTGTTCTTGTTTGATTGTATTTATTTGCTCGTTCTTCAATCGGTCAAGCTCTTTTTGTGGAAACTGCGGATGTAATAGCACATCGGCAAATAACGCAAGACTTTCGTCAAAACTTGGTTTTAGCGTTGACATATACATGTTGGACTGATCTTGGTTTGAATAAATACTTAACGAAGCACCAAGCAATTGTAACTGCTCATTAATTTGAAGGGCAGTCTTTTCTGCTGTCCCCTCATCTAAAAGATTCATGGCCAACTCAGCTGTTCCCGGGCTTGATAGATAATCTGTTTTGTACCCTGCAGCAGTTATCAAACTCAATACCATTGTGGGCACCCCTTTTCGTTCGGCATGGATGACCTTTAAACCGTTCGAAAGCGTAGT
>JBHJJC010000078.1:0-27180 GCA_050042945.1 Croceivirga sp.
AATGGCATCGTTCACCTGTCCAAGGGTCACCGATGCTATTTCTTTCGAAAATTGCTCAATATATTCAGGGGTTTCCCCTCTTTGTACAAGGCTTAAAAGGGTGTTGGCCAATGCGTCACTTTTAGAGAGACCGACCTTGAAGACCCCTTGTAGGTTCGATTTAATGTCATCGGGTTCTTGTTGTGTAACACCTTTATCGTACCATATTTTTAGCTGTTCCATAGTGGCATCCAAACCTTGTTGGAAAAGCTCGGGACCAAATGAGGCATAGACCGTCCAATGGCCTCCTGAAAAGGTGTGTCCGGAATGGTATGAACCAATGCCATAGGTCAACCCCTGTTCATCTCGTACGGTACGCATCAACCTTCCAGAAAAACCGCCACCAAAAGCTTGGTTGGCGATATAGAACGGAAGGTAAACGGCGTCGGAACGTTTCAATCCCGTGTACTGCCCTATATACAGCTGCGCACTCGATTTTTCAGGGATGGCTACCAATTGGGACCCTTTCACGGTAGCGTCTGGGGTTTCAATGTCAACTTTTTCAACATTTCCGCCGCCCCAGCTTTTGAAGCTCGCTTCCAATTCTCTGTAAAGCATTTCACTATCAACATCGCCAACCGCTACCAGATGCATTCCAGCCGTACCAAAATACTTTTTGTGAAAGGCCTTGATATCCGATACGGTAACATTTTTTATATCTTCTATAGTTTTTTCAATGGTCTTGGAGTAATTCGGATGATTCTTTGGATACAGCGCTTGTGCAAAGGCAATGTTGCCCCTTTGTGAAGGGTCAGTAATACCCTGGCTTATGTAGCCTATCCATTGTTCCTTCAAAAGTTCAAGCTCATTGGCATCAAATAAGGGGTAACGTAATTCTTCCGCTAGTAGACCTATGACCTCTGGAATATCCTTGGTCAGGCATTTAAAACCAATATTTATATTGTAGGCATCTGCGCCGACTGAGATTCCAACACCCAATGTTTCCAATTGTTCTGAAAATTCATATTTATCCCTTTTTTGGGTGCCTTTGCTCAAAAGTCCAGTAGTCAAAGATGAAAGCATACTATTATCAGAGGTATTCATTAGACCGCTGACCGGAAAACTGGCAGCAACGGATACGAAATCCTCGACCCCTCTTTTAACGGTGATGACATCGATTCCCGCAACAGTTGCCCTTTTTCTTTGTTTTGATGCCACAACTGTAGTAGGGAAATGTGTTTCTTCGTTTGTTGGATCAATGGAGCCATTATTTTTCTCAGCGACTTCAATGGCCATCTTAGGGTTACGGTAGTAATATTTTCCACCAGCCGCGCTTCTTTTATAACCATCCGACGATCCTACTTCGCCGCTGCCCCCAGATGTTTCCGGAATAAAATATCCCGTAGTACTCTGATCGATGTCCAAATAGGTGTTGGCTACACGTTTTATATCAGCGGCCGTTACGCTCTTTAGATTTTCGTAGCGGGTAAAATATTCGGTCCAATCCCCACCGGCAATGGTTTCGGCCAATTCTGCAGAAATCACGCCACTGCCATCACGATAGAGAATGGCCTCGGCATTGTTTTTGGCAACGACCCTATCAATGTCCTTTTGTTCCACACCTTCCGTTTTCACTTTTTCCAGCAGTGCAGATACCTTTGTCCTTAAGGAATCATGGCTCATCTCTGGAGAAAATACCATGACTACGGAGAAAAGATTGGCATCTTTAAATGCACTTGCACTTGCACCTGCAGAGAACGCATCTCCTGTATCCAAGAATGTTTTGCTGAGTGGCGATGACACTCCTGTTCCCAATACTTCTGCCAACACCTGTATCGCAGTGGTATCTTTGTGGGCATAAGCTGGGGGCTTAAAACTCATATTCAAAAAACCGGCGTCTCCGGGTTTCTTGACAGTTACCTGCCTTGGTCCATATTGTATGGGTTCTTGGGTGTAGGGTTGCGCCATGGGTTTTGGCGCCTTTCCTATTTTACCAAAATACGTATCCACCATTTTGAAAAGCGATTCTTTTTCGAAATCACCTATGACGGTAAGGGTAGCATTGTTGGGCCAGTAGTACCTATTGTAAAAGTCGCGCAACACTTCTATGGGCATGTTTTCAATGTCGGAACGCCAACCAATGGTGGAATGATGGTATGGATGCGCCATGTAGGCAGTTGCCCAAATTTCTTTGTTCAGTAATTCATAGGGATTGTTCTCACTTGTTCAAATTCATTGCGAACCACGGTCATTTCAGCTTCTTTATCTTCTTCCAGGAGCAACGAATTGCGCATTCTATCCGCTTCTATCTCAATGGCCAGTTCTATTTGGTCGCTTGGTAGTGTATGATAATAGTTGGTCCTGTCGTTCCAGGTCGTCGCGTTGGATATGGCACCAACTCGGTTCAGTTTGCTATCTATCGATGTTCCCTTACGCTTATTGAATTTTTCGGTACCCTTGAACATCAAGTGTTCCAATAAGTGGGTGGAACCGGTGTTTCCCGTAACCTCATGTTTTGATCCGACACGGTAAACGATCTGTACCGTTACCACGGGAACGCTGTTATCTTGCGTCAGCAGTACGTTCAAACCATTGGGGGTATAATTGTACTCTTCAACACCGTTCAGTTCCTTTACTTTTTCAAATTTGGAATCAATACGTTGCGCGTTTACGGTTGCCATTGCCAACACAAAGCTGACCAGACCTAAAAAAAGATTACTTTTCATTTTCTTCTGTATTATTATCAAGTAGTTATTAGACGTAAAATTTTATAAAACCCTTATTGTGCATCATTATTAATTCTTTTACTCCTCGATTAAATGCTTCGGATTTATATGGTAATTTCCATTTATTAAATGCACTTATTCCTTTTATCAACCATCAATAATATTCATTGGCGTCGGGGGTGTAGGCTACCGCAATTATAAGATTCTGTTCTTGATGGTCCATCAACACGTAAAATGGTTGTGAGTTTGCCTTATAGTTTATGGTTTGTAACTCACTCCATTTTTGGCATGCAACTAAAAAATTCCATCCGTTAAAAACAAAAAAATGCTAGGTAGGCAAGCTTGGTACGATAAATCTCTATAATGAAATAGATTTTATACCAACATTCACAGTGTAACGCTAAAATCAAAGAAAAACTATCATTTCTTGTGCTTCCTCCAATACTTCTTAAAGACGCTTACTCATGTCACAACTTGTCAATGCCCTAGAAAAACATTGATACTTTCATCATATCAACTAATTATCCACTATTTCACTTTTTCGAGGTCAGGAATGCTTCTCTAATGGACAATTGCTGGTTCTGCTTGATTTACTTAATCTTTAAAATCAACAAATGTTATACCAAATACCTCCCCGATATACGCATGATTTACGGGAGATACGAACTTAAATTCTTGTCTAGATTTTGACATTTCTTTTAAAAGCACATCCTAAATCAATCATTGATACCGTTTTGTATACGCCTGGTATTTTATCGATTTTGTCATAAAGAAGACGCCTCAAATCATCACTATCTTTTGCAACAACCCGAACAAAAAAAGCATAATCCCCTGCAATAAAATAACATTCCGTGATTTCCGGGATTTTCCTCAGCGCCTCGATGACATCACCATGCACATAATCTTTTTCTAATGATATTCCCGTAAAACAACCTAAGTCATATCCTATTTTCTTCTCATTTAAAATTGGTCGTATTGACGTGATGATTTTATTTTCAATCAATTTAGCAACTCGTTGATGTGCCATTGTGTTAGAAATACCCAATTCATTGGCAATGCTCAAGAAAGATATTCTACCATCTATATTTAAAATATCTATGATTTCCTTGTCGAACTTATCTATTGTCTGCATTTCGTCAATTTTTATGATACAAACGTAACCCTTTGTTATATCAAATAAAATTTAACTCTTATAGGCCTGATAAACTAAAAAATTTAGCAGTAAACGATATTTAAAGTCAATTATGACTTTTAACACCTCAGTACCCATCTTTGCATGTAGCGGATAGTTATAGTGTTCAAATTTTCGTGAATGCCTATGTAATGATTTGGATATTAATTATTTAAACAGTTTGGAGTATGCGGAGGGCCATACCGTTCTTTTTGTTTAATAAACAGTTACCAAAGGGCCTACTTTACCTCAACCCAACGTGAGAATTTTTTCCTCTATTTAAAATGTACTTATTTTCTCTTTGTTTGACTTGTAAATGTGCTTTCAAAAATTTTGTCTGCGTTTGCCGTTTCAAAACCTTCTCGCCTATGCTCTCTTTGTATTTTATTTTTAGGTAAAGCTGTAAATTCTGGAAGTACCTTACGTTCAGCAAACTCCACATAACTACCTGAGATTTTCATCGTATCATTGTCAGCAAATGTTGCTTCACATAATTGCGATACCGAAGCGCTCTGCAACAATAATCCATCCTTGCTCGATTTAATAACACCTCCTGCATCACTTAAAACAACACCAATAGATTCGAGGAAGGTATTAAACTCTGTGAGCGTATTGTATCCTTTAGGTAATTCATTCACACTAATTGTATAATGATTAAGGTAATATCTATTGTAAATTACCCATCCTGCATATTCGCTTGCCTCCAATAATTTGCTATAATCGTCTAAAGTGGGAATCCTCCAGAGTGGCCGTTGTAAAAATGAGCTTACTTCTTCAGCATTGTTTAAATCAAGATTGTCTACTGGGTCTTTCGTAACTTCATTGGTATAAGATGTTATAATAGCACCAATTTCCTCAGATAAATCAGAAACGCAGAGTTCACTAAGAAATATACGGGGAAACTCAGGACTTGGAGGAGCATACCAATAGGCCTTTACTTTTTTACGTTCAAAGAAAAATGAATCCTTTTTGGTATATCCATAGTGCAAAAATATTTTCTCGAAAGAGGCAATGCCCAAATTAGGGACTCCCATTGTTCTAAAGGCAATATGATCGTTCTCTATATCCTCTTGTTTCTCAATTACCCCTTTTTCTATTAAAGCCTGTGTAATTTTTAAAACATCGGGCACCCGTTCTATATACCTAGTCATTAAGCTATGTAATACTTGTTCTAGCACTTTCATGATCAATGAATTTTATTAATGGTTAAGTAAAACGCCAACCAAAACAATTTTATACCAGCAAATTTATTTAATCTGAACTAAAAAATCAAAATATTCATTTAATTAAGTAAAAAAAAGTCATATTTAATATTATTTAATTTTTTTTATAAAATATGACTTTTTAGATGGTGGTTTTGATTCGCTCATCACATTCGATGGAGATTGCACAATTGACAACCTTAATTTGGTAAAGAAAGGGCTATCTAGTGCTATCACAACATTTTCATTTAATCTTAAACTTTGGATGTCGCCCTTGAATATGGTTGGGAATCTCAATGAAATTATGAATACGGAATGCGAGTTTATAGGTCTTGTTTAAGACAATAAGGCTATTCTTCAGGCCAGGGGAAAATCGAGTTCTTGAACAAGAAAAGTTTCTTTCTTTACTTGCGATATAGAAACGGTCAAAACATCACAAATAAGGAACATCTCAATGAATCACTTTTATAATAACTCAAATCATAGGAAAAACACAGGTCTTGAATTGTAGATGAAAACAATTAAAATTCTAAACTTCAATAATTTTAATAAGTATATACATATCTGAATTTTTAATTGGCAATCCTAAAAACGGCAAACAATGGCAGAAAAACACCTCTTTTTGTACCTATTATCTTACTAAAAACCCAGTAAAAAAGGCCTCTGACCACTATATCAATTTTTTGACTTATTTTAGTTCTTACACGGTCTAGAGGTTCAAATATCATCAAACTTCAAGTGTAATTTCTTTTGATACTGCATAGCAGGCTCTCAAGATAATATCCTCTTCGTGGTGTACTATAAAAATGAAGCATGAGATAGCTACATATGTTGATAGGGAAGCTGAAATCATCTCCGATTTCGTCATGGGCAACAAAAACGCTTTCGCTAAAATATATAAGTATTATTTTGAACCTTTATGCCGCTATTGTCTCTCATTGACCCGAGATAAATCTAAGGCAGAAGACATTGTACAAGATGTGTTTATGACGCTTTGGAATAAACGCGAAAGCATCAAAAACAAAGACACGTTAAAAAGCTATCTATATCGCTGTGTTTATAATGCCTTTATCGATCAACATCGAAAAAATGCCAAAAAAATCAATGCGCTGGAGGAGATTCGGATGGAAGTCATCATGCACGTGAACCATAACCCTGAAACCAACCGCGACAAGCAACTTGCTATGTTAATGCGCTTTATCGAAGAACTGCCCGAGAAAAGAAAGGAAGTTTTTATGTTGAACAAGCTACAAAACTATAAATACCGGGAAATCGCAGACCAACTTGATATTTCAGAAAGAACGGTGGAAGGTCAAATAAGGAAGGCCTTGATCAATCTGCGGGAACGCTTTTCCAATTGGAAACAAAAAAATTATTTCTTTTCCCTGTTGCTACTTTTGATTATTAAATAGCACTGAGCAACGGAGATGCGAAATGAGGATTTTGGCTAAAAATTATTAAAATTATAGCTAAAGCCGAGCATAAAAAATTGCTGTAGCACGGTACCTTGAAAATCTTGAATAAACGATGTGCCAGTGGTTCTTCGGCTATTGATATTCTGGTTCAACACATCAAACGCCAATACGTTTACGGTACCTTTTCCCTTCAAAATTTTCAGGCCCAAACTCATATTCCAGAAATAGGCATCCCTATTAAAACCTGGGCCAACATCACTATTAAAGGTATAGGTCAGGTTATTCCTCCAAACTATATTTTTCGGCCACAAAAGTTCGGTACGTAACGACGCATTCTGTGTATTGAACTCAATATTCTCCGAGGCATCTAAACTGAAATCGGTCGTTGTGTATAAAAAGTTATAGGCTAACTCAATACTAAACAAGTCATTGAGCAAAAATGTAGTGCTAAAGTTAGGATTAATATCCAGCGTTTTTGCCACCAATGATTGGCCGTTTACAAAACGTTTGTCATTGCTAAACGTAAGGTTTGAATTGATGTCAAAGAACAGAACAAAAGTACTGTCCCTTTCAATCTCTTTACTATATCCTAAATTTCCATTGACAGCATAGTTTCCATCTACATTGACATAGGTAGTTGATGTTAAAAAATTCTCATCGGTAGCCGTAACTTCGGTGACGGCATCCTCCACTACTGTAAGGCTGCCCTCTATGAAAAGGTTACTCAGATTATCGTAATTGTAGGTTTCATAATTCAATACGACCTCATGGTTCACCGTAGGATTTAAGTTGGGGTTCCCTATCAATACGTTCAAAGGGTCATCTAGATTGGAAACGGGCCGTAATTGGGCAATGTCTGGAATGGTCAAACCACTGGTATAGGACAAGCCTAAATTGTTATCTTCATTCGCTCGGTAATTTATAGCGGCACTCAACAATACGTTACTATATTTTTCTGCAAATTGGGTTTCTTGCAATACATCGATATTATTGATTTCTGTCCAATTTTGTCTCGCCGTAACATTGATATCCAATTTCTCTCCACTTTTTTGAAGCCTCAAATAGGGAACATGCCGCCTATCCTTAAAAATAAAATCTGAACTTAAGGTCTTATCAAAAGCCGGAAATTTCGATGCAGATGGCATGGTATTGTCAAAAAACAACCTTCTACTTTTTAACCTCCCGTTTTGATAATCGTACCCTATATCGATAAAAAAACCTTCAGCAATAGATTGACGGTACCTCGCGCCAACTTCGTAAAAATCATTATTGGTATCCGCATCGGTAAACTGATTGAAGGCGGTTGCCTGGGCGCCCTCTTCGAACACCGTACGCTGCCCGGCGATATCGCTCTTGCTCAAGGTAGCTATATTACTGTTTCTAAAGGATACCCTCATAAATTTACCAACCGTGTCCAACTTTTTCAATAACACAAACCTGTTGGAGAAATTGCGGAAGTTTGTTTTGGTCAGGGTGCTTTGTTCGTTGCTGTTAATAGTAGCACCCATTTCAATCGTAGAGCTGGTACTTGTGGTATTTGTGGTGTTAGAATAGCGCGCCACCATATTGGGCTCCACATTGATCTGTACTGTTTTGTTTATATTGTATTGAAAATTAGTTCTTACCCTATGGTTATTTGTATTTCCGGTTGTTCTTGTCTTGGATGCTGTGGAAAAACGGCGATCCGGTAAGATGTTCGCTCTATTGATTTGCTCTTCGTTAAAAGACGTATTGTTTGAAAAAAGGTAGTTCAACCCAAATTTATGGTCATCTTTTGCATTGGCAATACTTGCTCCTCCTGAGGAAGAGGTAACAAAACCTTGCCCAGAGGCACCACCTGGATTAACCGAAAAATCTTCCAATGAGCCACCTTCTCGGTTAACATTATTGGAACCTCCCAATATACTGGCCCGTTGTTTTTTATTAAACCTATTTAAAAAAAGATTGGTAAAATAGCGGTCATTACTTCCATAAGCGGCACTCGAATTTCCAAAATACCTACCGTTCTTTTTCTCTTCTATAACGAGGTTGATAGTTTTGGCATTATCGTCGCCTCGGTCTCCGATAAATGCCTCTTCTTCAGTTTTGGTGTTGGTAACCTGTACCTTGGCTACCACATCTTTGGGAAGATTCTTAGTGGCAATTTTGGGGTCATCGCTAAAAAACGTTTCCCCGTTGACGAGCAACCGATCAACATCCTTACCCTTCACCTTTATGGTACCGTCTGCTGAAACCTGAATGCCTGGCAACACTTTCAAAAGGTCTTCAACAGTGGCCCCTTCTATGGTTTTAAAAGACGCCACGTTGTATTCCAAGGTATCTTTTTTTTGTTTGATCGGAGGTGTTTTACCTACAACGGTAACACCTTCCAAGCGCTCAGGGGATTCTTTTAAGCGAATGGTACCCATGGCTATTAAAGCTTGAGGTACCAATTCAAATACCAAGGTTTGATAGCCATTAAAGGAGATATAGAGGGTCAATTCTTCCTGCAATGTCTCCCCTTCCAATTCAAAGTAACCTTTGCTATCCGATATGCCGAAAACAAGGGGACCCTTGTTTTGTGAAGTCTTTACATAAACGTCGGCACCTTCCAATGGCATTTGATTCTCACTGGCAACGACCTTTCCCGTAATTTTAAACCCTTGTGCACACAACAGCTGGCTGAAAAAAATACCTATCAATAATAAAAATATCCTTTTCATAATATGAGCTATAAAAGCGCTACATCTTCCATGCCCAATGTAACCTTGATAGGCTTAAGTAGATTTTCCATTGCCTTGTCAGTTACCCCTAAGTTTTTGCCCTAAACGCGCCTTATAGGTTTTATAAATCTCCTGTAAGGGCATCCAACTTAATCTGCGATGGGGGTAAAACATTAGCACCAACGATATTACCTGATGGATCAATTAAGATATATCTTGGAACGGCGGTTACGCGATAAGCATTGTAAAAATTCCTATCGTTTCCTGCAAATAGTTGAACGCCTGGCAACTCTTTATTAGCTACCATCTCTTCCACACTTTCTTTAAACCTAGGTTCATCAATGGAAATACTAACAAAGGCAATATTTTTATTGTGATATTCTTTTTCGAGTTTTTTTAGATAAGGAATTTCCGCAATGCAGGGTGCGCACCAGGTAGCCCAAAAATCGATATACACGTATTTCCCCTTAAAATCGGAAAGTGATGAAGTACCGCCTGAGAAATTTTCGTAATTGTTGAATACTGGAGATGGTTTACCTTTAGCCAAATTCGCTTTGATGTATTCATTGGCAGCGTATTCCTCTTTTATACTGTTCAGTAATTCTTGATAACGTTCTGTTTGCTCCGTGATAAAAAGGTTATCCGATTGGTCAACAACATTTAATTTATCGTTGAGTCGTTTTTCGGCAAGTTCTATTTTTAATTCGAAATTTTTTGAACTCAATGCCAGTGTTTCGTCTACAAAAGAAAAATTATCTTGTAATTTTTGAAATTCTGCCAAGTAATCGTTTCGTTCTTTACCCTCACCTTCAATATCAATGGACCAATCACTGCGATTCGCATTATAATTTAACTTTAAATTGTCGCCATTCTTAAGATGTAACTCTATCATGTTTATTCCATCAAAAAGAATAAAATATTCTGGAGATGTTTCTAATGCGTATTCAAAATTTCCTTTTTTGTCAACGGCAATTTTATCAACGAATTGATCGTCCCAACGATGACCTATAGTCAATGAATCCAACTCGAAATTTTCAATAGTTCCCGAGATACGGACACTATTTTTTAGTTCTGTTTCTTGCGCTAGGGTAATTTGAAATATACTGAACGCAACCGCAAATACTGTGGCTAATTTATTTGTCATTGTATTACATTTTAAATTTTTTAATTCCTTTTTGTAACCATTTTAGGTATTCTTCGGCGTTTGGGGTATAGGCCACGGGATTAAGAAGATTATCTTCATTATGATCCATCAAAACATAAAAGGGTTGTGTGTTCGCTTTTTATTTAAGGGTCTGTAATTCGCTCCATTTTTGACCTATATAGCGCAGTTTTCTGCCTGGCCGTAACTGTGATTCTACAACTTCATCCGCTTCCAATTTTCTTCTATCATCAACGTACAGGGAAACCAATACCACCTCATTCTTTAAGATTTTCAATATGTCAGGTCTTGGCCAAACGTTCTGTTCCATCTTTCTACAGTTGACACAGGCATGCCCAGTGAAATCAAGCATTACCGGTTTCCCCACCTTTTTAGCATAGGCAAGGCCGGTATCATAATCTTTAAAATGGACAATATCATGGGGAGCCATTAATTCAGCCCCTTCCGGAACCTCCTGTACAGATACGCTAGCTTGGTTCCCATTTGATTTGGCGTATCCAACACCATATGGTGACTCGCTGTACTCTTGTGGAGGTGGAAAGGCGCTTATCAGGTTCAAGGGGGCACCCCAGAGCCCTGGAATCATATAAATAGTGAACGAAAGGGTTACTAATCCTAAGAACAACCTTCCTACAGAAATATGGTTTAATGGGGAATCATGTGGTAGTTTGATCTTACCTAAAAGATACAGTGTCAAGGTGCCAAAAATCGCGATCCATACGGCTAGAAAGACCTCTCGCTCGAGCCAATGTGCTTGTAGCACAAGATCTGCATTGGATAAAAACTTAAAGGCAAAGGCCAACTCAATAAATCCCAAAACCACTTTTACGGTATTTAACCAGCCTCCAGATTTTGGAAGGGAATTCAGCCATCCAGGAAAAGCAGCAAATAAGGCAAAAGGCAACGCTATGGCCAATGAGAATCCGAACATTCCGACGATAGGGCCAATACCACCTTGGGCAGAGCCCGCTCCTATGATACTTCCTACAAAAGGCCCTGTACATGAAAACGAAACGATGGCCAGGGCCAAGGCCATAAAAAATATACCTAAATAACCCCCTTGGTTTGATTTTGCGTCAATTTTGTTTGCCCATGAATTGGGTAGCATGATTTCAAACGCTCCTAAAAAAGACGCAGCGAAGAGAATGAGTATCAAGGCAAAAATAAGGTTGAACCAAACATTTGTCGCCAGTGCATTAAGGGAGCTCGCTCCAAATATGGTAACCACAACGGTACCTAAGAGCACATAAATGATAATGATCGAAATACCGTATACTATGGCATTCTTGATTCCCTCTGATTTTGATTTGCTCTGTTTGGTAAAAAAACTGACCGTCATCGGAATCAATGGGAAGACACAAGGGGTAAAAATGGCAACAAAACCTGCTACCATACCCAATAGGAAGATGGTCAGCAGTCCCTGACTATCCTTGGATTCGTCTTCTTGTTCTTGCTCAGCGGTTACGGCAGTTTGTGGCCCTTTGAGCACCGAAGCTTCTTGGTCAATGAAAACTGTTTGCACCGATTTCTTCCCTAAGGATTCGATAGTTGTTTGCGAAAAGCTTGTTTGACCACTACAGGCAACCGACATGCCCTAGAAAAAAAGAAAGGAAATCAGGAGCGATTAAATCATTATTTTTGAATTTCTTGTATGGTACCCTTAGCATTATAATTCAAATGCTAGGTCAACTTCGGTGGGAGGTAGACATCTGGAATTATCACAGGCCATAAACTCTACAAAACCTTCAATTTTTTTCAAGTTTTTGTCTGTCACTCGAACTAACTGCTCAAACCGCGCGGAATCTTCGAAATAAGTAATGGTCATTTTAAAAACAGGGTCGTTTACGGTATGTCCTTCCTCCTCGTTGGTCGCCTCAATCAATTCAAATCCCTCCCCTATTCCATTGTATTCGAACAATGTGGGTACGGGACCTTTTTTCGGTACTGTCTGGGAATATAAATGCCAACCCGAATCGATACTCGCAGTGGATACCAACTTATAGGTACTGTCATCCAATTTCTCTACTGCAGTGCTCCAGGTAACAGGGGTAAGTATTTGTCCAAAACTTGAAAAACTGGCGCAAAGGACTAAAAATAAAATAACTTGATTTTTCATTTTTTTGTTTTTAAGAATAGGGCCTGCATAGCAATACAGGACCCTATTTCATTAATCAACTAACTAACTCAAATAAAGATTTTTCGGTATGGGACGTTTATTATTTTGTACCCAATAAAGCTTCAATTTCTTTCTCCAATTGGTCCCCACGAAGATTTCTAGCCACAATTTTACCGGTGCTATCCACTAAGTAGTTCACAGGAATGGATTGAATTCCATATTGTTCGGCAATGGGACTGTCATAACCTTGAATATCACTAATATTTACCCAAGGAATTTCGTCTTCTTTAGATGCACTTACCCAATCTTCCTTATCCTCATCTATACTGAAGGCGACGATGTTAAAGCCTTTATCTTTGTAGGCATTGTATACTTTCTTCATCTTTGGGTTTTCTTGTCGACATGGCCCACACCAACTCGCCCAAAAATCTACCAATACATAACTACTTTTTTCAATTTCTTCGTTTAAATTGATTTCTTTATCATCAATCGTTTTTGCAGTGAAGTCTTTTATAGTGTTACCGTCTTGTAGTTCACCGGCAATGGATCGTGCATTATCCATTCGCTTTGTGAAATTTTTGATATACGTAATGGCCGGAATTTCACCCAAACCGATTTCATCTTGTAAAGCATCTATTTCTTTTTCGACACTTTCTGCTCCATTGTCATAAATATCGTTCGGTAGGTTAGACCAGTACATGGCTAAAAGTCTGGCCATTGGATCATCACCATTCTTTCTGATATCATCGAAACTATCAGTCCTTAATTTCATAAAATCTTCAACGATGTCATTAAGCGCATACAACTTCACCGTATCTTGTTCGAACATCATACGTGCTTCAGCGTTGCTTGATGCTCTACTAGCGTTGAGCATTTTAGGATTTTGTTCCACTTTTGCAGTGACCTTCTGATTATATTCTCCGCCATCAATATATAAATCCCCATAGTCGTCGTTCCAGGTTAAGGTTACTTTTCCTGGTTCTGCTATAAGATATTTTACATACAATGGACCTTCTTCATCCCTAACACTTAACAGCACATGTCTTGGCGCTTGGATTTTTCCTGTTAAAGCAAACTTTCCGTCTTTAATAGTATCAGAGGAGATACGTACCCAACCATCTGGGTCTTCTAGGTCAAAAGTATGCAGCCGTATTCCATTACCTTCCAAATGTGACATTCCGCTTCCGGTATATTCAAAAGACTGTTCCTCTTTAAATCTGGAAAAATCAAAGCTGGTCTGTTGTTGGGCAAAAATCCCAATCGTGCTAAGAAGAATGAAGTTTGTAATTATCCTTTTCATTTGTATTGTTTTTAAATTATAAATCATTTTTTAGGATACGCGCTATGTCATCTATGGTAAGGTTTCGGCCTACAAGGTTTCCTTTGTTATCAATCAGGTAATTGGTGGGTACGTTTTCGATATCATATAACTGCCATACGGCGGTATCATTGGTTCCTTTATTGTCCATAAAGACGGGCTCCCAAGGCAGTTTTAAATTGTTATGGGTTTCAAGCCAAATATTCTGTTCATAATTGTCATGAATGCTTAGTACTGTTAAGTCTTGCCCTTGATTGGTTTCATACAATTGCTTCAGCTCAGGTAGGCTTTCGAGGCAGGGAGCACACCAATAGGCCCAAAATTCCAACAAGACATAGTTCCCTTTCAAATTGGAAAGCGAATTGCTGGGGTGATTGGCATAATGGAAGGCAAAATTGGGTGCCTGCTGCCCTGGTAGCAATTGTATTGCCCTTTCCAATTTTTCCTGGCATAGCTGGTAGTACGGGTTGTTGGCAAGGGAAACATCCAAAGTATTGAAAAGCATTTGTAGTTCTTCAATGGTATAGGCATCTTGGTTAAATCCCAAACCCTCATTGAACAATATGTATGGCGCTAAAGGCGAAGCATTGTTTTGAAGGACAAAATTCTTTCGTAATCCATTTATTGCATCATCAATGCTATCTTGCAACTTGGTCATTTTACGGGATAACTGTAAATAGCTTTTGGCGTTGGTCTGGACTACCGTATCTTCCATTTGCCACAATTCCCATGCGAGCTCATCCATTTTCAAGTAAGCCTCACTGGACTCGATGGTTTTGAGTTCTTTCTGAAACCCTTGATACAATTCATTGCCTGGCGTACCTTCCAATATAAAATCAGATAGAAAATATCCTTCAAAATCGCTTTCCTTAACAAGATTTATGGACACCTTGGTATTTCCTTCTTCCAAAAACAAAGATGATAGGGGTATGCTATCGTTTAAGGTCAAAACGGCGGGCGTAAGACCATTGGCCATTCCGTTAAAGGTAAAGCGACCCGCTTTTACAGTGGTGCTGTCCAAAGGCACATAAGAATAATCGGGCGTAATGCTGTAGAGCGCAATTTTAGCACCGTGAACACCATCAAGAATTCCTTCAATATTGTAATGATAAGGCGTTGAAGTTCCAATAGCCTGAACGGTCAGGGGACTACCTTCATTTTTGTTCATACAGGAACTCGTCCCCAACAGCACACTGACTAAAGCAAAGTATCGCAATACGTGGTGCAAACGAAACCAAAAGGGCCTTTTATCGATATGTCTGTTTCTGACGAAATTCATTGGATCACGATAGTGTTTTCCTCCACTGCATATGAAAAGGCAGTATTCTTTTGAAAGGCCTCCAAAATATCTTCGAGATTTTCATTGTCAAACTTTGCCCTGAACATTGTATTGGCAATCTCAGCTTTGTGATTTTCGATGGTTACATTGTAATTACGCTCTAGGGTTTTGAGGATATTTTTAAAAGGCGTGCCTTCAAAAATCAATTTTCCTGACACCCAGGCAGTGTGATTATAGGTATTCACAGAAGCAACGTGTATACGTTTCAATGCCTTGTTGTAGCTCATGCGTTGCCCCGGTAGCAGTATTCTTTCATTCATTGGAAATGGAGCATCCTTTGCTCCCCCAACCTTAATAACCCCTTTTACGAGCACAACGTCGGTCGTTTGGGTTTCGGGATAGGCCGCCATATTAAACTGTGTACACGTGACTTCGGCAGTCGTATTTTGCGTGTGTACTAAAAACTTATCTGCGCCTTGTTCAGTAACATCAAAGTATGCTTGACCTTTTAAGGTAACTTCCCGTGTCTCCCCTGCTACAAAACTTGATGGATAGGATAAAGAAGAGCCTGAATCGCAATGTACCTTCGTGCCATCAGCTAGCAACACCGTTATTCGATTACCGTTAGGCACTTTCAAATGGTGCATTGTTGGCGATGTTCCTTCAGGGGAATAAACCAACCTATTATTTCCTTTCATGGCGGCCACTTGCCCATATTCGTCGTTGATGGTGAAGGTGTTGCCTTTTGGAACTTCAATCACCTCGCCATCAATGGTCAGCGTCGCTAAATCAGCGCCAAACTCTATGGGGTTGTTCTGGGCATCATTATCCAATTGCAATTTCAACGCCACGCCCAGACCCACTGTTACAATAAATGCTGCGGCATAGCGCCACCAGCTGTTTCGTGTTGAAGGTATTTTTTTGGTTGGTACGATTTCTACGTCTTCAATTCTAGACGCTATTTTTTCCCAAGCCAAATCTGTATTTAGGGATTTCATTTTCAGAATATCCTCCCGTATCCTGTTCTGAGAAACATTTCTTGATGTAGGAACTTCATTCTCCCCTTCCACGAAGAATGTTCTTTCAACCTTTAGGTCTGTCGAAAACCATGTTTCCAAAAGTCTTTTTGCAGAATTGAAGGGGTTCATTGATACTTTTTTCTTTGAAACAATTCAAAAATCAAAAAGTACCATCGAGAATTAAAAAAAATTAAGAAAGTGTACTAAAAAATTGAAAATCAGTTTATTATAAATAAAATGATACGATAGTGGCATTACATTTTATGAGAAGATTCAGGGTATTCCTTAATTAAAAATGAAAAAATATATCGAAACGATAAGGGATTTTCAAAAAACTGCGTCTAGGGTATAAATAAAATGTAAAATCAATGTCTAAAGACGCGTTCTATTCTTTATTACAGAAGTACGATAATAATACGATATCAGAAGACGAGCTTTCTGTTTTGGAGTCATTTCTTGACCAGAAAAAGTATCAACTTTTAGCCACGGAATTTTTATACAAGGATTACCACAACATTTCCGAAGGAATTTCTTTTGACGCCCGCAAAGGATTTCAAAAATTGGAAAACCGTTTGGGGTTGAACCGCAAGGGTAAAATAGTTGGTATGTCATATGTTTACAGATATGCAGCTGCCCTTATAGTTCTTATAGGAATTGGCGTCTTTGTCAAACTGCAACTTGACGCACCTTCAGAAGTCATTGGCGGAAAAAATGTAGTGGTAGACAATGAAATACGGCTCATCACCGATGATGGCAACGACATCGTACTTAGTCCTGAAAAAAACGATAGTATCAAAAACGCCCAAAATCAGCTTTTGGGAACGGTGAACAAAGGGGTTCTGGAATATGAGGCGAACAACGCTGCAGGAAGGGTAAGTTACAATACTTTAAAGGTACCGTTTGGGAAGCGCTTTGCAATACGCTTGGCAGACGGTTCCAGCGTAGAAATGAATGCCGGCAGTTCATTGCGGTACCCCACTAGTTTTTCGAATAGTTCAAATCGCGAGGTGTATCTGGAAGGTGAGGCCTATTTCGATATTGCCAAAAACACGGAAAAACCCTTCATTGTCAATGCCGCTGAAATAGATATTGAGGTTTTGGGTACCCGTTTCAATGTGAGTGCCTATGACGACGAAAATGGTATCAAGACCACTTTGGAAGAAGGTACGGTAAAGGTATTCCATGAAAAGGACACCTCAGTAACCGCCCATATTTTAAAGCCCAATCAGCAAGCCGTTTGGAACGCCAAAGATAACAGTCATGAAAAGTACGATGTGGATGTAGAAGAGTTCTTAGCATGGCGAAACGGGATTTTGGTTTTCAAAAAATTACCGTTCGCTGCAATTCAAAAAACCTTGGAGCGTCATTACAATATTCAAATCAACAATAGCAATACCACCTTGCAAAATAGGAGGTTTACGGCCAGATTGGAAGGAAAAAGTGTGGAGCAGGTCATGACGTACCTCAACAATATTGTAGCATTTGAATACGAGATAAAAGACCGGGAGATAATGATAAAATAAAACAAGGGATGCGGCAACATCCCTTGTCAATAAAGTATTGGAAATCGATAGCTATTAACGATTACACTATTAAATTAATGAAAAAATTTGAACACCCAACAGATAACAGCATTTTCAAAAAAAACCTGTGCATAAATACATGGGCGAAATGGGCTCTGATAACGGTCTTCATCGCTTTAGTCCACCTTCCTGAAACAGGTTTTGCACAAACCGGAGGACTTACCCTTAATTACCAAGACAGTTCATTGGAAAATGTGCTTAGGGAAATTGAGCGAAAAACGTCTTATGAATTCATCTACAGTCCTGATGACTTTAATCTAGGTCGTAAAATTACCTTACAATCCAATGACGAATCCATTGAGAGCATACTGGACAAAATTTTTAAGGGCACCGATGTTACCTATGTCATCTTGGACGACCAAATCGTTTTAAAAAAAAACGGAGAGGGGACATCGGTTGGTCCAAGAAAGGCACTTCAACGGAATATTAAGGGATCGATAAAAGATGAAGCAGGTTTGCCTTTAAGTGGAGTAGCGATAATCGTAACGGGTGAAGAGCGTGGCACTTTCTCAGATTTTGATGGAAATTTCGAAATTCAGGCCAAAGAGGGAGATATTTTACTCTTCAAATATTTGGGGTTTGGAGACGTAGAAATCGTTGTCACCGAAGAAGATACCTACGAGGTAACTTTAAAGGAAAGTAGTTTTCAACTTCAGGGCGTAGAGCTGGTATCCAACGGTTACCAACAAATATCGAAGGAGCGTGTCACGGGATCTTTTGAGAAGGTAGACGAGAAAATACTGGGGGCTAAAGTGGCCCAAGATGTACTCTCAAAAATTGAGGGAGAAGTTGCAGGACTTTTATTTGATGGGAGTGGTTTTCGAAACGGGGGTAATGAAACAAGGATTACTATTAGGGGTTCCAATACATTTCAAGGCGATCAGGCACCTCTTATTGTTGTAGACGGCTTTCCTTTAGAAGGGGAACCTACACGAGGTCCTGATGAACCTGATTTCGGATTTATCAATACAAGCACAGTAAACCCCAATGACATTGAAAGTATCAGTGTTTTAAGGGACGCCGCTGCAGCATCCATCTGGGGTATACGGGCGGCCAATGGTGTTATCGTTATCACAACAAAAAAAGGGCGCAAAAATCAGAAGTTGACCACACGGGCCTCCTTTAATACCTCCATTACCAACGAAGTGGATTATACTTCTTCCCCATTTCCTGGTTCAAGGGACCAGATTTATTTTATTCGTGAAATTTTGTAGGTTACGGGCAATGACCGTTTTGGCGTTGCCAATCTTCCGGACGGCACCTTTAGGGAAGGTAATTTGCGTGAACTCAACCCTGCAGTGGAAGTGCTCCTTTTACAACGAAGGGGAGATATCTCAGCGGTGGAGGCAGCATCGAGATTGGAAGCACTTGAGTCAAGGGATTTTAGGAGAGAGGTTCGGCTTTTGACAAGGCCCCAAATCTTTAACCAATACAACTTTGGAATATCCGGAGGCGGTGAAAATTATTCGTTCAATACGTCCCTCCTATACAATACCAACGCCAATACGGTCATAGGGGATGATGCCACCCAAATTGTGATCAATACGGGAGGTATTTTTAATTTTTCAGACAAGCTCAAGGTGCGTTCCAACATTAATTACACCCGTAGCAAGGCCAATATTGGATTTGCAGGTGCAGATGCCGCAACCCTAATCAACCAGGAATCACTTTTAAGCAGAATAGTGGACGATAACGGGAATAGGGTGCCCATGCAAGGCCTTGCCGGGGTACAAGCGTTGGCGCCCGCTTCGCAGGTAGGTTCTGATTTGGCATTGGCCCAAGGCTTTCCATACCCGCTCACCTTCAATACCTTGGATGAAATAGATAACAACAACAATGTCAACCGAAGTAATAATATCAGGCTGCAAGCAGCTCTTGATTATAACATTTCAGAAGATTTGACCGCAACAGCGAGCTACCAATACGAAATGAACCAAGCAAGAAACCAACAGGTCTTCAACGAAAATACCTTCGTAGTCCGCAGTTTGGTCACCCAATTTGCGCAACTCGACGAAACTACAGGAAGACCCACAGATTTTGCCATACCCCTCGGTGGGTTTTTAGATGTTAATACCCAAGAGTCTAGATCTTTCACAGGACGGTTACAGTTAAACTATGATAAAACCTTTAAAGATGGCCTGCATTCACTCACGGCATTGGCAGGTTATGAAATACGAAGGACGGTACTTGAAAGCAATACAGTGAATAGGGTGTTCGGTTTTGATGAGCGAACCCTTTTGGGTATTCCCGTAGACCTGACCACTACTTTTCCTTTGGCCATAGATGATAATGGTGGTTCAGAACTCATCCCCAACAGATCACCCAATGGCTCGGGCCTACTATTTGAGGAAAACCGCTTCTTGTCCTACTACGCCAATGCGGCCTACACCTTCAATAATACCTATACACTTACGGGAAGCATCCGCTTGGACGATACCAACCTTTTTGGGGCTTCCGATGAATTTAGAAATATTCCGCTGTTCTCTGTGGGCGCTAGATGGAATTTGCTTCAAGACTTTTTTTATGACAGTGGTGTCGTCAACGGTTTAAACTTAAGCGCGTCTTTTGGAAGAACGGGTAATGTAGCACGCGGCTCAACCCCATTTTTGGTAGGAAACATTGCCCAAGAAATGAATCTTTTTAACAATCGGTCCGCTGTAATTGCAAGCCCTCCAAATCCATTTTTACGCCTGGAGCGCACCAGCAGCTTTAATTTAGGGTTGGATTTTGATTTTTTTACCTCCAATAGGGTTTCAGGTTCTGTAGAGTATTATCGCAATGAGAGTACCGATCTGTTGGCCAATTTAGCGGTCAATAGTACCCTAGGGATCAACAACAATACCCAAAACGTTGGGGCACTCACCAATGAAGGGGTCAACGCCGTGTTAAGTGTTGTGGCCATCGACACTGAGGATTTTAAATATACGACCACAGGAAATTTTAGTTTTAACGTCAATACGGTCACGAAATCTGACGTAAATCCGAATGATGTCAATAACCTGTTAGGGGGCGGAATTTTAGAGGGTTTTGATAGAAATACCATCTTTAGTCTGAATTACGCGGGTTTGGATTTTGAAGGAGCTCCACAATACGTTGCCGCGGACAATACGATTACCGATTTTACCGATAGACCGTTACAAGCGGAAGACTTAATTGATTCAGGAACCACGGTTCCTCGATTTTTTGGCTCTTGGATCAATGAATTTTCGTATAAGAACCTGACGCTGCGTACTTTGACCACTTTTAGGGCAGATTATGTGTTTCGGGCCGATCCCGAAAGTGGCTTGATATTTGATCCTGGTACCGTAGTGCAATCGCCTACACTAAATGCTGGTAGGGGGGCGGCACAACGTTGGCGTAGACCCGGTGACGAAAACCTTACCCGAGTACCCAGAATACCCACATTGGAAGAAGTTTTTGAGGATAGATTTAACCTATTCCCTTTTGCTGACGACCATATTGCCAGGGCAGACCATATTCGACTGAACCAAGTGATACTGAGTTATGCCTTTCCGGAAAAATTTCTGAAAAACACCGGCCTGCAAAGCTTAAATATTGGACTACAAGCGGATAACGTGGCGGTTTGGAATTTTAATCGGTTTGATGTTGATCCCGAAGCTTTTATTGAGCGCCCATTGACCCTTTCACTACAGATTTCAACCTCTTTTTAATGATTTAATGACAATGATGCTAACGACAAAAACATCTCGGTTCTTACTGCTTATTTGCATGGGGATGCTCATGTCTTGTTCCCGTGAGAATTTTTTGGATATCCAGCCCCTGGGCCGTTTTATTCCCAACACCGTGGAAGACTATCGACTTTTGCTCGATAATGTTAATGGACAACCTGTAGATGGTCAAACCATAACCCAAGGGTTTAATGAAAAGCATCTCTTGCCCTTTTTGGTTACCGACAATATTGGAATCTTCGAGGGCCAACCAGTAGATGCGAATCTGCGGAGCGCCTATTTGTTTGCGCCACAATTGTATGGCCCACAACAGGAAGACCGTGCTTGGCAATTGTATTACCAACAGATTTTTTTGGCCAATGTTATTTTAGACGGTCTAAATAGTGTTACCAATGGAACGACCGAAGAAATTGAACAGCTTCGGGCAGAGGCCAGATTGCATCGGGCCTTCGCCTACTTCCAATTGGTGAATATTTATGGGGTGCATTATGACCCAAGTTCAGCCAATAGTGACCTGGGGGTACCCTTACGGCTAGGTATTGAATTGGAAAACGTTGACTTGACCCGAAATTCCGTCCAGGAAGTTTACGACTTTGTTACAGAAGAAATTTTGAGCAGCATCGAGGCCCTACCGAATACCGTAAGTCCCAACTTTTCATTTAGGCCTTCAAAAGCCGCTGCCTGGGGACTTATGTCAAAGGTATATTTGTTCCAGGCACAGTTTGATCTCGCGCTGAGTGCCGTAAGCAATGCACTTAACCTTACCGATGGCCTTACGGACTTTAACCAAATAGACGCAGTAGATGGCGTAAGAAATTTCCCCCCTGTACCCCAAGACCAGGAAATTGTTTGGTTCAAAGACAGTCCCTCCGATGCTATATTATTTGAACTCACCTTGACGGATGAATTATTAAGTCTGTTTGATAACGATGACTTAAGAAACGAATGGTTGACCTTGCTGACCATCAGTGATGACATTGGGGAACGCCCCATTTACAATGCGGGAGAAGACAATCAAAATTTTTCTGATGGCATCAACACGCCAGACCTCTACCTCATACGAGCAGAATGCCATGCAAGGCTAAACAATATCCAACAAGCAAATGACAATTTGAATCGTTTGAGGATCAACAGATTTGCCACAGATGGTTACGCACCGGTAGCCATCAACAATGCCGCCGCACTTCTAAATTTTATCAAAGAAGAGCGAAGACGTGAGCTCTTTAAAAGTAGCGACCGAATGTTCGACATTAAGCGGTACAGCCGTTTTGACAATGACAACATTACCTTGACCCATGAAATTGGTGGAGATGAGGCAACCTTGGCCCCCAATAGCCCCAATTGGGCCTTTCCCATAGGGCAATTGTACATCAATCAGAATCCTGAGATTATCCAAAACCCTCGAGAATAAAATAATTACTAACGCTTAAAATTTATAACAATGCAGAAACTCAAACATTTATCGCTTTTCCTTTTACTATTGATCTCCGCAGCTTGCGACAGCGATGACGCCCCTGAAACGGAGGCTGTAACGGTCACCACCACAGATTTGAACTTCAACGTTGCAGAAGGAACGGCGGCCAATACGGTTATTGGGGCCTTGGTAGGTGCTTCAAGCTCCGGAGCGGTTACCTTTTCAATAGCTTCCCAGACCCCGTCCGGTGCAGTGGCCATTGGCGGCGATAACAACACCAGTCTAGTAGTGGCAAATGCCTCACTTATTGAATTAGATCAAAATCCACAGATAACGATAGTTGTTGATGTAAGTAGTGGGGATGTTACCGAACAATCAACTGTGACCATTACCGTAACCCAAACTGCGGTGGCCATTGAAGCCGATGATTTTGTTGGGGATCTCAACATTCAATTGGGCGCTAATGATGTTCTTGATACGGCCTTGGGAACCCGATTTGTCGGTGCTTTGGACGACAATGGTTTGCTGACCATTACGGGTGACGACCCCTTCGATTTTTCTGATGAAAACGATGAAATACAGTTTCAATTGGTGCCCTCAGGCAGCGATCCAAGTGTAGGAACCATCAATTTCGAATTTAGTCATGGCTCTGGTGATGATGAAGGCACCTTTACAGGTTCTGGAACCTATGACAATAATACAGGTATCATACGTATCGTCTATTCCTATGTTTTACTCGATGGGTTTTCAGAGGAAAACTTGGTCATGGAAATCAATATTGCCGCCAACGGAGCGCCAGAGCCTGATGATGAGGAAGAGGTTGTAGATTGTAGTAGCGCTTCAGTGGATTTAAGCGTATTTAATACGGATGGGCTGTTTGTTGCTTCTGGAATTGAGATTGATGGAATAATCGATGAAACCAATTTAGGATCGGATTTTAATGGCGTTGTAGATGCCTGTTCCGTTACCATTTCAGGATCAGATATTTTAGGGGTTTGCCCGGAGACCACCACAAATGCCATTACCCTTTCTTTCCCCAACGAACCGGCCGGATTCACAGGAGACTCCTTCTTTGCTAATGAGGTGGAAATTGCGGATTATGGCTGTGGCATTACGAATGTGTTGATATCAGCAGAACTTATAGAGGGGGACAGCAACTTATTCTTGTCTTGGGAATACGAGGATATGGAAGGAGAATTCGTTTTTGGCTCTACAACCATAAGCACTGAGGAAATTAACATTGGTGATGGAGACGGTGGTACTGGAGAAGTGGTTTGCCCAGATAGCATTGATCTTAGTGTATTTGATTCGGATAACCTTGCCATAGCTTCGGGATTATCGGATGGCGATGGAAACCCCCAGGAAACCGACTTGGGCAGAACATTCTCCGGTCTCGTTGATGCCTGTACGCTCACCCTTTCAGGGGACGATTTATTTGGATTATGTAACGAATCAGTAGGGCAATCCATCGACTTGTCCTTTGAATTTGAGCGTAGGGATGATAACGACAATGTAGTTCCTGGGGAATTTGAAACCTCATTTTTCTTTATAGATGATTACGGTTGTGGCATTACTGATCTCGGTGTGTCTGCCACCTTTACCTCGGGCAACACCATTACTGTTATTTGGGATTATTTGGATGACTCTGATAATCTAGTTGACGGAACGGCAACGATCACAGCGCCTTAAAACCATACTAAAAAGGCCATGTCGGGAAGTAAAATCCCCGATATGGCCTCTATTACCTTAAGATTCCATTTTCACCTAAAAGATTCGTATGAAAACTTATTTTCCATTTTTGTTGTTCTTGGTACTGGGGCTGTCCGCTTGTTCAGAGGATACAGACCCAGCTAACGATCCCCTCATTGTAAGTACCAGGGATTTGAACTTCAACATCAGTGAAGGGGTTGTCATTGGAACGGTAATAGGACAGTTGAACGGAACTTCGAACAAAGGCTCGGTAGATTTTGCCATCGTATCACAATCTCCTGAAGGAGCTGTGGCTTTAGCCGCTGACAATCCCAGAAATTTAATCGTGGCCGATACTTCGTTATTCAATGCCATGGAAAATCCTAGGATAGAAGCCATCATTGCCGTAACCAAAGAGGAGGTGACCCGAAATGCCAGTATTTCCATTGCTGTGAACAGTAATTGCCCCATGATAGATTTGAGCGTATTCAATACGACGCTCAACATTCAGACCGGTTTTCTAAATTTTAATCCGGATAATGGCTTAATCAATCCTTTGGGTTCTAATTTTCAGGGAGAGGATATCGATTGTGGTATTTTGAGAATCACCGGACCCGATCCGCTGGGTTTTATCGATCTTAACGATGAAATTGAGATCCAATTTATTCCCTCAGAAGACAATCCCGATATAGGAACGGTATCCATGGAATTTGAGTACGGATTCAGTTTTTTTAGAAGTAATATTAGCGGAGAGGGAACCTATGATTTTGAAGCGGGCTTGATTCAAATTATTTATGATGATGGGCAGTTTGATGACAATACCATGGAAATCAATATCGCTTCCAATGGTGCCCCCCCGCAATTTGATTGCAATCCGTTAGGCCCAAATTTGAGTAGTTTCAACAATTCCAATACCATCAGTATTGCTGTGGGTGACGCACCAGAAAACGAGACTATTGCCGCCACCAATCTTAACGGCACCGTAGAAGATTGCGTGCTCACGATTACCGGCTTTAATCTATTTGGATTGTCCTGCACTGATGAAAACCCCCAAGAAATCATCTTGGGTTTTGAACCAGTTCTTAATTTTGAACAGACAGCGTTCATTCCAGGGCTATTTGGTGCACAGATTAACGGATTCTTCTATGAATGTTCTGGATTGACCTATCAAGGCAGTGCCGAATTAAACGAGGCTACCAATAAAATTACCCTTGAATGGTTTTCTTTTGATGGGGTTATGGACATTGAGGGCACGGCGACCATCACACCCAATTAAATCTAAAATCGCAGAAAAAGTAAAGACCTGCTTTTGGATGTACCTATCACCCTTTCCGAATATTTAACTGATGTCGATTTGAACGAAGCGTTGAATACCGTACACCTACATACGGCATCTGATTTGAAGGCAGCTTTTGGCGAACTGTACCCGCCTTTGGTGCGTTTTGCCCATCGGTTTTTAACAAATACGGAGGCCTGTGAAGATGTGGTCCAAGACCTTTTTGTTGCGTTATACCAAGAAAAACGCTCATTTGAGAACGTACAGGCATTAAAAAATTATTGTTACGCAGCCACCAAGAACCGATGCCTCAACATAGTGAAGCACGAAAAGGTAAAACAGCAATATGCCCAATTTACCCTGTACACCACGAATCAACTAGAAGGTTTTGAACTGGAAACAGAAACTGCGAACATCATCCATAGCGCATTAAAGAAGCTTTCCGATCGGAAAAGGGAAATCTTGGAGCTACACTTAAAAGGGCTGAACAATGATGACACCGCTACACGATTGAATATCAAGGTACAGACCGTCAAAAACCTAAAGGCAAAAGCCTACAAAGAATTACGTGGATTACTGGCCAAATACAAATCGTAGTACTTTTTAGGTTTTGGGATGTTACAAAAGAAATACTAAAGAGAAATGAGACACATCAAAGCTTTGATATGCGTTTTGTTGGCTGTAATACCAGCCCTTATCCATGCGCAGCTATCCGAGGAAGAACCAGCAAAAAAATCGTCTCGTAAACTTACATTTGGCATTCGCGGCGATAAAGATTTAGATCTTTACAATAAGGTAGCTACAAATGCACCACCCTTTAACGGAGCGGATTATCCTGATTTCTCGTCGACGTTATCTTTAATATACAGCCACGATGGTAGTACGTTTAGGGATTCACATGCCACCGGGGTTCTTATCGACCCGTATTGGGTCTTGACCGTAGGCCATAATTTTTATGACTTGAATTCTGATTCCACATCGGCACCACCCGAGGGCATCACGGTGCAAACCGGCAGTGATGCGCAACAACCCAAAAAGGTATATACCGTAGATAAAGTGGTGCTGCACCCAACTTGGCAAGAAGGCCAGCAAGATGATATGACCAGCAATGATATCTGCTTACTAAAACTAAAAGAGCCCATTACAGAAATCGTCCATACTACTATTATGACCAAAAAAACCGAGCTATTGAACGCAACGGTCTGGCTGGCAGGATTTGGGGATTACAATAGAAAAGGCTCCGATTACCGCACAATGAGCCCAAAAATGCATGCCATTGAAAACCGCTTGGATAGGAAGGTAAGCATCACCCTGACCACACAAACGGGTACCGATTTCGATACCGGTCTCTTGGTTACCGATTTTGATCCACCGAGTGGGGATTTGAATTCCCTATCAGGGGATAATTTATATGACGATTACCTTAACATACTGGGGGAA
>JBHJJC010000079.1:0-17195 GCA_050042945.1 Croceivirga sp.
CAAAAGGAAGACTTGATTACCCTTTGGCACCAGTTGACCATGACGGGTGGAATGAACGCTGCCTTCTTTGATTGCGTTACATCAGACTGTCTTCAGTACGTAGGTGATGCAGGCTCTCGTTGGGCCTATCACAATGGCCCCTACACCCTTTTACAAAAGGTCGTGGCCAATGCCAGTCAGAAAGACTGGTCAGATTATTTTAATACAAATCTTCGCAATAAAATAGGAATGGATGGTTTTTGGTTATCAACCAACGACTTAAACAATGTTTACTTCAGTACAGACAGAAGTATGGCTAGATTTGGACTGCTGAATCTGAATAATGGTATTTGGAACAAAGAAGTTATACTAGGTGACGAAGACTACCTGAATCAAATGATAAGTACCTCTCAAAATTTTAATCAGTCCTATGGGTACTTGTTGTGGTTAAATGGAAAATCGTCATACCTAGCTCCTGGGCTACCCACAGAATTTAACGGACCGCTCATCCCCGATGCGCCATCTGACACCTATGCAGGACTTGGTAAAAACGACCAAAAACTGTATATCGTTCCCAGTGAAGGATTGGTCATCGTAAGGTTGGGCGAAGATACTGGTGAAAACTTGTTAGGACCTTCAAGTTTTGACAATGCTCTCTGGAAAAAACTAAACGACCTTATTAACTAGTCCGAATATCCCTTGGGTAATTTTCTAGCTTTGGTCAACGCTTCAAAAGCTGCTCCCAGGCCATATAATTTTCCTTCTTGAAGTGGTTTGGCAATGAACGTTAAATTCACCGGCTCACCAGTTGCGCGATACCCCATGGGAATGGTCAAGGCTGGATATTCAGCTACTGCCGCTACCCCAGCATCATAATTATTAATCGAAAGCATCGCGTCCAATTGATGTTCGGCCATGGGTTTGTTGAAATAGGCCATTCCCGCGCGTCGTAAACGCTTTTTAATAGCTTTCAAGCCTTCAGTGGAGGTGGTATCTGCAAGAATACCGTCAAAACGTGCTTGTCCGTAAGGAATACGAACCAATGAATCTTGTAGATTAAAGGTAACTGCCTCTTCAACTGAAGTGATAACCACATCATCTTTATTGTTCACCCAAGCTTCAATGTAAGTGGGCAAATCCCTTTTCATATCAATATTTAAAATAGACTGAAAACCATCGAATTGTACTTCTGGTGGTTCAAACGCCACAATAGTTGCCCCTGCTTTCTTTAATAACTCCAACGTTTCTCGGTAGAGGGAATCACGCTCAACGTAGTTTTTAAGGGCACCAAACCGTTTTCCTTTCAAAGAGGTGTTTTGGGGTCGATACCAATTTTCATTCCAATCCGCTTGAACCGATTTATCATCTGATGCGTCAAACCCACGCATGGCATCCAACAAAATACCATTATCAATTACATTTTTGGTCATGGGTCCAGGAGTATCCAAGGTACTGGAAATTGGCACAATGCCCGAACGACTTAATAGCCCAATGGTAGGTTTCATGCCCACAACTGAATTTTGACCTGATGGGGAGAGAATACTACCCGAAGTTTCCGTACCCACTGCTGCTACTGCATAATTCGCCGCTGTTGATGTTCCGCTACCAGCACTGGAGCCGCCCGTATCAAATTTTCTACGCCCGTAAGGGTTTAACGTCTGCCCGCCAACAGCGCTTTGACCATTCGGACAATCACAGATAAAATTGGCCCATTCGCTTAGGTTAACCTTTCCTAAAATTAAGGCACCATGTTTTTTTAGCTGTTTTACAATAAAGGCATCATCGGTTTGGTTTTTCAGTAAAGCAACAGAACCGGCAGTAGTCTTCATATTTTGGGCACCAATATTATCTTTCAATAAAATCGGCATACCATAAATAGGGTGATGCCCCTCTGAAGTACTATCTAAACTCCGCACTTCCTCCAACACACGGGGATTCAACGCAATAACCGTATTAAGCGTGGTTTCATTAGGAAGTTCATATTTATAGATTCGATATAAATAGAATAGTACTAATTCTTCATAGGTAAACTTACCCGCTTCGATTTGAGCCTGGATTGTTGGAATGTCTTGTTCCAAAACCATAGGTTTCATACGTTCATATTGCTGCCGTGTAAACTTAGAGACTGCTTTATACAAGGGTTGAAACACCTCGTTCTTATCAACAACCTTACTTTGAATGAACTTAAAACGCATCTTTTTCTTTGCATGGTCAGCATTCGCTGCCACCTCAGCAGCGTCATTGTATGGTGTCCAGAGAGGGCTTCCGGCCTTTGTCACAACAACATTACCTTCTTTGGTAGTATTTTCCTCAATAGTAGCGGTTTTTTCTTTGGATTTTGCTTCAAATTTGCAGGATTGTAGGCTGAGCAAAGCCAGAATTACAAACCAGAGATTTCTATATAAAGTTGATAGCCTCATTTAGAAGAAGTTTACGACGGGATAACCTAAAGATAAGGTTTACATGAGTATTGTCGCTTTTAGAGACAGCGAATGCACCGTAGGCAGAGCGCAGGAGTGGTGAAAAGCGAATTTAAAACCTACCCTTTTCTTGAGGGATGCCAGCTATTTACTCCTTTAATTTAGCCTTCCACTTTTTAATGTTCTTTTCATTCATAAGAACGAACTCATCTTTTTCCAAACTAGCGTCAATTTCTAATGACTTTTGAGCAGATACAATAGCCTCTTTATAATCGCCTAACTTTGCTTGGACCAAACTTTTTACACGATGAAAATAATAGGTGTCCCCTCCTAAATCAAGGGCTTTGTTTAAATAATCAAGGGCACGGTTTACATCCTTATCCTGCTCTTGAAGATAACGGGCAGCTTCGTAATAGGTCTGTGCAGTGGGATTTTCTTTGAGCTGTTTTGCAATCTCCGCCTTCATTTGCGCTTCGGTATCAAACGAAATAGGAATAGAAACTTTTGTCGACGCCCAAATCAAATTCAAATGGGCCGAGTTATGGGTCAAACTATCAAAGCTTATCAAAAAATTCTCTTGATGATAGGGTATCGTTTGTGGTTGTACCTTGATACGAAAGGCATCTTCTTCGGGGTTATACTTCTTGCGTCCATCACCCCAATGGGTCGTATTCGTATGAAAGGCAATTTGCCATTCACTTTCTTCAGGAAAAGCGTACAATGCATAAATACCTTTTGCCAATGCATTACCCATTACCAAAGCATCTGAATCAATGATAACTTTAGTACTCTCATTGGCCCCTACTCGCCAGATGCGATTATGGGGCACCAAACCCTTTTGTCCATCGTCTTGAGGGCCGAATACATGACGCCCCTTAACAGCCGGGCGCGAATATTCCACTCGAATTTTGGACAGCCCTACTTCTTGTTCAACTACAGAAAATGGACTGGCCCTTGGGTGGGTGATTTGGGCAGATAACTGCACAATTGAAAGAAAAAATATTAACGCTAAAAACGGAGGGTTCATTTCCTACTTTTTTGTGCCCAGAAGATACAAAATCACTCCTGGACCTGACTTTATCCGCCCAATATCCCAATCAAAAGAATCACCATTACTAAGTCCATTGACCAAATCATTCATTTCCTTTACAGAATACGTTCGTAGGGCGGAAACTATTCCATCCCAAAGCACAAAAAGTGGAACGATAGGGATACAATATGTAAACAACATCCTTCCCCATTTAAATGGGCGGATAAAAGGTGTTGATAACAAAACACTTATTGGAGAAAATAACATTGCCAATATACTGGTAATACTACGCTCCTGAGCTTCAAATACAGCCGTCGGATTTCCAGTATCCACGGCATTCTGTAATATTTGTAACGCATCTTCTTGTTTAAAATGATGTAAGGATAAAAACTGAGTACGTAGGCCTTTCAATGATTTGGGAACATTTTTAGCATCAATAGAGGTAGTAATATATTGAAAATTGGGAGCTTGCTTTTTAGTATGTTCAAAAGCGGTGACATTGGGATAAAAATCCGTTAGCGTAATTTTTAAGTCAGGATATTTTTTTCTCAACTCTGCGTTCAGAGACAACAATCCACCTCCGCCACCCGAAGCTAGGTCAATAATCGAATTCTTACCACAAGCAGCTAACCCTTTTTCCAAGATAGGAATGGCTGGATGGTATAACTTTGTTTTGTTGGAAAGAAACTGAAGAAAATCCGTACCGTAATTACGTAAAAAACTGGGAAACCACTTTTGATCTTCAAACTCAAATAAATGGAGACGACCCATGATTTTTTGACTTTTCTCCCCCTAAATTTAGGAATATTAGTAAATTAAATTGAAATGTTTTGATAAGTGATTATGCTAATTTGAATAACATGCTTCAGAGACGTAAAAAGATTATACTTTAAAGAACGAATCCACAAACTCGTATTTATTAAAGACCTGAAGGTCTTCAATCCCCTCACCGACTCCAATATATTTCACGGGTATTTGAAATTGGTCTGATATTCCAATGACCACTCCCCCCTTGGCTGTACCATCCAATTTGGTTACCGCCAAACTGGTCACTTCAGTAGCCTTGGTAAATTGCTTGGCCTGTTCAAAGGCATTTTGTCCAGTAGAACCATCCAACACCAAAAGCACGTCATGCGGAGCATCAGGAACTACTTTTTGCATCACCCGTTTTACTTTTGATAGCTCGTTCATCAAGTTTACCTTATTGTGCAATCGACCGGCGGTATCAATTAAAACCACATCGGCATCATCAGCTACTGCTGAATTCAGGGTATCAAAAGCAACCGATGCCGGATCACTACCCATCTTCTGCTTAACAATTGGCACATTGACACGTTCGGCCCAAACCTGTAATTGATCAATGGCAGCTGCACGAAAGGTATCACCAGCCCCTAAAACCACCTTTAACCCTTGATTTTTGAATTGGTTGGCCAATTTGCCAATGGTAGTGGTTTTGCCTACACCATTCACCCCGACGACCATAATAACATAGGGTTTTTTATCCCGAGGGATGGAAAACTCTGCGTCTTCACCCACATGCGTTTCGGAGAGCAGCCCGGCAATTTCTTCTCGAAGTATTTCGTTCAACTCCTCTGTACCCATATACTTGTCTTTGGAAACCCGCTCTTCTATACGATCAATAATCTTTAGGGTTGTGTTCACCCCTACATCGGAAGTCACCAAAACCTCTTCAAGATTATCCAATACCTCATCATCAACCTTAGATTTGCCTGCAACGGCCTTAGTCAGCTTACCAAAGAAGCTTGACTTGCTTTTTTCCAGCCCTTTGTTAAGCGTTTCTTTTTTGTCTTTGGAAAATATATTTTTAAAAAGGCTCATATCTTTTCTTAAAGAGTAATTTAACGTTGGTCTCGATACAACTCAAACCAGTTGAGCCGTTCGACCTAACGGTCATAAAAATCAAAAATCGTCAATTCGCTTAATTCATTAAGATGAATTGCATAGAAATTCGATTTCGTTCGCTTCAAAGATAGAAAAGTGAAAGGATTCGCTCAGTACGAAGTTGTCATTCCTGCGAAAGCCGGAACCCTTGGTATGAAACAGCTGTAAGTATGGATTCCTTGCCAAGCACGGAATGACAAAAGAAAAAGCCGTCCAGATAGTAATCTGAACGGCTTTAAAAGTGTTTAGTTTGTTTGGCTTATTTTTTGGCCAACCAGTCATTTACCATTTCAGGAGCCATAACTGACTCTACAAATGTATAAGCCCCTGTCTTTGGAGACTTCACCATTTTAATGGCTTTTGTCAACCTTTTCGAACTA
This sequence comes from Croceivirga sp., assembly GCA_050042945.1. Classification (GTDB taxonomy): domain Bacteria; phylum Bacteroidota; class Bacteroidia; order Flavobacteriales; family Flavobacteriaceae; genus Croceivirga. The sequence goes on from JBHJJC010000079.1 coordinate 5,712, forward strand.
CTCAGTAGTGTTGCTACTGTCTTCTTTGCCATGGCCTATCTTATTTTTTTTCTTTATGAACGGTCATACGCTTCAACACCGGATTGAACTTTTTAATTTCCAATCGGTCGGGCGTGTTCTTTTTATTTTTCGTGGTAATGTATCGAGATGTACCTGGCATACCTGATTCTTTATGCTCGGTGCACTCTAAAATAACCTGAATTCTGTTTCCTTTCTTTGCCATCTTTCGAATTATTTTACTCGATAATCGAGACTTATTTTACGTACCCTTTGGCACGTGATTCTTTAAGAACCGCGGAAATTCCCTTCTTGTTGATGATTTTTATTCCTTTTGAAGAAACGTTCATGGTCACCCATTTATCCTCTTCGGGAATGTAGAATTTCTTCTTAAAGATATTAACATCAAACCTACGCTTGGTCTTATTGATGGAAAAGGAAACATTGTTTCCAAACATCACTTTCTTACCTGTAACTTCACAAACTTTGGACATCTCCGTAACTTTTGCGTGATTTTATTGAGCGTGCAAATTTAGATAAATCCATTATACCCACAAAACTGAAATTCAAAAATTTAATATTTCTTTTTGAAGGAGTTCAAACGCCTTATTCACACCTTTCTGTACAATACGCTCGCGATGGTTGCCCAGAACAAATTTGTGTGCAACAGTCCGCTCAGGTGTACTAATTGCAATAAAAGCTGTTCCTACTTCTTCATCGGAATCCCCTTTGGTCGGTCCGGCATTGCCAGTTGTAGCGACCGCGAAATCACTTCCTATTATTTTCTTAACATTTTTGGCCATCGCAACTGCAACGGCCTCACTGACCACAGAGTGCTCTTTTATAATTTCAGCATCAACACCAAGCACCTCTATCTTCGTTTCCGTTGCATAACTAACTACACTACCTTTAAAGTATTTTGATGCCCCAGGAATTGCTGTAAGTTGCTGCGCAATCTTACCACCAGTGAAACTTTCGGCAGTGGCCAGGTTCAATTTTTTTTCGGTTAATAGTTTTCCTATTCCCGCTTCAATGGATTGGTCTTCTTCTTCCCCGTAAATAATATCGCCAATTAGCGGATACAGTTTTTTCGCTTCGGTATTGACCAGTCTGTCAAGATAGCTCTTATCATTTCCTTTAGCACTCAAACGAAGGCGTACCCTGCCCAAACTGGGTAGATAGGCTAACTTAATTTCTGAAGGAAGATTATTCTCCCAAGCTTCAATCTTCTCGGCAATAGCACTCTCGCCTAGGCCATAGGTCATAATGGTTTTATGAAGAATGTGGGGACGCTCAAACCGCTCCATGATTTTGGGAACAACCGAATGCGTCATCAAACCTTTCATTTCAAAAGGTACACCAGGTAATGAAACGAATACCGTTCCTTCCTTTTCCATCCACATCCCGGGGGCCGTACCAAATTGATTCTTAAGCACCACCGCCTTCGAAGGTACCAAGGCCTGTTGTCGATTCATGTCAGAGATTGGAGTGCTGATATATTTTTCAAACAGATGTTCGATATGCTTCAAAACTTCTCCGTCTTGCACCAACTTATCTTCGAAATAGGCACAAAATGTATGTTTGGTAATGTCGTCTTTTGTCGGACCAAGTCCTCCCGTAACAATTACCACCTGAGAACGGTCATTCGCCTCACGCAAAGCCTGGAGAATATGTTTCTTTTCGTCTTGTACAGAAGTTATTTGATAGACCGAGACACCTATTTTATTGAGTTCTTTGGAAATAAAGGCAGAATTAGAATCTACTATCTGACCAATGAGAATCTCATCTCCTATGGTGATAATTTCAGCTTGCATATGTTTTTGTTATGGGAAAAACCAAATTTGCAGACAAAAATAGAGAAAAGCGGTATTTGGATGCCGACTAAAGATTGAAGTCTTTCCGTAATTCGGACATCACTTGTTGCACGTCTTTTTTTAGTAGGGGGAATTTTATCTTTATTTCTTCCAAACTACCTGCATTCTTGCCTAGTGTTTCTAGTTCATATGCGTTGGCGCGTGTTTGTTCCATACCCAAGAGGTCTACGTTCGGTTTTATTTTATGTGCCATTTTACCGATTTGTTCGAAGTCACCTGAATCAATGGCCTTTTCCAGAGCGGACAAATCCTCTGGCACTTCCTCTAAAAAAACAGAGACCACAGACATGATGAAGTCTTCATCGCCTTCGGCCATTTCATTGATCTTATCTAGGGTATAAATCATCACTTGACATTCAGTGAAAAGAATCGTTCATTTTCAATCCAACCTTCAAGATAGTCATTTGGCTCCACTCTGCCAACACCTGACGGTGTACCGGTAAACAAAACATCACCCTTTTTGAGCATAAAAAAGGTAGAAACATGGGCAATTAACTCGTCTATCTTCCACAACATCAAGCTAGTATTCCCATTTTGTACCTTTTCCCCATTTTTTAACAAGGAAAACCCCAATTCATCAAAATTTTCGTACGAATTTTTATGAATCCACTTACCTATTACAGCTGCACCATCAAATCCTTTGGCTTTTTCCCATGGTAAACCTTTGGCCTTAAGTTCGGATTGTATATCACGAGCGGTGAAGTCAATTCCCAGTCCGATTTCATCATAATATTTATGTGCAAAGTGTGGAGCAATATGTTTTCCCACTTTTTTAATTTTTACCAAAACCTCAACCTCATAATGCACGTCATCAGAAAATTCAGGAATATAAAAGTCCTGCTCTTTCGGTAGTATAGCAGAGTCAGGTTTAATAAAAACCACCGGGTTGGTTGGACGTTCGTTATTGAGCTCATCAATGTGGGCAGCATAGTTTCGCCCGATACAGATAATTTTCATTATGATTGTTTAACTATCGGGAAGAAAAATCTTTTTGGAATTTCACGGGACTGCTTTAATTGTTATTTTAATATTTCAGTCTCCAATTGATTTAGTAAACTATTATATTCCAAATCTAAGTTTTGACCCTTTGTAAAAATATTCTCCATCTTTTTTAAAAGTAAAATATAAACGTTTTTTGCCTTTTGCGAGGTTATATTTTTTACATAATTAGCCTTGTCGTTCTGCTCCTCTTGAGCTGTTCGTTTTCGAACTCCTGCCAAAACCATTGGATCAATACTATAATTCTCAATAAAGTATTGCTCTAAATGTACTTCGGTATACGCTGTTACTTCATCTTCACTTTCTTGGTAATCCCTCACAAGGTCGTAAAGCCGAGAAATTCTTGCTTTGAGGGTATCATTGGAAATCAACTCCAATTTGCCAGAATTGATGATAGAATAATAAACACCGCTCGATGGATCAAATGTATGGGTGCTAACAATTCTTCTTACTAGCGAATCAAGATAATAGCTAGATTTTTCGGAAATATCAGTGAGCAGTGCTTCTTTTATACTTTGGCTTCTGAGAATTTGGGCGTCAAAAATGGTGTCAAATTCAACGATATTATTTTTGATGGATTCTTGTAGGCTTTTTAAGGTCTTGTGTTCCTCTCTTTTAACTTGCAAATTTTCATTCCAATTGTTTATTTGCAACGCAATCAAGATACCTACAACAAGCAAGAATATTTCTGCAACTGCATATCTCAAAAATTTTATGACTTTCCCGCTTGCTATCATTTCCCTTCTTATTTTCCTGAACAATCTCAAATTACCTGATTTTTTGAATCCAAATTTTCGGATAGGTCGAGTTAGCCTGCATATACTAAATCAATATGCTAGCCACCCGAAAAAATCTATTTGGCATAATTCCCGACGTCATAAATCGATTCCTTATAAATATGACTACGTCAATTTATTATTAAGCTTACTCAATTTTATTTGGGTCAGCACCCTTTTTGTATACAGCGGAAAGTCAGCATTCATAATCCAACCGAAATACCCAGGTTCATTTTCAAGTACATCATGAACCTTTTTGCCTTTGTGCTTACCAAATGAGAAGATGGGTTCTCCATCTTTGCCCTTGGCGATAAAACCTGCAAAATCCAACGACTGTTTTCTTGTGGTGAACTCTGAAAGTTTCTTCACATTATTTTCTAGTTCAGGGTAGCGATCTAACTGCGCCAATAAAACCTCGTATGTAGCATTGGTATCAGCAGCTGCACTATGGGCATCATCCAGTATTTTATCACAATAAAACTGATAGGCAGCACCTAGGGTACGCTTTTCCATTTTATGGAAGATGGTCTGTACGTCGACAGAAACCATATGCTTCATATCGAAATCGACCTCAGCCCTGAGCATTTCTTCAGCCAGTAAGGGAATATCAAATCGGTCTGAATTAAACCCGGCCAAATCACTGTCTTTTATCATTCCATAGATTTCTTTGGCCAGCTTTTTGAACGTTGGTTCATTGACAACCTTTTCATTGGAAATACCATGGACGGCAACGACTTCAGGGGGAATTTCCATTTCAGGATTTACCAACCAGGTCTTACTTTCTTTATTTCCATTGGGAAATACCTTTAATATGGAAATCTCTACGATACGATCTTTCGCCACATTTGTTCCTGTGGTCTCCAAATCAAAAAAACAAATCGGTTTTGTTAGTTTCAATTGCATTATCTCTGTCTAGATTTAGAAAACAACCAGGGAAGCAAATCTGGTTCGTTAAAGGCATTGTCCCAACTGTTATGCTTCACTGCTGGGTATAAAGAGTATTTGACCTTTGCTTTTTTTGCACGCAAGGCCTCAACCATCTGGGTTGAGTAGATTGGTGGTACAACATCATCCGCACCTCCATGAAAAATCCACCAATCGACATTATCAAGTCTACCTGCAATTTTCGGATTCGCGCCACCACAGATAGGAAAGGCCGCCGAAAACATTCCAGGATTTCTGCGAACCAATTCAAATGTACCAAAACCGCCCATAGAAAGGCCGCCTATGTACATTTGATTTTTTTTGATGTTGTAGGTTTTCTGAAGTTTATCTATTAATCCTTCCAATAAAACCATTTCTTGTGTAGGTGCTCCCTTTTTGAAAAAAGTAAACGTTCTATTGCCCCATTCCCCTTCAATTTGAATTCGCGCCCATGTACTTTTTTCCGCACATTGGGGGAAAACCACAATAGCCGGAAAACGTTCTTGAACGGAGTCCCTCAAAAACAATTCTGCCCCATGGGTCAATTGTTTTTCATTATCGCTACCACGTTCTCCCGAACCATGCAAAAAAATTAATAAGGGGTATTTCTGTGAAGCATCAAAATTTTCAGGAAGCAACAAACGGTAAGGTAAAGTGGCACTTCCCTCAACAAAGTTCTCTTTACTAAATCGTGAGAAATCTTGGGCAAATAAAACATTGGCCAGAAAGAACAAGAATACCACTAAACAGTGCGCGCGAAACATATTGACACCTATTTCTTGCCGAAAATAGGAATACTAAAAGGAAAATTCGGGTTTTAGGGATTAGATTTCACGATTGACATCCCACGCCTCGAGATAATCGGCTACTGACTTTACAAACATACCGCCCAAAGCTCCGTTGACCACGCGATGATCATAACTATGCGATAAGAACATTTTACTTCGAATGCCTATAAAATCACCGTCATCTGTTTCAATCACCGATGGTAGTTTGCGAATGGCACCGAGTGCCAATATGCCCACTTGGGGCTGGTTGATGATGGGTGTGCCAAATACACTACCAAATGAACCAACATTGGTTACCGTGTAAGTACCATCTTTGATTTCATCAGGTTTTAATTCATTATTTCTAGCGCGATTGGCTAAATCGTTAACCGTTTTGGCCATACCTACCAAATTTAATTGATCTGCATTTTTTATGACCGGAACAATGAGATTTCCATCAGGTAAGGCAGCCGCCATACCCAAATTGATATTCTTCTTTTTGACGACCGTATCACCCTCAAGTGAAATATTCATCATCGGATACTTTTTCAGGGCTACAGCAACCGCTTCCATAAATATGGGAGTAAAAGTCAATTTTTCAGCCTCACGCTCCTCAAAAGCCTTTTTTACCTTATTCCGCCAATGTACTACGTTGGTCACATCTACCTCAACAAAACTTTGTACATGGGCAGAGATACGCATACTTTCTACCATATGATGTGCAATCAACTTACCCATTCGTGTTAAGGGAATTGCTTCATCGCCTGCCTTAAGTTCTAAAGTTGTTTCATCGGTAGGTTCAGATGTTACCTCTGGTTTTCTAGGTGTAAGAATGGTATCAGATGCGACGGTAGCCTGAGGTAGAGTAAGGTTTTCAGACGATTTTTCAATTACTTTACCTCGGCCATCAATATAATTAAGAATATCATTTTTTGTTACTCGGCCTTCTTTACCAGTACCGGTAATGGCATTTAACTCTGCTAGGGAAATCCCTTCCTGTTTGGCAATATTCTTAACCAGCGGGGAATAAAAACGTTCTGAATCGGAAAAGTCTGGAGTGGCACCCAATACTTTTTCTTGAACCGTTTTCATATCACCTTCCAGTTCGGCCACCGGTGATGACACGTTCTCCTGTATCTCTACTTCCTCTGGTTCTATGATATTACCGCTCTCTTTCCCTTCAATTTCAATTACGGCAACTACCTCGCCCACTTTAATAACGTCGTCAACTTTGAACTTTTTTTCTATCAGCGTACCCTCGACCTCACTGGGCACCTCCGAATCTACCTTATCAGTGGCAATCTCAAAAACAGCTTCGTCCATTTCAATGGTATCGCCTACTTCCTTTAGCCAGCTTGTCAGTGTTGCTTCTGCAACACTCTCACCCATTTGTGGAAGTTTTAATTCAAATTTTGACATATTCTTAATTCAAGTCCGATTTATCAAAAATTTTTTGCAAAAATAATAAACCAAACGCCTTTTTATTGATTTTAGTTCATTATAAATTCTAGTTGGCCTTTAGAGACCGTTCAAACGGAACACGATTTAGTATGCTGCGCCCTAAAGTGACCTCATCGGCATATTCCAATTCATCCCCTACTGAAATCCCCCTCGCAATAGTAGACGTATTCACATCAACCCCTTCCAACTGTTTATAAATGTAAAAATTGGTCGTATCGCCTTCCATAGTTGAACTTAAAGCAAATATCAGTTCTTTGACCTTACCTTCTTTAACTCGATTGACCAGAGGTATGATATTTAAATCTTGGGGACCAACACCTTCCATAGGGGAAATCTTACCCCCCAACACATGATATAGTCCTTGAAATTGTGAGGTGTTTTCTATGGCCATAACATCACGAACATCCTCAACTACACAAATCACGGATTCATCTCGTTTCGGATTGGCACAAATTTCACATATTTCAGTATCTGATATGTTGAAGCAGCTCTTACAAAAGTTAACCTCTTCTCGCAGTTTTGATAGCGCATTGGTCAAATGTTGTGTTTGGGCCTCTGGCCTCTTCAACAAATGCAATACCAGACGCAATGCGGTGCGCTTACCAATGCCTGGTAACTGGGATACCTCGTGGACAGCATTTTCTAAAAGTTTAGAAGAAAATTCCATGGGATAAAATTACGATTTAAACTCTATTGACCTGCAAAGGAAATACTTCGTTTCTCATGGGGGAGGTCAGTTTTTGTAATTTGCGGTTCAAATTAATTTTATGACGGCCTTTCAAATTCTGTTCCTCATTGCAGCGTATTTTTTAGTGCTCTTATTTATCTCATATCTAACTGGAAAAAATGATTCCAATACGGACTTTTTTAAGGCCGGAAGGCAATCTCCGTGGTATTTGGTAGCCTTTGGTATGGTAGGGGCCTCGTTATCAGGGGTAACCTTCATTTCCGTTCCAGGATGGGTCGAAGTTTCCCATTTAACCTACATGCAAGTAGTTTTGGGCTATTTGGTCGGCTATTGGGTCGTTGCCCTAGTATTGCTACCCATCTATTATCGATTGAACCTCACTTCAATCTACGAATACTTAAAAGAGCGTTTTGGCCCTGTAAGCCATAAAACCGGAGCCTTTTTCTTTTTTGTTTCCCGTATACTCGGAGCCGCCTTTCGCTTATTTTTGGTTGCTATTGTTTTGCAACAATTCGTTTTCGATGAATTTGATATTCCGTTTGAGATAACTGTCGTCATTTCCATTTTATTGATTTGGATTTATACGAACAAGGGGGGAATCAAAACCATTGTATGGACGGACACCCTTCAAACAGCCTTTATGATATTGGCAGTAATTCTCTCCATTGTTTTTATCAATCGTGAGCTGAATTGGACCATGGGGGAATTCTTAGCTTCTGAAGAGTTGAAAAACTATAATACCTTCTTGGTGACCGAGAGTTTCTTGGCGCGCAACCACTTTTTGAAATCCTTTATCGGAGGTATGTTCGTTACCATATGCATGACGGGGCTTGATCAAGATATGATGCAAAAAAACCTTACTTGCAAAAACCTCTAGGATGCACAAAAAAATATGATATCCTTTAGTTTCGTTCTGGTTGCAGTGACTTTTCTCTTTATGCTACTGGGCGTCTTACTATTTATTTATGCCGAGCAAAACAACATATCAGTGCCATTGATGGATGGCACCCCAAAAACCGATTTATTATTTCCTGAAATCGCACTGAACAGTGGCTTGGGGCTGACCTTATCCATCACTTTCATGCTCGGATTGATAGCTGCGGCGTATAGCAGTGCAGATAGTGCCCTGACGTCACTGACCACCTCATTTTGTATCGATTTTTTGAAACTGGAAAATCAACCTGAACTAAAACAAAAACAGACAAGAAAACGCATTCATATTCTTATGAGTTTTGTCTTGATAGCGGTTATTATTGCCTTCAAATATATATTGAGCAGCAACGTCATCGATAGTCTCTTAACCGTTGCGGGCTATACCTACGGCCCATTACTGGGGCTTTTTGCCTTTGGTATTTTCACCAAACATCGAATTAAGGATCAATGGGTTTGGCTAGTGGCACTTCTATCGGTCGCAATCATCTCTACTCTAGGTAGCCTAAAACCAGAATATCTTGGGGGATATGAATTGGGTTATGAATTGTTGCCCCTAAATGGGCTATTGACCTTTATCGGATTATGGTTAATTCGTTCAAAGCGATAACGATATCAATTCAAATCAAGTAAATAAACGTAGTTATTACTCTTCTTCAGTATCTTCTGTATCGCCTTCTGAAAAGTCCATTAGGTCGTTTTCATGAAGAATATTATACCATTGAATAATTTTTTTGATATCACTGGGGTACACCCGATCTTCATCATAATTAGGAAGCACCTCAAAGAAATATTCTTCAAGTTTTAGCTTATCGTCTTTGTGGTTGACTGCAGTTTTTCCACCATTTTCCTTTTCCTTGATCTTCTGAAATACCGCTCTCAATGGTATTTCTTCCTCTAGTGTATAAATTGCAATTTCGGAGAGTACGCTTACATTGTTACGAAGACCAACGGACAGCCGTTTTCCATCCAAAAGGGATTCTCCTACAAAACCGGTTCGGGTTTGGGTCAGCAATTTATATAATCCTGGTTTTCCAGAAATTGATAAAATTTTATCGAGGGTCATTTCCAAAGCAATTTAAACAGCGCAAAAATATGGTATTCCAATGGCACAAGACCAATCAGCGTGTTTTTTTTAAAAGAGGGAATTTCATTTTATAATCAACATTGACCTTTCCTTTGGAAATTTTCTCCAATCTACTTTTCAAAAGACGTTTTTTTAAGGAGGAAAGTTTATCTGTAAAAAGTATCCCCTCGATATGATCGTACTCATGCTGTATGATACGTGCAGCTAGTCCATCATACGTTTCTGTATACCGTGTCAAGGTTTCATCTTGATAACTTATGGTGATTTCAGCTTTTCGATTGATGTCTTCACGGATATCAGGTATGCTTAAGCATCCCTCATTAAAAGGCCACTCATTACCCGTTTCGTCATCTATCTTCGCATTGATAAAAACCTTTTTGAAGTTTTTCAGTTGTTCCTTATCTTATTCAGAAAGGTCTTCATCATCTGAAAAAGGGGTGGCATCAATGACAAAAATACGTAAGGATAGCCCCACTTGGGGGCCAGCCAAACCTACTCCAGAAGCGTTATACATGGTCTCAAACATATTCTCGACCAGTTCTTTGAGTTTTGGATAATCTGCTGAAATATCCTTAGCTTTTTTCCTAAGAACGGCATCTCCGTAAGCTACAATCGGTAATATCATATCGAAATTCTATCTAAATAGGACTGTAAAATCAAAGTTGCACTTATTTGGTCAACCATGCCCTTATTCTGTCTTTTTTTCTTTTTCATTCCGCCGGCAATCATCGACTGTACCGCAATTTTAGAAGTAAACCGCTCATCTTGGCGCTCAATCTTTAACAAAGGAAAACTATTTTGAAGTTTCTCCAAGAACTTTTTAATTAACCCTTCTGATTGCGAATCTTTTCCATCCATCTGTTTGGGCAGCCCAACAACTACACATTCTACCTTCTCTTCAGAAAGGTAAGATTTTAGAAACGTAATAAGTTCTTCAGTATTTACCGTTTCAAGACCTGAAGCCACTATCTGTAATTCATCAGTCACGGCGATTCCAGTTCTTACTTTTCCATAATCAAGCGCTAAAATTCTACCCAAACGTATATTTTTTGGCAAAAATAACCCTAAAAATGTTACACAATTAAAATACCCCGAAACGATTGCCCACATACATCTATATTTGCCAAAAACGTTAACATGACAGCACTTCAAAATACGATCGACGAGGCCTGGGACGATAGAACACTTCTAAAGGACCAAGCGACCCAGGAAGCCATTCGAGAAGTCATCAACCTAATTGATAAAGGGGAATTACGCTGCGCCGAACCTTCAGCAAGTGGTTGGAAAATCAATGAATGGGTCAAAAAAGGGGTGGTTTTATACTTTCCCATTCAGAAAATGGAGGTTTTAGAAGCAGGTATCTTTGAATACCATGATAAAATACCGCTTAAACGGGGGTATCAAGAGAAAGGGATTAGAGTGGTTCCCCATGCCGTGGCAAGACATGGCGCGTATATTTCGCCAGGAACGATTCTGATGCCGAGCTATGTCAATATCGGTGCTTATGTGGATGAAGGTACGATGGTTGACACTTGGGCTACGGTTGGCAGCTGTGCACAAGTGGGTAAAAACGTTCATCTCAGTGGAGGTGTGGGCATTGGGGGTGTACTTGAACCCCTGCAAGCTTCTCCGGTTATTATTGAAGATAATGCTTTTGTAGGTTCCCGTTCAATCGTTGTTGAGGGTGTTCGAGTGGAAAAAGAAGCAGTGTTAGGTGCCAATGTAGTACTTACTGCATCTACTAAGATTATTGATGTTACCGGAGATGAGCCTATTGAAATGAGAGGTAGGGTTCCTGCGCGTTCAGTTGTTATACCAGGTAGTTACACCAAAGATTTCAATGCTGGTTCATTTCAGGTACCATGTGCACTTATTATTGGAAAACGAAAAGAGAGCACAAATAAAAAAACATCATTGAATGATGCCCTGAGAGAGTATGATGTCGCGGTGTGATACATGACAATTTATAACCTCTTAACAA
>JBHJJC010000080.1:0-45879 GCA_050042945.1 Croceivirga sp.
GTTTAGTAGCCTCTGAGCCGCTATCATTTTACCCAAGCTCATCCCCTACCACAGGTATTGAAATACGCTATATCTTACGCCCCTTAGTACGCCTTTGTAGTACGGTTGAAACCAATGGGTAGCGTGTGGTTTCAACGGGCATAGTAAAATATTTATATTTATGTAAATATTACCTATCACACTGATGAGCCAATTAACGGAGTCAACTTTATTGACTGAATTTAATACAATTAAAACCTTCGATTTTAGAAAGACCGTAGAAGCTGATTTGGACGATTGGGAGATTGAATATAAAAGTGACTTCTATTATCAACCCAGTAAAAAACCACCTCTTAGATTACTAGAATACCCGATACATTCAGCATCGTTCTATCTTACTAAAGATGAAAAAGTGGAAAAATTTGTTCTTAGAATTAATTTACATGATATCGAGGGATTCTACAAAACAATAATCGATAGATATGGAAGTTTCGGCGTTTGTAGCCCTTCTAGGGAGTTTTTTAATTTAAAAGGTATTGATACCAAAAGAGGAAAAAGACGTCCAAAACTTTATTTCTAATATGCCTATACCTGAATTGGATGAGTACAGATATTTGAATACGATAACATGGTACGATATTGCACATAAAAATGACTATAATGAGATAACCATAAAGATGTACAATATCCCTCAAAATAGCTCAACTTTTCGTGAATTCGAACATGCAGTCAGAATAGTATTTTCCATTCAAGAATGATACGATGAATAACCAAGCCCCTTGATTCTGATATTATAGACTAGTTTAAATTTCAAGGTAAGATATTGTTTCAAAGATTTTTATTTCTTGTTTTTGTAATGGCATATACACCAAATAACCAGGAAATTGAAAAGAATTATTGGTTAAGGCTAGATACTTTTAGGCCTGAAAATACCTATATCTATAATTACCCTGAAGTTGGGATTCTGAAGGTTACGAAAGATTCTATTTGCATCAATGACTTTGCCCAAACCATGGAGACCGCGCCCATTTTAAATAAAGAAGAGTATCTGGAAAGAAATATGGCAATACCCGAATTTACTTCTTTAAACTCTGATATGCTCCTGAAGAAACTAACATTCAGGAATCACGACAACCAATTAACGGCCATAGAACATATTCATGTTCGCATGAAACACACAAAAATCAAAAATAATATCCATTTGGATAGTTTAACAAATAGTACTTACCAAGGTGTTATCAATAGTTTTCATAATGTTCTACAATTCAATAATGAGATTCATATTGATTGCATACCCAGAATTACCAACAATGATATTCTAGGTGACGAATTAAGACTGGAGCGCTTTAAAAACATTTATTTTCTGTCTTTTTATTTAACGGGCAAAAGATTTCATGTCATTCCAATCTCCGAAATTTTTGAGGACTCGATAACGGTCTATGGATATAATAAAAACAACGAGACAGCTACGCTATATAAAGTCTAATACGAGGGAATTTTGATATCGGTCATTTCAATATTTAATGATTTCAAAAAAGAGTTGTGACCTTAAGAGTATCCACCTTGTCAATAAGTAAATCAGTTTATGTTTTCACTAAACAGATATCATGTTTCTAAGAAGGAATCTCACGATGAAGTCATAAGAATTTAAGAAGACCATCCAGAGATTTTAAAGGCTTTAGGATTATGAAGACAACCTATTATATAAACGGCAATTGGAGGCAAAAGGATATTGATTTTTTAAATAGCCTCGGTTTTAAAAGCCCTCCATTTACCGAGCTTGGGTATAACCATTTTACTGTGACCGATAAAGATCTATTTGATAAAATAGTACAGTATTTTAATGGTAAAGATGGTCTTTTTAAAAAACGTAAACCTGAGGGATTTAATGCTTCACCTGCATCTGTTTCGTTTAACAAAGAAGAATTCAATTCAGCGAATATTTACAATTTGAGATTTACTGGAGATTCCTTAGGAAATCCGGAGCCCTTCGAATCTTATCCGTTCAACACATTCAAAATTGAATGTGTTGAATGCCTTTCGGGCAAAAAGCAGATGCATAATTTTAGAATGAATCCAAAAAAACTAAAAAAATACCAAAAGAGTTTTATTCTATTTGATTATGATATTATATTTTTTGAAAGAGACTTTTATATTTCTTTTTTAAAGCCCCTTGGGCTAAGCTCTAGAGATATAATTAATCACAAAACGGGAGAAGTACTACAAGAAGTGGTGCAATTAGATATACCTGAGGCTAAGAGTAAATTGGTGATTCAAGGCCATGAATTTGGTGAGTCAGAAATATGTGATGGTACTGGAAAGACCCAATATGGTATGCAAACCCTAGACTTTTTCCCTCCTTTTGAAGAAGAATTCGACTTTACAATTTGTAAAACTAGAGAAGAGTTTATAGGAGGATTGAAACGTATCTTAATATCAAGAGACTTTATGAAGCTTTTGGTTGAACATAAAATCGTAAAATACAATCAATACCAACTAACGCCTGTAAAAAAAGATAAACATTCTTCCTCTGCGCTGTAATAAAAGAAGTTTTTTTGATTTAGTCTACCCTTGTAGAATATACAAGCTATGTATCTAAAAATATTTTTCTGGTCTTTTATAATATTGGTCATGAACTTTTCACGAGCGCAAGCTATAGATTCAATTGCGGCAAAATGCGTACGGGATAATTATGCGATAAAGGGTGTTTCCATTGATTCTATTCTAGATTCCTATGAAAAGTATCTTATAAAGGAAGGATATTTGGGAAGCAGAAAGGAGAATCGATATTCTTTTTTTTATCAGAAAATGGCAAGGGAAAATGCCTTCATTGGGATGATACCTGAATCCATCATGAGCGAAATTTCAAAAGTGGAAATTGGAAAACATATGGGTGGGAATTGTTTTAATGACTTGAAGTCTATACACCCTGATGATATTGATGGAATTAGTAAACTGTTTCTACTAATTCAACACTACGTAAAAATGGAAAAAACCTATGATGCACCAAAGGAAATGGCCCAATTTATGCTTGACACTTTTAATGAGGATGAGTTTCAATCTTCTTTTCTTAGAATGCAGGTGTTGTTAACAATTGCTTGGGTAAGTGATTTAAATAGATATCCCATGCCTACTTTATTACCTCCTATAAAAAATTGATGATTTTGGAACAATTAATTTGATTTCAGAAAAATCTGTCATCAAAAAAAAGTAAGTTGAAACACTAAAATTTTAATCTATTCATTTTTGATTTTATATCATTGAAAATGGATAAGATTAATTTTAGCGCAGTAAAAAACAATTACCCTAATCTATATCAAATACTCAACGACTATTACGGTATTGATCATTCGCCTAAATATGATATTCAGAAATTGATTGAAGCATCGTATTCCATGAAACATTTCGCAAAATTTTGGAAGAAGGGCATTCTGAATAGAATCGCTACTGAAATTAATAAGGAATTAGACAATATATCCTTTGGGCTGATTCCAAACTATGGCGCGGAGGCCTATTTTTCAGTTAAAACCGGAAATAACCGGTACAGGTTAACTTTAGTACAGTTTTATTTAAGTATACTTAATAATGTATACACGATACAAATCCTTGAAGTAGATGAAATCATTGATATACTTCCAATAGAAAAAATTGAAGTTAGAACTGGAACGCTCAAGGAACTTTGGGTTTCCCCAGGCGACCACAAACACAGCGGGTTATTTATTGGAATTCAAAAATGTTTAGAGGAGCTTCTTGAAAATCCGATATTTTTGCCCTACACCATACAAGAGATTGAATTACCGGATATAGTTCCACCATGGGCATTGGAAAAGGAAAAATATCTGATAAAAGATGCTTTTTTTAGAACTGTCATGCCACATAACAGCGATGGGGCTCTTATTTGCGGTGACCCAAACTATATGCTCAATAAATTGCAGTGAGCAATGGGTAAAATTTTTATAAAACCGATAGATAATGAAATCATTCATCATCTGTAAATGAAATGGCTTGAAGAACAGAGGGATTCTCATAAAAATTTGCGACTTCACTGATAATAGTAACAAATCGACACTGATAAAAAATCACAGTATTCATTTTATTCTAGATTGAGCGATAAACCTTTCTAAATACGAAGCATCACTTCTACCAAAAACGCTACTTTTGGGCAAAATAACAATAGGCTTGAAACCGCTACTGATACTTATTTTTTGTACCGCTTGCTCCTTCACTTTTGGGCAAGAAGAACCCGAGGGAAGGCAAATCAATATTGTGTACGGGGCCAACTTCACCAAGAACGAAGAAAAGTTTCCAGGAGCATCCATCTTTAGCAAAGACAGCGAACGACAGGTGCAGTTTGAGCACCAAGGGGCCGACGTTTGGTGTGATGTGGCCATATTTTACGCCCAAGAGAATAAACTCAAGGCCATCGGTAATGTGCGCCTTCAACAAGGTGACTCCATCGAAATGAACAGTGGCTAATTAGATTATGATGGCAATACCAAATTGGCGAGGGCGTGGGAAAATGTTGACCTCACCGACAGTCAAATGCGCTTGACCACCGATACGCTTTATTTTGATAGGGAAAAGCAACAATCCTTTTATAAGTCAGGGGGTAAGGTGGTTGATTCCGTTAACGTATTGACCAGTATCATCGGCACCTACTTTATGGAAATCAAAAAGGTAAGGTTTCAAGACAAGGTTCATATTGATAACCCCGATTACGTTATCGATTCGGAACAACTCAACTATTACCGCCAATCGAAAAATGCCTACATGTACGGACCCTCAACCATCGTTGGGGAAGAATATACCATTTACTGTGAACGGGGTTTTTACGATACAAAAATTGAGCAGGGCTATGGGGTCAAAAACACCAAAATCAATTATAGCAACCGCATCATCGAAGGTGATAGTGTATATTTCGACAAGGCGTTTGCATTTGCCTCGGCCACCAAAAATATCGAAGTGACCGATACCGTCAACAATGGGGTCATTCGAGCACATTATGCCGAAGTATTTAAAGAAAAGGATTCTGTTTTTGCTACAAAACGGGCAGTGGCCATTAACTTGGTACAACAAGATTCCCTTTATATTCACGGAGATACCCTAATGGTCACGGGGCCACCAGAAGACCGACGGCTGCGCGCGTTTCGAAACGCAAAATTCTTTAAGACGGATTTAAGCGGAAAATGTGATTCCATTGATTCCTCAGAAAAAACGGGAATTACAAAACTCATTACCAATCCCATTCTGTGGAACGTCGATAACCAAATGACGGGAGATAGCATTCACCTCATCAGTGATTTGGAGACCGAAAAACTAGATTCTCTGCGGGTCATCAACAACGCCTTTATCATTGCTTTTGACACTATAGGAAAAGAAGGGTACAATCAAGCAAAGGGAAAGGACCTTTTCGGAAAATTTATCGAAAATGAACTTAAAATCGTTGACCTCATCAAAAATACCGAGGTCATTTACTATTTGTACAACGATGACAACGAACTCATTGGCATCGATAAAACCATCTGTAGTAAAATTCGGTTGGAAATGGCGAACAATGATATTGAGGACATTACATTTTTTAAAGATCCCGACGGGGATATCTATCCTGAAGAAGATTGGCCCTTTGACACCAAAAAACTAAAAGGATTCATTTGGAGGGGTGAAGAGCGGATAATGAACAAGGATGAGATTTTTGATGAAGATGATAATACAATTCAATTGATGAGCATACAAGGTATCGATGCACCGATTGATATTGATGCAGAGGAACGAAAACGGAGCGGTGAAGGAAACTCCAAAAATCAAATGCCAACATCCAATACAAAAGCAATCAAAAATAAAAAAACTAAGGTGAAAAAGGAGAATAGCGAAGGTTAAAACCCTGCCCTATACCAATTTTTATAAACGACTGGCCAACAGTATCACAAAATTGAAACAAGACTTTTTTACATATCAAGCCCAGACCACACCCCATCCATTGGCCCTTGAAATCTCCCATGCCAAGGGCAGCTATATCTACGATATGGATGGTCATGCGCATTTAGATTTCGTTGCAGGGGTATCGGCCTGCAGTTTAGGGCATTGCCACCCCAGAGTGGTTGAAGCGATTCAAAACCAAACGAACCAGTACATGCACGTTATGGTCTATGGAGAGTATGTGCAAGCCCCTGCAGTGGCTTATACAAAGCATTTGGCATCACTCTTACCAGAACCATTGAATACCACATATCTCGTAAATTCGGGGACCGAAGCTATCGAAGGTGCGCTAAAATTGGCCCGGAGGGTCACAGGGCGTTCCCAAATTATCGCGGCCAACCATGCCTACCATGGCAACACCATGGGGAGCTTAAGTGTCATGGGTTTCGAAGAACGGAAAAGTGCATTTCGCCCTTTGATTCCAGATGTGCACTTTGTGGATTTTAATGAAGAGTCACAACTCTGTCATATCACCCGTAAAACGGCTGCCGTCATTTTGGAAACCATTCAGGGCGGTGCAGGTTTTATTCTACCTACAAATCAATACCTAAAAAAAGTAAGGGAGCGATGCACAGCCATGGGGGCCTTGCTCATCCTGGATGAAATTCAACCCGGTTTTGGTCGAACGGGCCGGCTGTTCGCCTTTGAACATTACGATTGTATTCCTGATATTTTAGTGATTGGAAAGGGTATGGCCTCCGGCTTGCCCTGTGGTGCTTTTGTAGCTTCCCATGAACATATGGCACTTTTGCAAGATGGACCCAAACTGGGTCATATCACCACCTTCGGGGGTAATCCTGTGATTGCCGCGGCCAGTTTGGCGACCTTAAAAGAATTGACCGAAAGTAAACTTATTCCTTCTACAATAGAAAAAGAACACCTTTTCCGTTCCCTCTTGGTACATCCTTTGATTAATGAAATAAGAGGTAAGGGATTAATGCTTGCATTGATTATGAAAAATGCAGAGACGGCCAACAAATTGGTACTTCAAGCGGCAAAAGAAAACCTCATTCTCTTTTGGCTCTTATTTGAACCAAGGGCCGTGAGACTATCGCCCCCCTTGACCATTTCCACAGAAGAAATTCAAAAGGGTTGCAAAAAAATAATTGAAATCTTAAATCGATTCCAAGAGTCCTGTTAACTACTTTGTTGATAACAAACCCCCATATTGGACTACAACGGGGCCATTTTACGGCTATTTTTAAGTCCATAGTTAAATCAAACCAGTTTCTATGGCGTTAGACCCTAGCGAAAAGCCAGAAAAATCCATTCTCAAGTTCGAATCTATGCTGAAGACAGATGATGTCTACTTTTTTGATGCCGAAGATTTTGAAGAAATCATCCACCACTACCTCAATGAAGGGAAAGTAAGCCTCGGTAAAAAGGCCATTCAAATAGGGTTACAGCAACATCCGCATGCCGACGAACTGAAATTACTTATGGTGGAAGTATTGGTGTTCGAAGATTATTACAGAGAGGCAGAGGCCATATTGGATGAGCTTCAACAAATAGATACGGCAAATGAGGAAATATACATACAAAGGGCCAACATTCTTTCAAAACAAGACGACCATACCGGGGCCATTCGAATGTTGAATGAAGCCTTGAGCATCGCTGATGACAGTTTTGACATTTATTCCCTTTTGGGCATGGAACATCTTTTTTTGGACAACTACGGAGAAGCCAAAGATTGCTTTATCAAATGTCTTGACTTTGATGAAACCGACTACTCTTCGCTATACAATGTGGTCTATTGTTTCGAATTTATGGACGACCATGCTGGTGCCATTTATTACTTAAATGAATATTTAGACCGCAATCCCTATAGTGAGGTGGCATGGCACCAACTGGGGAAGATGTATTGTGCGAAAGGCATGTATCAAGAGGGGCTGACCGCTTTTGAGTTTGCCATCATCGCCGATGATTCATTTTTGGGGGCCTACTTCGAAAAAGGAAGGGTGCTAGAAAAATTAGGCAATTATAATGAAGCCATTGAATGTTACGAGACAACGACGTCGATTGACGATCCAACATCGCATGCCTATCTCAGAATTGGCAAATGCCATGAAAAATTAGGTAATGATGACTTGGCCAAATATAATTATTACCACACCGTTCATGAAGATCCCCTTCTGGATAAAGGCTGGTTGGCCATCACCAAGTTTTATTGTAAACTGAAGGACTTCAAAAAGGCATTAAAGTATATCAATAAAGCCATCAATATTGATGGTGAAAATCCGTTATATTGGAAGAAAAACGGAGAAATTTTCAGTGAGCTCAAAAATTATGACGAGGCAGATTTTGCGTTCAAACAAGCCGTAGAATTAGGCAATTACGAGTTGGAAACCTTTGCAAACTGGGCAAAGACCCTACAGAGGCTCAACGATTTTGAGTCAGCACTGCAGGTTGTAATGCAAGGGCTTGAATTCTATCCTGAAGATACTGCCCTCCATTATATGGCCGCTGGACTTTATCTGAAAAACCAGCATATAGATTTGGCTAAAGAAAAACTACACTACGCGCTACAATTAAATCCTGATAAATCAGTTGTATTCCTGCAACAATTCCCAGAATGTGCAAAGGTGCAATGGGTACGCGATTGTATTATGGCCAATAAAAAGGCTTCTTCCTAACGGCTTGTTAAACTTTAGAAATGGCGCGAAAGCTAACCGATTATGTACTGGTAACCCTTAAGGGTATGGCCATGGGTGCGGCTGATGTGGTACCTGGGGTTTCGGGAGGCACAATAGCTTTTATATCAGGAATATACGAAGAGCTACTTGGAGCCATAAATGAAATCAAACCCTCTCTCCTATCCCTCTGGAAAAAAGAGGGATTTAAAGCGGTATGGCAACAAATCAACGGCAACTTTCTTTTGGCTTTGTTTACCGGTATATTTATCAGTCTGTTCAGCTTGGCCAAAGTGCTTAGTTGGCTTTTGGAAAACGAGCCCATTTTACTATGGTCTTTTTTCTTCGGATTGGTATTGGCCAGTATATTTTTAGTAGGTAAGGAGATTCAAAAATGGACCCTTTCCGCAGTGGTACTTCTGGTTCTTGGGGCCTCAATGGCTTATTTCATCACAACATTACCACCCAATGAAAATGTTGATAGCCTACCCTATCTCTTTTTATCAGGCGCCCTGGCCGTATGTGCCATGATATTGCCCGGTATTTCAGGCGCTTTCATATTAGTACTACTAGGGAGTTATAAAACCATATTGGACGGCGTTCATGAAAAGAATATCATGATGGTCGGCACCGTTGCCGTAGGAGCTATCTTCGGACTCTTGAGTTTTGCACGACTTTTAAAATGGATGTTTAAAAATTATCGCAACGCTACCCTCGCTTTGCTCACCGGGTTTATTTTGGGATCATTAAATAAAATTTGGCCGTGGAAAAAAGTATTGGCGACCAAAGTGTTTGATGAAAAAATCATTCCAATCAGTGAAAAAAGTGTTTCACCTTTTTCTTTTGAAGGAGACCCTCAACTATTGGCGGCCATCGCACTCGCGGTGGCGGGATTTTCCCTTATTTTTATCCTTGAAAGGGTAGCCGCTAAAAAGTAGGTGATTTCATCGAAATTTAGGGGAATACTAAAATAAAGGGGTTGGTATACATCGTTAGACAAGATTGTTCAATCTTTCTAAGAGAGGACCTTCTATGAACACATCGAGAACAGTTTGGGATAACATTTATCTTGTCATCAAAGGACTTGTGATGGGTGCTGCCAATAAGGTTCCAGGGGTCTCTGGTGGAATAGTAGCCTTCGTTGGTGGATTCTATGAAGAATTTATCTATTCGCTACAAAAAGTAAACCTAAAAGCGTTTCAGCTTCTTTTGAACGGCAGGTTCAAAGCCTTTTATCGCTACACCAATGCCGCATTTCTACTGCTGCTTATCTCAGGGATGCTCATTAGCTACTTTAGTGTTTCACGGTTGTTGGACTTTTTCCTTGAAAAAAAAGAACTTTATGTGTGGGCTGCGTTCTTTGGTATGGTCATTGGCTCTATTCATTATATTGCAAAAGACTTCAAAGACTGGAACAAAAAAACGGTTTTGGCCGGAATAGTAGGTTTTATTCTGGGCATGTCAATCAGTTTTCTCAGTCCGGCCCGTGAGAACGATAATTTAATTTTTATCTTTTTCTGTGGAATGATTAGTGTGTCGGGTATGACACTTCCTGGGCTGTCTGGGTCTTTTATTCTCATTCTTCTGGGTAATTATGTCTTATTGCTTGTTGATTCTGTAAACAGCCTTTACGATACCTTTGCAGAATTGGTACAAGGCGATTTTGATTTTGTACATGATAGTGAAAGACGGCGTATCTTGACCATTTTGGCGGTATTTACCTTAGGGTCGGCGATCGGTTTGGTCACACTTTCCCATTTTTTAGGATATCTCTTGAAGTTCCATAAAAAAGTGACAACGGCCATCATTATTGGATTCATCACCGGGTCACTGGGTGTACTTTGGCCATGGAAATTCACCATTTTCAAAACCGATGAATTTGGAAAGACCCTTCTAGACGCCAATGGGGATGCCATTATTTTGAACTACGAGAGATACTGGCCAGACATGACCACCATGGATACTTGGGGAGCCATCTTTTTTGTCATTTTTGGAATATTTATTTTGTTAAGCCTAGATTGGTATGGAAGAAATAGAAAAGGGTAATCGACGCTTTGGATTGGTGGGAAAAAACATCTCTTATTCCTTTTCAAAAGGATACTTTACCGAAAAATTCAAAACCCTAAACCTTGACAACTGCAGTTATGAAAATTTTGATATCGAAGAAATAGAAAAATTTTCAACGGTATTAAAAGAACAAAATATTGCCGGTTTGAACGTAACCATACCCTACAAAGAAGCCATTATTCCCTTTCTAGACGCGATGCATGGTGATGCGAGGGCCATTGGGGCGGTCAATACAATTACTTTTACCCCTGAGGGCACTATAGGACACAATACCGATGCCTATGGCTTTCGAAATTCATTAGACCCCATATTAAAAGAACACCATAAAAATGCTTTGATATTGGGTACGGGCGGTGCCTCAAAAGCTATTGTTTTTGTGCTTTCCGAGCTTAACATTGGGTATACCTATGTCTCAAGAAACCCTTTAAAAGGTCAGTTGCGTTATTCGGATTTGAACAATGAAATTTTGAAGACACATTCCATTATCATTAACTGCAGCCCCGTGGGCACACATCCCAATATACATGAAAAGCCCAGCCTACCCTATCATCTCATCAGTCCAAAACATCTTTTGTTTGACCTTATTTACAATCCATCAGAAACGGCCTTTCTGGCTGAAGGCAAAAAGCAGGGTGCCCTAGTTCAAAACGGTCTACCGATGTTGCAATTTCAAGCCGAAAAAGCTTGGGAGATTTGGAATGCATAATGCTTTGGGAACAGACCTCCGGTTTCAAAGCGAAACCCGTTATGAATACCCTATTAACAAAAGAAGATTCGTTACTTTTGTTTAAGGTTGATAGTGTTCTCATACGTATTTATTAAACACTATCCATCAAACCTTTAAAGAATTTTGTCATGGACAATGAAGCGCAAAAACCGCAGGAAACTGAGGGGGGAGAAAAGGAAATGGAAACCCAAAAAACGGTAACCGAATCCGAAATAATGGTCACTAAAGAAAATGGAGAACCGGAAGTTACCTCCTCCGAAGAAGAAGTACTTGAAGAAATAGACCAAGAAAACGCCGAAGATGCCGAAGACACCGAAAATGAAAAAAGGCATCATATTCCGCTTTTAGATTACCACTCCATGACCATGGAAAACCTGGTCGGTGAACTTCAGCGCTTGGTCAAGAATGAAAAAGTACAGGCCATCAATAAGCACGTCAATGGAATCAAGCATGAATTTGACCTAAAGTTCCAAGAATTCCTTGAGCATAAAAAAGAGGAATTTGTAGCCAGCGGAGGGAATGAAATCGATTTTCGTTACAATTCGGTAACCAAACGACAGTTCAATGAAGTTTACAAAGAATTTCGGGAGAAAAGGGATGCGTATTATCGAAATTTAGAACAGCAGCTAAAACAAAATCTTGAAAACCGATTGACCATTATCGAAAGGTTGAAAGGTCTGGTCAATATCGAGGAGGATATCAATACAACATACAAGAACTTTAAGGATATTCAAGAACAATGGCGCAATGCCGGACCTATACCCCGAAACAATTATAATGATGTTTGGCGCACCTATCACCACCATGTAGAAATTTTCTATGATTTTTTACACCTAAATCGAGAACTGCGGGATCTCGACTTTAAACATAATCTGGAGGAAAAACTGAAACTTATCGCACGCGCCGAAGCATTGCAAACTGAACCTGATTTAGGCAAGGCTTTTCGAGAACTTCAGACGCTCCACAAAATCTGGAAGGAAGAAATTGGCCCTGTGGCCAAAGACCAACGGGAAGAGATTTGGAACCGCTTTAGTATGGCAACCAAAGCCATGCATGCTAGACGGCAAGAGCATTTTGCCGCTCTTGAAATAACCTATGAAAAGAATCTGGAGAAGAAAAACGAAATCATTGTTCAAATACAAGAAATTGCCGGCAAAGTAGGCAAAAACCATAAAGAAATACAGGCGCAGATAAAGACTATTGAATCGCTTCGGGAAGCCTTTTTTAAAGCAGGAAAAGTTCCACTCAAACAAAATGAAGCAACTTGGGCAAATTTTAAAGAAGCCGTACGCACCTTCAATAAAGAAAAAAACAACTTCTATAAAGGGTTAAAAAAGGAGCAACACGAAAACCTAGAGAAAAAGCGAAAACTTCTTGAAATCGCCAATGCCTTAAAAGACAGCGAAGACCTTGACAAGACCACTCCAGAAATGAAGCGTATTCAAAGCGAGTGGAAAAAAATTGGACATGTACCACGAAAATATTCCGATAAGATTTGGAATGAATTCAAAGAGGCCTGTAATCATTATTTCAATCGATTACATGCCGATAAGAATGCGGCCAATAAAGTGGAATTGGCCTACTTCGAAGCCAAACGCACCTACTTAGACCGCTTAAAGGCCTTTAAAATTTCAGGGGACAAAAGCAAAGACCTACCCAAAATCAAAGAATTTATCACCGAGTGGAAAACCATTGGTCATGTACCTTATAATAAAAGGCATATCAATGGTAAATTCAATAAAATCATTGACGCACTTTTCAAAAAATTGGATGTTAGCAGGCAAGAATCAGAGTTGTTGAAATATGGTGACAAAATCAAACAGTTGGCCAAGTCGGAGAACAATGAGCGCGCCATTAGCAATGAACGTACTTTTATCAAACGTAAGATTGATGAGAGCAATGCAGAGATACGTCAGCTCGAAAACAACCTTCAATTTTTCTCTAATGCCTCAGAGGATAATCCGTTGGTCAAAGAGGTGTATAAGAACATCTCACGTCACAAAGAATCCTTAGAAACATGGAAGACAAAATTGAAAAATTTGAATATTATGGAAAATAAGCTCGCCAAAGGTGAGTTCGAGGATGAGAATAACCCAACAGAAGAAGAGTAACATTCTTATCTATAATTCCGCATTACCATTTCTAAGGGAAGGGTTATGCTATTTCGCTATATTTACCGCTCTAGTTTCCCGTATTACAGTGACCTTGACCTGACCAGGGTACGTCATATCGGTCTGTATTTTCTGAGAGATATTAAACGATAGTTCAGCTGCTTTATCATCATTGACTTTTTCACTTTCAACGATGACCCGTAATTCTCGACCCGCCTGAATGGCATAGGCTTTTTGTACACCATTGAAACCAAAAGCTACATCTTCCAAATCTTTTAACCGTTGAATGTACGAGTCCAACACTTGACGTCTGGCACCTGGCCTCGCACCACTGATTGCATCGCACACCTGCACTACAGGAGAAATTAAACTGGTCATTTCAATCTCGTCATGATGCGCTCCGATGGCGTTACAGACCTCTTTCTTTTCCCCAAATTTTTGGGCCCATTGCATCCCCAAGATAGCATGCGGTGTCTCTACTTCCGTCTCTGAATTGGGTACCTTACCAATATCATGCAGCAATCCGGCCCTCTTTGCCAATTTCGGGTTCAATCCCAATTCGGCAGCCATCACTCCGCAGAGTTTTGCTACTTCGCGAGAATGCTGTAACAAATTTTGACCATAAGACGAACGATACTTCATTCGACCCACCGATTTAATCAATTCGGGGTGAAGACCATGAATACCTAAGTCAATGACCGTTCTCTTTCCTATTTCAATAATTTCTTCATTGATTTGCTTTTCCGTTTTCTTGACAATTTCTTCAATTCGTGCGGGATGAATTCTCCCGTCGGTCACCAAACGGTGAAGAGAGAGACGTGCCACTTCTCTCCTTACGGAGTCAAAACAAGACAAAATAATGGCCTCAGGGGTATCGTCAACAATGATTTCAACTCCTGTTGCGGCCTCGATAGCACGTATATTTCGTCCCTCACGACCGATTATTCTTCCTTTCACATCATCGGACTCCAGATTAAAAACGGATACACAGTTCTCGACGGCCTCTTCTGTTCCAATACGCTGAATCGTATTGATGACTATCTTTCGGGCTTCTTGCTGCGCGGTTAATTTCGCCTCCTCCAAAGTACTTTGTAAATAGGCCATCGCATCGGTCTTGGCCGTTTCCTTCAGCGATTCCAGTAATTGACTTTTGGCGTCTTCCGCCGAAAGACCAGAAATGACTTCAAGCTGCTGTACTTGGCTTTTGTGTAATTTCTCTACTTCTGACTTTTTCTTGTCAAGAATCTCACTCTTGTAATCATTCTCTTTGATCAACGATTCTAAACGATCGTTGAGGCGCTTATTCTTTGAAAGTTCATTACCAATTTGGGATTCTTTATCACGGGTTCGCTTTTCCGCTTCCGCAATTTTTTTATCCTTACTAATGATTACTTTTTCATGTTCTGCCTTGAGTTCGAGAAACTTCTCTTTGGCCTGAAAAATTTTGTCTTTTTTAATACTTTCTCCTTCTTTGCTCGCCTCCTTAATGATATTGGCAGCCTCTTTCTTCGCATTACCTACAGTTTTGGCAGCATTGCCTTTCTCCAACATTTTGGCGATTACAAATCCGACAATGAGGCCAACGGCTGCGGCTATGATGAGTATAACGGTAGTATCCATTCTATTGCATTTGATTATATAAAAAAACCCACATCGGCGGAAGTTTTGTACAAACTCCTAATAACAGGTTTAGGGCTACCAAGCTGCTCAAGGATCCTTATACTGGTAAGGCCTGCTTTTACAACCTAAACTCACCCTTTTTAAATTTAATAATGTTGAGTTTGCCAAAAATTGATACCAATGTGGGCAGTAACAATTGTATTTTAAAGAACTTATTCCGAACCCAATCGGGAAATAACCAAATCGTTCAAAGCCCTTAAACGGTCTTTTGCTTCTTTGGTACTTTCGGACTCATTTATACCACTCTGCTCAATTTTGGAAGCGAACTGGAGCGCACACATGGCAAGTACATCTTGTTTGTCACGTACCGCATAGTTCTGCTCAAACTTTTTTGCCAAAAAATCAATGTTTTTGGCGGCCTTTCTTAGTCCCTCTTCTTGTTTTGGATCAATGGTCAAGGGGTATACCCTATCGGCAATTGAAAGCTTTATTTTGAGCTTCTCTTCCATATATTTTCCTTATTCGGCCAAATGGGCAATACAACTATCCAATTCTCGAATAAGGGTATTTATCTTGAGCTTTGCTTCTGTTTTATTCGTATTACTGCCAAGCATTGAATCTGCGAGCTTCAGGGAATCATATTTCTCTTTCCATTCCGCTAGGGTAGCCTTTGTTCGTTCATGAGACTCCGTTTGATTGGCAAGCTCTTCCTTTAACTTAGAATTCGCCTGGGTGACCACTTCCAAACGGTGCAGAAGTTTGCTCACTTTGTTCTCAAGGGAATCAACGATATCAATAAGTTCACCCATGTAAGATTTACAATGCGTCTTTAACAAAGTTAAATAACCTGAATCAACCAAGCAATTCTTTTTGATATATTCTAAGATGCTCCCGGAAGCCAAACATTTTTTCAACTTGAATGGTTAATTTTGATATCGAAATATCATTTTGATGACGCGAAGACCACTTGTGTGCTTTTTTTTTCTTTTGATAGCCGTTATAACAGCACAAGAAAAATATCCCACAGATGCTTTTAGACCTCCATTGGATATTCCATTGATTCTTTCTGGAACTTTCGGTGAATTGCGTTCGAACCACTTTCATGGTGGCATCGATATTAAGACTCAACAACGACAAGGCTTACCCATTTATGCCATCGCCGACGGAACCATAACTAGAATTAAGGTATCGTTATATGGATACGGAAAAGCCCTTTACGTAGCGCACCCAAACGGATTCACCTCCGTGTATGCCCACTTGCAAAAATACGGTCCAAAGATTCAGGAATATATCAAAGGGGTACAATACGATAAACGAAAATATGAAGTGGAGGTTTTTCCAAAATATGGTGCGCTGGAGATAAAGAAAGGAGACATTATTGCATATACGGGAAATACTGGTGGCTCTTCCGGACCACACCTTCACTTTGAAATAAGGAATAGCGTTACCCAAAAACCGACCAATCCACTATTGTATGGCCTTGAGGTACGGGACGCTACCAATCCTGAACTGGTAGGTTTGTTTGGCTATCCGCTCTCACCAGGGGCCCATATCAATCAAAGTGAAGAAAAGATCCAACTTAATTTCAACAAACAATCCAATGGTACTTTTCTTGCAGATAAAGTAACTGCTTTGGGCACCATAGGCTTTGGCTTTAACGGATTTGACCGACAAGACATGGCAGCCAACAAAAATGGAGCGTATGCGGTCACTCAGACCATTAACGGCAAGGTGTATTCAAGCTATGATTTTGAAACTTTTTCTTTTGCGGAAACACGTTACATTAATGCCTTTATTGATTATGCGCATTTTAAAAAATTTCGACAGCGTATCCAAAAGGTTTTTAAAGAACCTTTCAATAAACTGGGTATTTTTAAAGCACTTTACGAAGATGGTAAACTCACCGTTGAAGAAGGCATGAGTTACACCGTTGAACTGAGCATTAAAGATTTTGAAAAGAACGAAATAAAGGTTATCATTCCCGTTGAAGGCAAAAAAGATAGTATTCGACGAAAGAAGAAAGTTGCCGAAAGTGATGTACTCCTAAGAGCAGTAAAGCCCAATAGCTACGATTTAGGATTTGCAAAGGTCTATTTTCCCTCCGGTACGTTCTATGACGATTTTTATATTGATCTTGAAAAAGGGACTGATACCGTAACCATTCACAACGATGGTACCCCCGTTCACCGAAACTATACCATCAATTTTGATGTGAGCAAGTACTCAAAAGAGGAAAGAAAACAGCTTTTCGTATCCCTGTTGGACAAGAAAAACGAACCACGTTACGCCCGAACCTATAAGAAAGGGGAAACGTTTATCACACGTACCAAAAATCTTGGTAAATACACCTTAACCCGTGATACCGTTGCCCCAAAAATCAGCCCCAGAAACTTTAAACCAGGTAAATGGCTCAACAACTATAACTATCTTAGCCTTACCATTACAGACGACTTAAGCGGTATCAGTTCTTATAACGCCTACCTTAATGGGAAATGGATACTAATGGAATACGAACCTAAAAAGCGTACCATTACCTATAATTTTGAGGATGACATCGTTGACGAAACGCAATGCAACCTCAAAGTGGTCGTTACCGATAATGTTGGCAATACCACAACCTTTGAAGAGAGTTTCTACAGAAAATAAGAGCAAGTTCACAATACTATTATATTGGTTCGCTGTGCTTTTTACGACGCAGTCCCTATTTGGACAAGTAGCAGTGATTTCAGGACATGTGCTGGATGAAAACCAAAATCCGCTACAAAATGTAAACATTACTTCTGGCAAAAAAGGAACAACAACAAACGAAAACGGTTTCTATCTTCTTGAATTGGTCGCCGACCAATCCATTAATATCACCTTTAGTCATATAGGGCACGAGAATGTCATCTTACAAAATATTATTCTTACGACCAATGAGACATTTGAGTTTAATCCAGTGATGGCGGTAAAAGCTATTCAGATGGCTCAGGTCAATGTAACCCCGACTGGGGAAAGAAACATTATCGGTGTTATCACCATTGCCCCTGAAATCGTACGAAAAATACCAGGGGTGAATGCTGGAGTTGAAAATCTATTGAAGTTGTTACCAGGGGTTTCCTTTAACAATGAGTTGAGTACACAGTATAATGTTCGAGGCGGAAACTTTGATGAAAACTTGGTTTACGTCAACGGTATAGAGGTGTATCGCCCTTTCTTAATCCGTTCTGCACAACAAGAAGGGTTCAGTTTTATCAATCCAAAAATGGTAGAAAACATCGATTTTTCTGCTGGTGGATTTCAAGCACAATATGGAGATAAACTTTCATCGGTATTAGATATTTCGTATATAATCCCTTCTTCATTTTCCATAGACCTTGAAGGTAACCTTCTGGGGGGGAGCACAACAATAGAAACCATTTCCAAAAAAAAGAATTTCACTTCATTAACGGGACTGCGTTATCGAAACAATGCTTTATTTATTAATAGTCAACAGACCCAAACCAATGTTATTCCTATTTTTTTTGATGCCCAAACGTACTTGACCCACCAGTTGAATGACCGATTGAAATTAAGTTTTTTAGGAAACGTTTCCTTGAACACCTATGACAATGAACCCGTCAGTCGCCAAACTAATTTTGGAACCCTAAATGACCCTAGGGCCCTTTTGGTATTTTATGAGGGGAGGGAGCAAAACAATTACGAAACGCAAATGGGAGCGCTCAAAGCAGATGTTTTGGCCAATGATAATTTGAAATTGAGCTTTACTTCATCTGTATACCATGCCTTGGAAGAAGAGTTCTCCGATATCATTGCCACTTACGAACTAGGAGAAGTTGAAACCAACCTGGGAAGCGAAAACTTAGGAGACGTAACCAATACTCGCGGAATTGGCTCACAATTCAATAGGGCAAGAAACCAATTGGATGTTTTGATCCTAAATTTAACCCATCAAGGTATCCTCAAAGAAGGGGATGCTACTTGGCGCTGGGGGCTTAGTTATGGTCATGAAGATATTCGAGATCGCTTGAATGAAGCCGAATTTTTGGATTCTGCAGGTTTTTTAATTCGACCGCCCAATCCTGAATTTCAAAACAATCAACCGGATGAACCATTTGTTGCGCCTATTGTTCCTTTCGAAAGTACCAATGCCACCAATTTTGTGACGACCAACCGTGTTTCTGGATTTATTCAATATGATAAACAGAGTCTGTGGGGCAAAAACACCATTTATTATAATCTTGGCGTACGAACACAGTTTTGGAACGTATCAGGACAAGGGTTTGAAAGTAATGGGCAATTTTTAATCAGTCCTCGTGGGCAGTTCGCCATAAAACCCAATTGGCAAAATGATGTTCTTTTCCGCCTGTCCATAGGCAGTTATCAACAACCTGCACTCTATAGAGAACTAAGAAATATACAGGGGCAAGTGAACCCTGAGGTTGAAGCCCAAAAGTCAATACACTTCGTGGCCGGCAATGAATATAGCTTCTCGCTATTCGACCGTCCATTTACCCTTATTAGCGAGGGGTATTATAAAAAACTTGACAATGTAAATACATACACCATTGAGGACGTACGAATTCGGTATCGGGCCGATAATATTTCAGAAGCATATGCTTACGGATTTGATTTCAGACTGAACGGGGCCTTTATTCCCGGTGCAGCATCTTGGGTTAGTTTGGGCTATTTAGAAACCAAAGAAAATATTGGTGGGAGAGGTTTTATTTCAAGGCCTACCGACCAACGCTTGAAATTCGGAGTATTGTTTCAAGATTATATGCCCTCCATCCCCAATATGAAGCTATATTTAAATCTGGTTTACAACACTGGGGTTCCCGGTGGTTCGCCTAATAACGCAGATCCTTATGATTTTCAGAATAGATTAAGAGATTACAGGAGGGCCGATTTGGGCATTTCATATATTTTTGCCGATAACAATAGTGTGTTCAAAGAAGGGCATTGGTTAAATGGATTCAAAGAGTTTGATTTGGGTTTTGAAATTTTCAACCTGTTTAACAACCAAAATTCCATAACCAATACTTGGGTCAGGGATGTGGATACACAACAGCAATTTGCTGTGCCAAACTTTTTGACATCACGACTGTTCATCATTAAACTGCATGTGAAGTTTTGATTTATGGGGGCTAAAAAACTAGTATTTCTCTTGATGTTCTTCATCGCTTTTTGGGGTCATGCCCAAAAAGATATTTTTGAAAGTAACCGATTTGACGAACTCTCAGAACAACATAAGGTATTGGCGATTGTTCCTTTCATCACCCAACTGGATCTGGAACAAAATATTACAAAGACAGAATTAAAGAAATTGGCCCAAAAAGAAGGGTATGCCGTTCAAGATGCGCTAGAGACATATTTTTCGAGAAGAAAAAAAAGAAAGAAGTTTAATGTCGATTTTCAAAACGTGGAAGAGACGAATGCCTTGCTTTCCCAAAAGGGTATTGATTACTCCACTATTGACGTATACACAGGTAAAGAGCTTGCCAAAATTCTTGGTGTTGATGGCATCATCAGCGGAAGTCTAGATTTAAATGTTTTACTATCTAAGGGGGTATCCACAGATTTTAGCCTACTGGATTATTTCAGGGGAAAAACCAATTATGGTCGTATCGGTATCAAAATCAGTGATGGAACCACCGGAAAACTTTTATGGAAGTACGAAAAAATCATAACCAAGAAAACAGGTAAAAATACCGACGAACTTATCGACAAGATGATGAAGGCCGCTTCCCGAAAATTTCCTTACGATAAAGAAAAGAAACGCATGAAAAGGTCTTAGCTTTCGGCGAATTCCTTGAGCACCGAAATCGTGTAATCCAACTCCTCTTTTGTATTGTATTTAGAAAAGGAGAACCGCAAGGATGGCTTCTCAAGTTCTTCTTCGGGTAAAATCTCCTGGAGAACATGTGAACCCTTGGCACTGCCCGATTGACAGGCACTGCCCTTTGAACAAGCGATTCCTTTGATATCTAAATGAAACAATAACATCAATGATTTTTGTGTATCAAAGGGTAACCTAACATTGGTGAGTGTATAAGTGCTCTTTTCGGTATCACCGGAGTACCCATTAAACGCGACGCCCGGTATTTCTGCCTGAATCCGTTCCACGAAATATCTTTTAAGTTCAGAGACATACGCCTTTTCGTCAGCAATATTCTCATAGGCTGCGATAAACGCCTCTTCCAATCCAACAATATTGTGATACGGTTCGGTACCTGCGCGAAAACCACGCTCTTGAGAACCTCCCACAATGAGGGGCTTAAGACCAGAATTCTTTCTTATGTAAGCAAACCCAATACCCTTGGGACCATGAAATTTATGTGCGGCTGCGGTCATAAAGTCGATTGAAATCTCTTCAGCATTCCACTCAAAATGACCGATGGATTGAACCGTATCAGAGTGAAATAAGGCATGATGTGTTTTACAGAGAGCCCCTATCGATGCTACATCAATGAGATTTCCAATCTCATTGTTGACATGCATCAAGCTAACCAATTTCTTCGAATCATCTGCTTGCAATAACTCTTTCAAATCATTCATATCAGGATTTCCAAAATCATCCAAGGTCACGAAACGCAGGGAAATATCATATTCTTCCTCAAGCTGTTCTGCTGCATGCAGTACGGCATGATGCTCAATTTTAGAGGTAATAATGGTCTTTACTCCCAAATCGCGAACGGCACAGCGCAAAATCATATTATCCGCCTCCGTTCCACCAGAAGTAAAAATGATTTCTGACGGATGTGCATTAAGATATTTGGCAATCGTCTTTCGTGTTCTTTCAATAGCGGTTTTGGCAGTTCGGCCAAAACTGTGTGTCGAAGAAGGGTTTCCAAAACAATTTGCCAGGGCCTCTTGCATTTTCGCAATTACCTCTTGTCTCACCTGGGTAGTCGCCGCATTATCCAAGTATACTTTTTCCATATTACGAAATCGTTATAATAGCTTTCAAAAATAGGTATTCCCACTTAATAATTACCTTCTCTCACTCCATAGAATTTTGATGGGGCAGCACAAAAAGAAATCCGCAAAAAATGTGGGAAAAAGCCGTTTGAAGTTAATTTATCCCAAAATATGATTCCCCATTTACTGAGAAGTTCTATTTCGCCTAAATTTGGCCTTATGAAAAAATGGTTTGTTTTATCAGTTCTATTGATTTGCTTTTCCTGTAGTGATGGTGAGCTACAAATTGAAACACTCGATTTTGATAGTGTATCGATTCAAGATTGTGACGATATCGATGTTTCAACACTAAATATTTTTTTCAAAATCGATGGAGATGAAGCCCTTATATTGGAATTGGAAAATGGTGCCCTGAACAACGGTAACTCTGTTACAGATACGGTTCAATCCAGCAGTGCCATTCCAGGGGCTTCCCGATTAATATATAGGGTATTCTCCGATAACGTAACCAGCGAATATTTTTGTGACCAGTTCCCACCGGCAGAACCCAACGTTATTGAAGAAATTGAAGCGGAATCAGGAAACATCATTGTAAAATCAATTGCGATAAACGACTCAACCCAGTTCTCCCATACCATTCAATTTGAAGGGATTCAGCTGACCAATGTTTCTGGAGAACGAATTACCGATTTATCCATTAACGACTTCGGCATTATTACAACGGACATCCCCAACTAAGGATTCTGGTAAATATATACCTCCGTTGCCCCCAATCCATATTTCTGATATTCGGCATCATAAAAATCGACGGGATATTTCTTGAACAAATATTTTAGTTCTTCTTTCAAAACACCTTCACCAACACCATGGATAAATACCACTTTTTGAATGCGTTTGCCTATGGCAAATTCGAGCTGTCTTTTCGCCGTATCTAGTTGTAGGTTCAACATGTCAAAATTGGTCATACCCCTGGTAGATGGGGTCAATTGATGAATATGCAGGTCTACCTCCATCTTTGGAAGATTGCGTTCTTTAGGCTTTACTACCCTTCTCTTCTTCTTTTTGGGGGTTTCCTTTGTTTTTTTGACCTGAAAGGCTTCATAATTTGTTACTTCAATAGCGCCGCCCGATTTCACCAACTGGTCCCGTGAAAATACCAGTGCAAAGCCATCTTCTGTTTCTATAGTGATACTATTGTTCTCTATCGCAACAACCTTCCCTTTGGTCGCTTCGTCCAAAACTTCAACAAAATCTCCGAGTACAATTGCCCCCATTAACCGAAAAATCAAAATCACGTCAAGTTTAAAGCAAAAATAATGGTATTTTGACGGCGTAAACGAATTATACTGGATGGAATCGGTTTCAAATGTATCGTACATGGGGCTTCAAGAGTATATGCTGCCCTGTGCCACAAAACAGCTCTGGGGGTTTGATTGCCCAGGTTGCGGAATGCAGCGTTCTATTTTACTATTGTTACAGGGAGATTTTATGGCTGCTTTCGAAATGTATCCCGCCATATTTGCTTTAATCCCCTTAGCTTTCGTTTTAATTTTAAATAGGCTTTTGAATTTTAAGTATGCCAATCAACTCATCATCTTCTTGAGTATTTCAAGTGTAGCGATGATTGTAATCAACTATATCATTAAATTATTGAATTAAACCTAATCATTATGGAACAACAAAAACTACCTAACGTAACCATCGGTCTTGTACTGGGCATTTTATCTTTCTTTTGCTGTTGCTTCAGCTCTGGAATTGGTGGGGTACTGCTTTCGGGTATCGCTTTTTTTCTTCTTAACAAGGATGAAAAAACGTATGCATCAAATCCGGAAAACTATTCCAACTTTAGCCAGCTGAAGACGGCCAAGCTCATAGCAATTATCGGATTCGTTCTTGGTATACTTACCCTGATTTGGACGGTATATTCCATCAATAAAATGGGGGGTGTCGATGCCTATATGGAGCAAGTACAGCAAATTATGGAGCAATATGGTGTTGAAGCTGAATAGAACGTAAATGAACCAACAATCATTACCAGGGGCCAGTACAACACTGACAATGGGAATCCTCTCTATTGTGGGTTCACTAGTCTGTTGTGGCCCTTTCGCTATTATTTTCAGTATCATAGGCTTGGTTAAGGCCAAAAGCGCAGAAAAGCTATATCATGAGCAACCCGAACTATACAGTGATTACAGTAATGTGAAAACAGGACGAATTCTTTCATACATTGGACTGGCCTTGTCACTCATAATGCTGATTTTCACGATACTATATTTCGGGGTGATTTTTGCCTTTTTGATGAACGCTGGAGAATTTCAATAAAAGAACAAGGCCTCAAATAGTTGGGGCCTTTTTAATTGGCTACTTCACTCATAAATTTAAGACGGTAAAGACGTAATTCTTCTTCTTCGTAATCACCATCAAACTCTTCCATTGCGGTATTGATACAATCGGTTTCGGCCTCTAAAAAGTACTCATGGATCTCTTCTTGTTGGTCTTCATCGAGAATTTCATCCACCCAATAGCCGAGATTCAGCTTGGTACCGCTAAAAACGATTTGCTCCATGTCTTTGATAAGATCTGGAAGCTCTAAACCCTTGGCCGCAGCAATATCATCTAAAGGCAGTTTTCTATCGATACTTTGAATAATGTAAAGTTTAAGTCCAGAATTGGCCCCAGTGCTCTTAACCACCAAATCATCGGGTCGAACGATGTCATTTTCTTCAACATAGTTAGCAATCATTTGAACAAATGGCTTACCATACTTTTTTGCTTTGCCTTCGCCTACACCATGAACGTTAAGTAACTCCTCCATGTTGATGGGGTATTTCAAGGCCATATCGTCCAATGATGGGTCTTGAAAGACTACAAAAGGAGGTACATCATTCTTTTTCGCCTCCGATTTTCTGAGGTCTCGGAGCAATTTCAACAGCTTTTCGTCTGCAGCACCTCCGGCAGACTTTCCATTGGTAATAATGCCAGAACTGTCTTCGTCTTTGTATTCATGATCGTGGGTCATCATAAACGAAAATGGCTTGGCCATAAAATCCTTACCCTTTTCGGTGAGATGTAATACACCATACTGCTCAATTTCCTTCTGTAGATACCCCGCAACCAACGCCTGCCGTATCAAAGCCATCCAATAGGCTTCATCTTTATCTTTACCGATACCAAACACATCCCTTTCTTCTGTTTTATGTGAAGAAATTAATGCATTGGTCTTACCAACTAAAGTTTTGACGATTTCCTTGGTCTTAAATTTTTCCATCGTTCCCTGCACGACCTTTAACAAGCCTACCAAACTATCCTTGGCCTCTTCCTTGGGTTTTGGATTGCGGGTATTGTCATCCATATCGGCCCCTTCACCGTTCAGGGCGTCGAATTCTTCACCGAAGTAGTGGAGAATAAATTTCCTTCTCGACATTGATGTTTCGGCATACGCTACGATTTCTTGCAGAAGTGCTTGCCCTATTTCTTGCTCTGCTACAGGTTTGCCAGACATGAATTTTTCTAACTTTTCAATATCCTTATAGGCATAATAGGCCAAGCAGTGACCCTCGCCACCATCACGACCGGCGCGTCCCGTTTCCTGATAATAGCTTTCAATACTTTTAGGAATATCATGATGAATGACAAAACGTACATCGGGTTTGTCGATTCCCATACCAAAGGCAATGGTGGCGACAACAACGTCGACGTCTTCCATTAAAAACATGTCTTGGTACTTCGCCCGTGTTTTTGCATCAAAACCAGCGTGATAGGGCACCGCACTGATACCATTTACCTGCAAAACCTGAGCCAGTTCTTCTACCCGTTTTCGGCTTAAGCAATACACAATACCGGATTTACCAGCATTTTGCTTCACAAAACGTATGATATCCGCATCAACATTTTTAGTTTTTGGACGTACCTCGTAATATAAATTAGGGCGATTGAAAGACGCTTTAAAAACCTTGGCGTCGTTCATCCCTAGATTTTTGATGATATCTTCTTGTACCTTTGGGGTCGCTGTTGCGGTCAGTCCAATAATTGGGATAGCATTGCCCAATCTAGAGATAATATTTCTAAGATTTCGATATTCCGGTCTGAAATCATGACCCCATTCCGAAATACAATGTGCCTCATCAACAGCGACAAAAGATAGGGTTATGCCCTGAAGAAAAGCCACATATTCTTCTTTGGTCAGAGATTCCGGTGCCACGTAGAGTAATTTGGTAATACCGTTGGTGATATCTTCCATTACCTGGCGTACCTCGGTTTTGGTCAAAGAAGAATTCAGCACATGGGCAATGCCGTGCTCTTCAGAAACGCCCCTTATGGCATCGACCTGATTTTTCATTAAGGCAATGAGCGGGGAGACCACAATTGCCGTACCCTCTTTCATTAATGCCGGTAACTGATAGCAGAGTGACTTACCGCCACCCGTCGGCATAATAACAAACGTATCTTTATTTTCAAGTACGTATTTAATTACTTGTTCTTGAAGCCCCTTAAATTGGTCAAAACCAAAATACTTTTTCAAGGCGCCCTGCAAATCCATCGTGAGACCCATTTTTGGTAAACATGCTAACATAGTTCAAGGTATCGAGGTAAATTAAGAAGATATGAGGTCGATGTTTAATCTTGACCCCTCGACTATGCCAACATTGTAGATTTAATTAGTTTTGTAATTTTAAATATAACACATTCTTTCTGCAAACCGTCTAAACGCTCCCAAAAATACTTTGAATCAAGAAAAATCAATTCTAAGAATCGCCCAAGAGACGATTGCCAATGAAAGCGCTGCCATTCAAGGGTTGATTCCTTTTTTGAATGATGAGTTTGAAAAAGCGGTTCACTGTATTTTGGAATCTGAAGGAAGGGTTGTCGTTTCAGGAATTGGTAAGAGTGCATTGATTGCCTCTAAAATTGTGGCCACATTCAATTCTACTGGAACACCAGCGATTTTCATGCATGCGGCTGATGCCATTCATGGTGATTTAGGGACCATACAGAAAAATGATGTGGTCATCTGCCTTTCAAAAAGCGGTAATACCGAAGAAATAAAAATGCTGATTCCTTTAATTAAAAGAGGGGGCAATACGCGCATTGCCATTACTGGAAATATCGATTCCGCATTGGGCAAACAGGCAGATTTTATTCTCAATACATTCGTTGAAAAAGAGGCCTGCCCTAACAACCTGGCACCCACGACCAGCACGACGGCGCAATTGGTCATGGGCGATGCCTTGGCCATTTCCCTTTTACAACTTAGGGGGTTCAGTACCGATGACTTCGCCAAATTTCATCCAGGGGGCTCGCTGGGGAAACGACTTTATCTGAGGGTCGAAGATATTGTGGGCAACAACCCTAAACCACAAGTGGAAGCGGGAGCAAGTGTTAAGGAGGTCATCGTTGAGATCTCTGAAAAAATGTTAGGGGTCACCGCAGTTATGGAAAACAATAAAGTAGTTGGCGTGGTAACTGACGGTGATATTAGGCGAATGCTCAGTAAATATGAAAACATCAATCGGATTACGGCTAAAGATATCATGACCAAAAACCCAAAAACCATCCCTCCAGAGGTTTTGGCCATCAAAGCGATGGAGGTATTACGTGAAAATGGTATTTCTCAATTAATTGTCATGAACGGTGACACCTATGAGGGAGTAGTCCATTTGCACCACTTATTAAATGAAGGAATCCAATAATGGCAAAAGTCGTACAAGACCCCAATGAAATGTCCTTTTTGGACCATCTCGAAGAATTACGCTGGCATTTGGTTCGCTCAACGCTGGCTATTGTACTCATAGGATGTGTTGCCTTTGTTATGAGAGGTTTTATTTTCGATACCATCATCTTCGGACCAAAAA
Source organism: Croceivirga sp. (assembly GCA_050042945.1). Taxonomy (GTDB): domain Bacteria; phylum Bacteroidota; class Bacteroidia; order Flavobacteriales; family Flavobacteriaceae; genus Croceivirga. Next base: position 27,863 of record JBHJJC010000080.1, read on the forward strand.
ACCGTGATTTTCCTACGTATCGTTTTTTCTGTGGTATTGCAACCTTTTTCAACATAGATTCTGAATTCTGCGGTGACACCTTACCGTTTACGATTCAAAGTCGCTTGATGGCAGGGCAATTCTCGGCCCATATATGGACTTCCATTTGGGCCGGTGTAATTCTTGGTTTTCCATATATTTTATGGGAGTTGTGGCGGTTTGTTAGCCCAGGGTTACACGATAATGAACGTAAGTATTCGAGGGGATTCATTTTTGTTGCTTCCACTCTATTCTTTATTGGGGTATTATTTGGCTACTATGTAGTGGCACCATTGTCCATAAACTTTTTGGGCACCTATCAAGTGAGTCAAGAGGTCACCAACGAAATTGATTTGGCTTCTTATATTGGCACAGTAAGGTCAGCGGTTATCGCTTGCGGTATCATGTTCGAACTACCCATCGTCATTTATTTTTTAACCAAGGTGGGATTGGTGACCCCAGAAATCATGAAGAAATACCGGAAGATTGCACTGGTCATCGTTCTAATCTTATCGGCCATCATAACGCCACCTGACGTTACCAGTCAAATAGTAGTGGCCATTCCGGTGTTAATTCTATACCAAGTGAGTATCTTCATTTCAAAGCTTGTCGTAAAACGGGAAGCAAAAAAACAAACTAAAAATGTCAAATAAGGTCGAAGAGTTCAATGCCTATCGCACCAAAATGAACGATAAAATACTGTCGGAGAACAATAAGGTGCTCAAACGTATCTTCAACTTAGACACCAATGCGTTCATGCCCGGCGCTCTGGATGTAAAAACCAAAGAACTTTTAGGATTGGTCGCCTCAGCGGTCATGCGCTGTGATGATTGTGTTAAATACCATTTGGAAAGTTCCAAAAAAGAAGGGGCCTCTAAAGAAGAGATTATGGAAACCTTGAGTATTGCCACCTTGATCGGTGGGACCATTATGATTCCGCATCTCCGCAGGGCTTACGAATATTGGGAAGAATTGGAAACAATGAAATGAGGGTTAAGGGTATCACAACTTTTCCGACAACTGTCTGAATTTGACTAGTTTTACTATCATTATATGATTCTACGTGCTGAAAATATCATGAAATCTTATCGCGGGCGCAAGGTCGTGAAGGGAATTTCACTTGAAGTCAAACAAGGGGAGATTATTGGGCTTTTGGGCCCGAACGGAGCCGGTAAAACCACTTCATTTTATATGATTGTGGGACTTATCAAGCCTAATGGCGGCAAAATCTTCTTGAATGATATGGAGATTACCGAATTTCCTATGTACAAACGCGCCCAAAACGGAATCGGATATTTAGCACAGGAAGCCTCTGTTTTTAGAAAGTTAAGCATCGAAGACAACATTCTAAGCGTATTGCAGACCACCAAGCTATCAAAAAAGGAGCAGCACATGAAAATGGAGAGTCTCATCGATGAGTTCGGACTGGGCCATATTCGAAAAAATCGCGGTGACCTGCTTTCAGGGGGCGAACGACGCCGGACAGAAATTGCCCGTGCCTTGGCAACTGACCCAAAATTTATTTTGCTGGATGAGCCCTTCGCGGGGGTAGACCCCGTGGCAGTGGAAGACATTCAACGCATAGTGGCACAATTAAAAAATAAAAATATTGGTATTTTGATTACCGACCATAATGTTCAAGAGACCTTGGCCATTACCGAACGTTCATATCTTATGTTTGAAGGGGGTATCCTAAAGGCGGGCATCCCAGAAGACCTCGCACAAGATGAAATGGTCAGAAAGGTATATCTCGGACAAAACTTTGAGCTCAGAAAGAAGAAACTGGAGTTTTAGGTGTTAGGTGTTAGGTGTTAGGTGAAAAAGGTATTTTTATAAAAAGATAAAATTATTCCGGTTTGAACACTAGCGAGGTAAGAATATAAAGTAAAATAATCATAGGTATAGCCAAGAACTTTAACGCTAATAGCAATACCATACTCCCAATCAAAAACAAGTATTTCACTCCATTTTCCTGAAAACCCGTACCCTTGAACTTCAGGGCAAAAAGCGGAATATTGGCATTCAAAAGGTAAGCACTCACCAGTGTCAATGCCATGAGAAACCAAGGCTTAAGAATGAAGTCGTTCAAAACTTCATTATTTTGATACATTAAAATCAGCGGTATCGAAAGAATGAGTAGTGTATTCGCCGGGGTGGGCAACCCACGGAACGAACTGACCTGATTTTCATCTACATTAAAATTTGCCAAGCGATATGCAGAGGCCAAAGTAATAACGAAACCCAGTAACGGCAAAAGCGTAACCTCAGAGTGCATACCGAATAAATCAAGGTTCCAGCCCCCTGTCTCGGCCATGCGCAATAGCTGAAACATTACGATACCGGGCACTACCCCGCTGGTCACCATATCTGCAAGGGAGTCTAATTGTACTCCTATCTCACTGGTTACTTTTAAAATACGAGCAGCAAAACCATCCAGAAAATCAAATAGAATCCCGAAAAAGACAAAAATGGCCGCCAATTGCAATTGGTTCATCACAGCATACACCACGGCAATACATCCACAAAATAGATTTAAAAGGGTAATACAATTGGGAATATGCTGCCTCATGACCATGGTTTACGTAAAAATAGACCAAAATTTGATTTTTCACTTTTTCCTCAGTTTTTGGATTGATTTTTATGGTGATATTTGCTCTTCCGCTTATGAAAGGATTACTAGTAACGTTGCTTATTGTTCTCTTGTCACTTCAAATGTTTGGGCAAGAAGTCCCCCAACTCTCCAACAATGCTCAAATTAGCATTTTAACCTGTGGTCCTGGCAACCAATTGTATACAGCGTTTGGTCATACAGCCTTTCGGGTTCAAGACCCCATCATAGGGTTGGATGTCGTTTACAACTATGGCACCTTCGATTTTAACCGACCTAACTTTTATCTGAATTTTACCAAAGGCAAACTCATTTATTCGCTAAGTCGAAGAAGTTTTGAACGATTTCTTTTTGAATATGAGTATGAGAAACGTTGGGTCAAGGAGCAAATTTTAAATCTAAGTACTAAGGAGGTCAACGACCTATTTCAATTCTTTGAGGATAATTATCGCCCAGAGAACCGTGATTATCGTTACGACCCCCTATTTAATAACTGTTCGAATATTTCAGGAATCATTCTTGATGAGCAGTTAAAGGACACCATTGTTTTCAAGGGCGACCATCTGAAAAAACCATCTTCATTTCGAGATTTGGTGCGTGAATACATTTCGCTAAATACTTGGGGGTCTTTTGGTATCGAATTGGCCTTCGGGGGCATAACTGATAGAACGGCTAACATAAGAGATCATTTGTTTTTACCAGATTATGCCATGCGGCAATTTCGTAATACACTCAAAAATAGTAAACCACTGGTAAGGAGGGAACGCACGATTTTAAACTATCCTGAATCAGAATACAATATCATGTTTACCCTTTCACCCCTATTCTGGTTTATATTGTTGCTCGGGTTTGTGGTGGTTGTCACCTATCTCGATATCAAACATGGTTCCCGTAATCGATGGTTGGATTTTGTTTTGTTTTTGCTTTCTGGTCTCATTGGTACCGGTATTTTACTTCTTTGGTTGGCAACCGACCATCAGGTAACGAAATTGAACTTTAATTTTCTTTGGTTACTCCCTTCGAATGCAATTGTCGCCTTTTATGTATTGCGGCGACAACCCAATATCAGATGGCTTAAAAAATACATATGGGCGGCGTTTGGCGGTGTCGGATTTATTTTACTGATTTGGATTGTGGGACTACAATCAATCTCACCATTAAGCCTATTGCTTATGCTCGCACTCATGTCACGTTATGGCTTATTATTGAAAAGAGGTTGACAGATGAATTATCTAACGGTTGAAAATATCTCAAAATCGTATGGAGAACTGACCCTGTTCTCTGGAATCTCCTTTGGTATCAATAAGGATCAAAAAATCGCCCTGATCGCGAAAAACGGAAGCGGTAAAACTTCTATTCTCAACATTATGGCCGGACTTGATTTGCCGGAGACCGGTCAAGTGGTAAGACGGAAGGACATTCGAGTATCCTTTCTTCCCCAGGAGCCTAAGCTAAATCCAAACCTCACGGTAGAACAAACCATCTTTTCTTCCGATAACGAAATTTTACAGGTCATTGCACAATATGAAAAAGCCATAACAAATCCGGAAGACCAAGAAGCCTATCAGAAAGCCTTTGATGCAATGGAGCGTTTTCAGGCCTGGGATTTTGAAACCCAATACAAACAAATACTTTTTAAGCTCAATTTATCAGAACTTGGCCAAGAGGTCGGTTTATTGTCTGGGGGACAAAAGCGTCGTCTGGCCTTGGCAAATGCCCTTATTAACCAACCTGACCTTTTACTTCTCGATGAACCCACCAATCATCTTGATTTAGAAATGATTGAGTGGCTCGAAGAATTCTTTAGAAAAGGGAATATCACACTCTTTATGGTAACACACGACCGCTACTTTTTAGAAAGGGTCTGTAATGAAATTCTAGAGTTGGAAAACAATACGATTTACGGTTACAAAGGCAATTATAGTTATTATTTAGAAAAACGGAATGCCCGCTTAGCACGTGAAGAGGTTGAAGCACACAAAAACAAAATCCTTTACAAAAAAGAGTTGGACTGGATGCGCCGACAGCCCAAGGCCAGAACAACGAAATCCAAATCACGAATTGATGATTTTCATCAAATCAAATCCCTTGCACATCAGAGAAGAAGAGAACACCAAGTACAGTTAGAGCTCAATATGGAACGTTTGGGCAGTAAGATTGTGGAGATGCACAGTGTGGTAAAGCGATATGGGGAAAAGACCATCTTGAACACATTTGACTACAATTTTACCAAAGGGGAACGTGTAGGTATCATTGGAAAAAACGGTACGGGAAAATCAACATTTCTCAACCTGTTGACCGGAAGGGAAACTGTAGATGGCGGTAAAATTATTGTGGGTGACACCATAAGATTCGGTTATTATACCCAAAAGGGGATTTCTGAAAAGGAAGATCAAAAAGTAATCGAGGTCATTCGCGAATTTGGCGACTATATTCCCTTGAAAAAAGGAAGGCAAATTTCAGCCCAACAATTATTGGAGCGTTTTCTTTTTGACCGAAAAAAGCAATATGACCATGTCGAAAAGCTAAGTGGCGGTGAGCGAAAACGTCTGTATTTGTGCACAGTTCTGATTCAAAATCCGAATTTTCTGATTTTGGACGAACCTACAAATGATTTGGATATCGTGACCTTGAATGTTCTTGAAAGTTTTTTATTGGATTTTCCAGGATGCTTAATTGTCGTCTCACACGACCGATATTTTATGGACAAAATCGTTGACCATTTATTTGTTTTTAAAGGAAATGGGGTGATTGAGGATTTTCCAGGAAACTACTCAGATTACCGTGTTTATGAAACGAGCAAATTAGAGGAAAGTCGCGAAATGAAATTGGCGATAAAATCTGAAAAAAAACAATGGAAAGAAAAAGATGACCGCCCTAAACTATCATATTTAGAACAAAAAGAATTAAAACAGTTAGAAAAAAAAATTCAAAAGTTAGAAGAGCACAAAAAAGACCTACAAGAAAAATTTACTGAAGAAGGGTTATCAGGTGATGCCATTAACGAACTATCCATAGCACTTGGTGAACTCGAAAATGATTTGGAGGAAAAAACGGAACGATGGTTCGAACTTTCTTCCATCGCCGAAAGTTAAGAGTGATTAAGCAAAGTATCTTGGGGAGGACCTCGTTTAATGGTTCTCAACTGCGCTAGAACTGACAAAATCCATGTATGCTAACCTACCTGAAATTCCTTTTAAAGTCGACCAACCATCATGGCGTACACTCGCCATTTGTATTTGACTATTTGACCAAATGTCTTTACAAATCCCCTAGAAATTCAAGAGACCGATTGAACAATGTTGTGGCAAAGAGTATTCCTTATTTCAATTGTGAGACAGCATGGATTGAAGACAAAAGTTTGAAAGGTTTATTTCCAAAATTAACATACGGACAATATCCACTAGATATCGTGATTCTGCAGAACTTCAACCTCAACACGCTTCTGGAATTACACATTAAAAATAGGATTCATAATAACACACTAATTATTGTTCAACATCTCGAAAAACACCAAAAAGAGTGGCAAAAAGCAGTAACCCACACGAAAATCACTGTAAGTATGGATTGTTTTGTTTTGGGAATACTTTTTATACGAAAAGAGCAGGCCAAAGAACATTTCACCATTCGATTGTAAAAAGGTAATTTTAGGGAATGAACAATACCATATACATTACTTTAGGCGTTCTTGCATTGGTGTATTTTGTTATCCTCTTTACCAATAAGAAAAATAACAGGAAGCGTAAGTCTAGAAGATTCATGGAAGGAAAACAGCGACACAAGAAATAGGGTTAGTGATCAGTACAATAACCGCTCTTTTGACCAAAACGAACGTCCAACAAATAAAACTTTAACACACCATACTAAACTGCACGCATTGAAAATCTACACTAAAACCGGCGATTCTGGAACAACCGCACTTTTTACGGGCAAACGGGTTCCAAAACACCATATACGCATTGAAAGTTATGGTACTCTGGATGAGTTGAATTCTTGGTTGGGGTTACTACGAGACCAAGAAATTGATTCCCATTACCAAAGTGTTTTAGAACAAATCCAAGACATGCTCTTTACTGTCGGGGCCATATTGGCCACCGAACCCACCAAAGACAATAAACTAAAGATTACAAGAATTACCGAAGACGACAGTCAACTACTGGAAATAGAAATCGACAAGATGAACAACGATTTGCCTCCGATGACGCACTTTATACTTCCAGGGGGGCATACTACGGTGTCATACTGTCATGTGGCCAGAACGGTATGCCGTCGTGCCGAACGGTTGATTTCAATTTTACACCAAGAAAATCCACTCCCTAAAACCCTATTATCATATATCAATCGCCTGTCAGACTACCTCTTTGTCTTGGCACGAAAATTGTCAAAGGACTTAAATGCCAAAGAGGTAAAATGGATTCCTGAGAAACACGATTAATTTTTTTAGGGTTTTTCCCTTTAAAAATGAGCTTTTGAAAATAAAATGTAATAATCTGAGTTTTTACTTGGCAGATTGAGTTGAAAAACTATTTTTGCAAAAATTTTAAAATCATACAATTGCTATGTATTGGACGTTAGAACTTGCTTCTTATTTAAGTGATGCACCATGGCCAGCCACCAAAGACGAATTGATTGATTACGCCATTAGAACGGGTGCCCCGCTGGAGGTGGTCGAAAATCTACAATCAATGGAAGAAGAAGGTGGGGAAATTTATGAATCGATTGAAGAGATCTGGCCTGATTATCCCACAGAAGAAGACTACCTCTGGAACGAGGACGAATACTAATTCGAATACACTATCAACAACATAACCAAGCCTCTTTATTGAGGCTTTTTTTATGTAATTTTGACAGTTCAAAGAACTAAAATAAGGCCGTTTATCCTATGGAACGGCTTTTGACGTTACCTAAGCAAATTCTACACATGAGCATTATAAATTCCGTACTAAAGGTTTTTGTTGGCGATAAATCAGAGAAAGATGTCAAGGCATTACAACCTTTAGTCAAAAAGATAAAATCATTTGAAACCGAAATTGAGGGCTTATCACATGATGAATTGCGTGAGAGAACCCTTCGTTTCAAATCAAAAATAGCAGAGAACTGCGCCACGATCAATGAAAAGATTGAAACTCTTAAGAAAGAGGTGGAAACTTCAACTGATATTGACCGAAATGAGGAAGTCTACGCTGAAATCGATAAACTAAACGAAGAAGCGTACAAAATTTCTGAAGACACCTTAAACGAAATACTACCAGAGGCCTTTGCCGTTGTCAAAGAGACCGCAAAACGCTTTGCGAACAACGAAACCATTAAGGTTAGGGCCACAGAGTTCGACCGGGCCCTATCGGGTGACGCTGACTACGTTATGCTTGAAGGAGATGATGCTGTCTGGAAAAACTCATGGGATGCGGCCGGTAAGGAAGTCACTTGGGACATGATACATTATGACGTGCAGCTGATAGGAGGTATTGCCTTGCATCAAGGTAAAATCGCCGAGATGCAAACCGGTGAGGGAAAGACGTTGGTAGCTACCCTCCCACTCTATCTGAATGCCCTTTCGGGTAAAGGGGCGCACCTGGTCACTGTAAACGATTACTTGGCCAAACGGGATAGTGCCTGGATGGCGCCCATATTTGAATTCCATGGCCTTTCGGTTGATTGTATCGATAAGCACCAACCCAATTCCGATGGGCGTCGAAAAGCCTACAATGCAGATATCACCTATGGCACCAACAATGAGTTTGGTTTTGACTATCTACGCGATAATATGGCCCATACGCCAAAAGATTTGGTACAACGCCCCCACCATTACGCCATAGTGGATGAAGTGGATTCCGTATTGATCGACGATGCACGTACTCCATTGATTATATCAGGACCCGTGCCTGAGGGAGATCGCCACGAGTTCAACGAATTAAAACCAAAAGTGGGCGATATTGTACAAAAGCAACGTCAACATTTGACCGGTGTGCTAGCCGAGGCAAAAAAATTGATCAAAGAGGGTGATACCAAAGAAGGGGGCTTCCTGCTACTTCGCGTCTATCGCGGTCTGCCAAAAAATAAGGCATTAATCAAGTTTTTAAGTGAAGAGGGAGTAAAACAATTACTTCAAAAAACCGAAAACTTTTATATGCAAGATAACAATAGGGAAATGCCCAAAGTGGATGAAGACCTATTGTTTACCATTGATGAAAAGAACAATCAAATAGAGCTGACCGATAAAGGAGTGGATTATATCTCTGGGGAACAGGATAAAGACTTCTTCGTAATGCCCGATATCGGAGGAGAAATAGCCCAGATTGAAAAACAACAACTCGATATTGAAAAAGAAGCCCAACTCAAAGAAGAATTGTTCAAAGAATTTGCCATAAAGAGCGAACGCATACATACCATGAGTCAATTGCTTAAAGCATACACCTTGTTTGAAAAAGATGTAGAGTATGTGGTGATGGACAATAAGGTGATGATTGTTGATGAACAGACCGGTCGTATTATGGATGGTCGTCGGTACTCTGATGGGTTGCACCAAGCTATTGAAGCGAAGGAGAACGTAAAGATTGAGGCATTGACCCAAACCTTTGCCACAATTACGCTACAGAACTATTTTAGAATGTACAACAAACTGGCGGGCATGACGGGTACGGCCGTTACAGAAGCCGGGGAGTTCTGGGAAATCTATAAATTGGACGTGGTCGAAATCCCTACGAACCGACCCATTGCCAGAGACGACCGTAATGATCTTATTTATAAAACAAAGCGAGAGAAGTACAACGCCATCATTGAAGAAGTCACGCAGTTGTCGAATTCAGGAAGACCTGTTCTGATTGGTACCACGTCAGTGGAAATTTCAGAGCTGTTATCAAAGCTACTGAGCGTTCGAAAGATTCCCCATAATGTGTTAAATGCAAAATTGCACAAAAAGGAAGCCGATGTAGTGGCCGAAGCGGGCCAAGCAGGAATCGTCACCATTGCAACAAATATGGCTGGGCGAGGAACCGATATCAAGCTGACCAACGACGTGAAAAACGCTGGAGGATTGGCCATTGTCGGTACCGAGCGCCATGATTCACGACGTGTGGACAGACAGCTTCGAGGTCGCTCAGGGCGTCAGGGAGATCCCGGAAGTTCACAGTTCTATGTCTCATTGGAAGACAACTTAATGCGTTTGTTTGGGTCTGAGCGTGTAGCTAAAATGATGGACCGAATGGGCTTGGAAGAAGGTGAGGTAATCCAACATTCCATGATGACGAAATCCATAGAACGGGCGCAGAAAAAAGTCGAGGAAAATAACTTTGGTATCCGTAAACGACTGTTGGAATATGACGATGTGATGAATGCACAGCGTGAAGTCGTTTACAAACGTCGTCGACACGCCCTTCAAGGCGAGCGATTGAAGGTAGATATCGCTAATATGGTCTACGATACCTGTGAGGTGATTGCCGAGACCAATAAAATGGCGGATGATTTCAAAAACTTTGAGTTTGAACTCATTAAGTATTTCTCCATGACATCACCTGTCAATGAAGGGGAATTCAAATCAATGAATTTTCAAGATATCGCAGGTAAGGTGTATAAAGTAGCCTACGATCATTATCAAACCAAGGTGGAAAGAAGTGCTGAGACTGCTTTTCCCGTTATCAAAAACGTTTACGAAAACCAATCTGATAAGTTTGAACGAATCGTGGTGCCCTTTACCGATGGGGTAAAAACGTTGAACGTAGTGACCAATCTTAAGGAAGCTTATGAAAGTAACGGTAGACAATTGGTGAACGACTTTGAGAAGAATATCAGTTTAGCCATAATTGACGATTCTTGGAAAACCCATCTACGTAAAATGGATGAGTTGAAACAGTCGGTACAATTGGCGGTACATGAACAGAAAGACCCTTTGCTCATTTACAAGTTTGAAGCGTTCGAACTTTTTAAGAGTATGATCGATAAAGTGAACAAAGAAGTCATTTCCTTTTTGTTCAAAGGGGAACTACCTCAAGAGAACACGAACCAAATTCGTGAGGCGAAATCGGTCAGACGACCCAAAGAAAAGTTACAGACCTCAAAAGAAGAGATTCCAAATAGTGATGAGCTTGCAGCTCAAAATAGGGCTGCGGGTCAAACGCAAGGCCAGCGCGTACAAAAAACGGAAACTATTGTACGAGAAAAACCTAAAATTGGCCGCAATGAGCGAGTGACTATCAAAAACGTGATGTCAGGAGAAAGCAAAACGGTGAAATTCAAGCAGGCTGAACCCCTAATAAACAAAGGGGAATGGGTTTTGATCAATGAATAGTGCATAAACTAACGATAAAAAAGGCAGCCGAATTATGGTTGCCTTTTTTGATTATGTTATAAAACATAGTTAGCTTTACCTTAGTATCACCCCCAAATCCAATAATGCATCGGCTGACCCTGATGCCGATAGAACCAACCATCGATACATGAGTGATTTATCTTCTGGCCAGAAACATCCCAATAAAAATTTATTCATAGAGCTTTTCAACTACTTTTCATCTGCAATCACCTTTGTTCTGGCAGTATATTGTTGGACGAGGGATTTCCATTGGATAATCATTACCGTCATTGTGCTTTTGGCCTTACTCTTTTTGATGAACGGCCTACATTTAAGAAAACAAAATGGCGTCAAAAAAGTAAACTCCGGCCTTGAATCGAAACTGAGGGAAAAAGAGACGCTTTTGAAAGAAGTCCATCATCGGGTCAAAAACAATCTTCAAACTGTTTCAAGTCTTTTGAGTTTGCAGTCGCGGGCAGTGGCCGATGCCAAAATTGAGGCCATCATCAAAAGTAGTCAACATCGAGTGGTATCAATGTCGATGGTACACGAGATGCTGTACAAAAGGGATGATTATACCTCAAAAATTGAACTAAAACCCTATGTTGAAGAGCTTTGTGAATATTTGATTCGCTCAGTGAAAGGGAATGAACATAATATCATTACCGATTTGGATATTGGAGATTACAGATTAAGTATTGATACTGTCATTCCATTGGGCCTTATCATCAACGAAACTATCACGAATGCCCTTAAATACGGAATACCGGGAAATACAGAAGGGAAAATTAAAATTACGCTGTCAAAAAAAGGAACAAATAGCTATGAAATGTACCTAGGCGATAATGGCATTGGTTTTCCTGAGGAGGTAAACCCGACAAACACAAATTCCTTAGGGCTTAAACTCATCCATAATCTTGCCCGACAATTGAGGGGAACGATTGAGCGTGACGTTAAAAACGATGGCACATATTACCAATTCAACTTTGAAGAAGTCATAGAAGAATTCAATTCGGTAGATTGATTCGTTTCCGCTACCTTTAAAGGGACTAATTTAAGCGACCACTCATGTTCATAAGATTCTTTTTGGCCATGCTTTTTTTAAGCACTGGCCTTACGGCACAAGACTATTTTTACAAGAAATACCATCCATTCAACGAAAGCATTCCGTCTCCGTCCGAATTTTTGGGTTACGACATTGGGGAATATCATACAAGACATGATCTCATTGTAGCCTATATGCATAAATTGGCCGAAGTATCTGAGAGAGCTACTATTTATGAATATGGTAAAACACATGAAGGTAGAAAGCTTGTGATGCTCACCATTACTTCACCGGAGAATCAAAAAAATATTGAGCGTATCAAACAACAACATTTGGCTTTTGTTGACCCAACACAATCGGTTTCCAATTATGACGACGTTCCCATTTTTATCAATCAAGGATATAGTGTACATGGCAATGAGCCATCTACCTCAGAAGCGGCATTATTGACCGCATATACCTTTTGTGCCTCAAATAGTCCTGAAGTCCTTAGGTATATCAAAGATGCCATCATTCAAGTAGACCCTACGCTTAATCCTGATGGAAGAGATCGGTTTACCCAATGGGCCAACATGTACCGTGGGAATCCACTCGTGGCCGACCCACAAGATGCTGAGCATAATGAATACTGGCCCCGTGGGCGTACGAATCATTATTGGTTTGATTTGAACCGTGATTGGTTATTGGGTATTCATCCGGAAAGCCGCAGTAAATTGAAATGGTATCATGAGTGGTATCCCAACGTAGTCACCGATTTTCATGAAATGGGCACACAAAGCTCCTACTTTTTTGAACCCATGAAAGATAATGCCTCATTGAATCCTATTATGCCCAAAGAGAACTATGTGGATCTCAATAATATGTTTGGGGAATATTTTGCCAACGCCCTTGACAGCATTGGTTCCTTTTATTTTACCAAAGAGGTCTTCGATGGTACCTATCCCGGTTACGGTTCCTCATATCCTGATTTGCAAGGTGCCCTTGCCTTATTGTTTGAACAAGCAAGTTCAAGAGGACACTTACAAAAAACGGCTTTTGGGGAAATTACCTTTCCTTTTACCATTCGCAATCAATATGTCTCTGGTATGACCACGGTTAAGGCAGCCGTAGAAAATAAAGCATACCTCAGAAAATATCAACAGGACTTCTTTAAAAGTGCCTTGGGGAACGCCTCCAAAAGTCGTATTAAAGGGTACTCCTTTAAAGATGATTACGATAAGAATCGTGTCAAGGCCTTTATAGATAAGCTGTTGTTGCATCAAGTGGATGTATACAAGAACAATGACAGCTATGTCGTACCGACCAACCAACCCCAGTATCGTATGGTACAGAGCTTTTTTGAAACGTACGACAAATACCGTGATAGTGTTTATTATGATGCATCCGCTTGGTCAGTGGCCAACTTCTATAATATGAAGTATCGCCCCATAACAAGCTTGAATTTAGGTGAAAAAGTGACGTCGACAGAAAATTTAGTAACCGTTACCCCAATCCAAAAAACGGATTATGCCTACATCATTGATTACGATGACTACAATGCCTCTGCAGTCTTACATTACCTGCAAGTCAACGGCATTACCGTTTCCTCTTCGTTTAAGCCATTCACGGCTAAAACAACTGAGGGCAACAAGTCGTTCAACTATGGGGCATTGGTAGTTCCGGTTTCCTTACAAAAGAAAACTGCTGATGAAGTATTTAAAGAGATTCAAAAAGCGCAGCAGAAATATGAAGTTCCCATTTATTCGGTAAATACAGGATACAATGCCCAAGGCATCGACCTTGGAAGTCGAAATGTGAGTCCTTTAACCCAACCCAAAGCCGCAATGTTCATTGGAGACGGGGTACGTTCATATGAAGCCGGTGAGGTTTGGCATCTTTTGGATACCCGGGTTCATATGCCCATTACCAAAATACCAATGCGTAATGTTAATCGGGCAAATCTAGACAAGTACAATACGTTGGTCATGGTATCGGGGCGTTATAATCTAAACAAAGGGCAACTGCAAAAGATAAAGGATTGGGTAAGCAGGGGAAATACCTTAATCACTATCGGCAATGCCTCAAAATGGGCCATTGACAAAGGCTTGGTAAAAGAGAAATTGGTCGAATCAAAAAAAGATTCACTTCGTAAACCAGAGAGAAAACCCTATGTCGATGCACGAGAAAACATTGGGAAGGACGAAGTTGGAGGGATTATTTTAAATGTAGATTTAGATGTAACCCACCCACTGGCATTTGGGTATCGAGATAAAAGAATACCAGTTTATAAGAACAATTCGATATGGTTAAGTCCTAGTAAAAATGAATATGCAACCGTGGCCCAATATTCCAAAAATGCATTGGTAGACGGGTTCATTACCAAAAAAAATACAGAAGAATTCCTTAACCATTCTGCCTCGCTACTGGTAAGTAAATCAGGAATGGGGCGCGTGGTCATGTTCGCCGATAACCCTAATTTTCGAGGTTCATGGTACGGTACCAATCGACTCTTTTTAAATGCAATTTTCCTTGGGGATAAGATAAGGATACCCGAATAATATGGGATTTTCGCAATGAAGGAGCAAAAAATACCGGATTGGATACGGAAACATGAAGAGGATAGCTGGCAGTCTGAACTATTCATAAGTGGAGGAGCAATATATACCCTATTCCAAGTGCCCGCTTTTCTTGAAAATTGGTTGCCCAGGATTATTATTACTTCTGAGTTCAATACAGCTACGGTCATTTTGATTGCTGGAATTGCCATTATTAGCAGACTTCTGCTCTTTGGTTTTATCATCAATCTATTGATTAGGGCGGTGTGGGTCGCTATATTGGCCGTTCATCAAATGTTTCCTGCAGGCCCAGATTTCAAGAAATTAAATTACCATAGTTCTTTTGAAGAAAAGTTCAAATCAAGTAAAGGCCAGATTACCAAAATTATTACACTTGAAAATTTGGCCGGTCTTTCATTTGCACTCAGTGTTTTTCTGGCACTTACCACTGTTTCGGGCTTTCTTATCCTTTACTTACTTTTTGAGTTTGTATTTCCATTGATATTTCCGGTCGAATGGACCGAAAGCACCTTTTTTGTTTTGGCCACCTTAGTGATTTATTTTGCCTCAGTTTTAGGCCTTTTTGATTTTATCGCATTTAAAATCGGTAAACGATTATCGTTTATCAGAAAGCTCTTTGCACCGATTTCATACTTTTTCAGTTATTTAAATACGACCAAATTATTCTTCTGGGAGCAATATTCCATTTTCACGCGGTATGGTAAAATGGTTGTGTCGTCCCTTTTTATTTGCATTTTGGTACTCAGCATTTTTGTCAGTGTCAACGAATTGAGCAACTATATTCCAGCCGAGGAAATACAGATTAAGTTTTTTGATAGCCGCAAGTATTTTCAGGATGGAGCTTTTAGAACAATTTTTGAAGATGACTATTCTGCCAACAAGGTGGACTTTAAAAATCATTACCGCGCCTCTATTCCTACAGAAGTAGTCAAAGAAAACTATTTACCTGTTTTTGTGGCCTACAGTTACTATATGGATTCCACCTTTGAACGTGTCATGGATTCCTTAGAAATTGAAAATGGCGCTCAACTCAATCGTAAAGATGCTAAGATTGCAGCTCGTATGATGGAAGATGTATTGCGCGTTATGGTTGATGGTAAGGTTCATAGAAACTTACGTTGGTACCGCACAAAGAATTTAGATACAGGCATTGATGGTTTCAAGGCATATCTACGACTTGATGGCATCCAAACCGGCGCGCATGAAATAAGTTTTGGATTTTTAAGATCTGACCATAGCAATCCCATACAGGACAGTGATTATATGATGTTCAGTAATGTATTTTTTTGGAAAGAATAAACAATACCTATGAAACGGTTTACCCTAATCATTTTTTTTATTGCCCTATCGGCAAAAGGCCAAGAGAATTTCAGTGAAGGCCCATTTTCACAACTCATTATAAGAGGAGTGACCCTTATCAATGGAAACGGGGCGCCGCCTCGAGGACCTATCGATATCGTAGTTGAAAACAACAAAATTGTCGATATTCAAGTGGTAGGTTATCCTGGAGTTGAAATCGATGGTTCAAAAAGACCTCAACTAAAGCCAGGTGGCAAAGAACTGGATTGTTCCGGAATGTACCTTTTACCTGGTTTTGTTGATATGCATGCCCATATTGGTGGTGTTTCACAAGGGGCGGAATATGATTATGTGTTTAAGCTGTGGATGGCCCATGGGGTGACCACCGTTCGAGAAGTTGGGGGGCGCGGTTTGAAATGGTCATTGGATTTAAAGAAAAAAAGCAATGAAAATAGTATCATCGCACCACGTATTTTCACCCACACTGTATTCGGCCAAGCCAGTGATAAACCCTTGAGCACTCCCGAACGTGCACGGGAATGGGTCAGAAAAAATGCGGAAAAGGGTGCTGATGGCATCAAATTTTTTGGTGCACCGCCCGAAATCATGGCAGCTGCCCTTGATGAGAACAAAAAACTCGGACTGCGCTCGGCTTGCCATCACGCCCAAATGGACGTCGCCAGATGGAATGTTTTAAATTCTGCCAGAGCAGGACTGACCAGTATGGAACATTGGTATGGCCTACCTGAAGCTTTGTTTGATGAACGAACGGTACAAAATTATCCGTTGGATTATAACTATCAAAACGAACAACATCGCTTTGAAGAAGCGGGCAGACTCTGGGAACAGGCCGCAAAACCCTTTTCTGAACACTGGAACAAGGTAATGGATGAATTGATCTCGCTGGATTTTACCATTGACCCCACTTTTAATATCTACGAGGCCAGTAGAGACCTTCACCGGGCCAGACGAGCTGAATGGCACGAAGATTACACCTTACCTACGCTATGGGAATTTTATCAACCGAGTAAAATAAGTCACGGCTCATATTGGCACGATTGGGGTACAGAACAAGAGGTCGCATGGAAAAAGAATTACCAATTGTGGATGACATTTATCAATGAATATAAAAACCGTGGAGGCCGCGTTACTACAGGTTCCGACTCAGGGTTCATCTTTCAATTATATGGGTTCGCCTACATACGTGAAATGGAATTGCTACGCGAGGCCGGATTTCATCCTTTAGAAGTAATTCGTTCTTCTACGCTAAATGGTGCGGAAGCTCTAGGTATGGCAGATAAAATGGGAAGTGTTGCCATTGGAAAATATGCAGATTTTGTGGTCGTTGATGAGAATCCACTTAAAAACCTAAAAGTACTCTACGGTACGGGAGCAATAAAGCTTACGGAAAACAATGAAGTGGTGAGAATAGGCGGTGTGAAATACACGATAAAAGATGGAATTATCTTCGACGCGAAAAAACTTTTGCAAGACGTAAAGAAAATAGTAGTGAAGCAAAAACAAAAGTTAAACTACACCATAAAGCAACCTGGGATAAAGTAATTTCCATAGTGATTAAGCCATCTTAGCGTTATTTCTCTTCGTTCTGAACTTTAAGGCTTTCTTTACCCTTGAGTTCTTGAACATGTACAATCTAGCTACCTCTTGTGCTTGAAACGAATTATCTTCAATGGCAATATTCAACTCAATACCAGCAGTAAATGTCTTAACAGTTGATATATTTTTGGCGTCTTGCGCCATAGCTGATGTAGAGATTAAAAGGATGAAGATAAAGGTTACAATTGCTTTCATGGCTTGGATTGTTTTACATAGTAAAGGTATCCCGACCTCTAAGCGACAACGACTTAACTCGCTGTGCAACCTCGATTTATCGATTAAAAACCTAATCTTGGATAAAGTGTGAAAAAGGCTCGACAACGGTTTTTAACCCATTGAACTGCACACCGAGCTGTGATGCATTTTGTCGATATCAGTACATTATTCAGAGCGTTTCTTCGCCACCTTATAGACCCTAGAAAGTTTTAGGTTCAAATAAATTGAGGCCGCTACGAAGACCAGACTAACAATAAGTGAAATAACCGATAGCGCATCCATATTATGCCAATTTTGCTTTGTTCGCTTTTGTACGAAAGGCCAAGGCCTTTTTAATCCTTGAATTCTTGAAGAGATAAAGTCTGGCGATACTAC
>JBHJJC010000081.1:0-3721 GCA_050042945.1 Croceivirga sp.
AAAACTAAAGGGTAAGATTCATATTTACTGTGGCGATATGGATAATTATTACCTCAATAATGCCGTCTACCTAATGGAAGATTTTCTTGAAAGTACCACTGATCCCTATTATGATGGGGAAGTTGATTATGGGGATAGGGCCGAGCATTGTTGGAATGGCGACCAAGAAAATCCAAACCATATTAGCCGATTGCGCTACAATAGGATGTATGTACCAAAAATCATGAAAAGAATTGAGGAGTCCGCTCCAAGAGATGCTGATCTGAACAGTTGGAGATACCAATAGATTACCCTTCGCACGGGTACGGTTTTTAGTATGATAGGCTTTTTGAAGAACGTTAGGTGTTAGGTTGCAAAAGAAACAACGCTTTTTTTGTTGTTTCGGGAGTTGTTTCATTTAAAAGCGGACTGTCTTTACTTGTTGGAAAATTGAATTTTAGTTAAACTTCATTCAATCTTGTGACCTTTTTGAATATGTTGTTTCTTATCCATAGAAAGAATAAAACTATACAGAAGCGTCATGAAAAAAACAATAAAAAAATGGAGTGCTTGTAAAAGGAACAAGAAGGTGTCTGCCACACTTCAAATGATGAACGAAAGCCGTTATTTGGTCTATTGCCTTTTATTTACCCTATTGGCTTATTTCGGGTTTATTTGGTTGCTTTATCGTTAGGGTTTAACAAGCTATTTAGCAAATAATTGCTCCATATCCCTGAAGGCCTTGAACTCCAAAGCGTTTCCTGCTGGATCCAAAAAAACATAGTAGCCTGCTCCCCCACTTCTCCCTTAAATCGAATATAGGGTTCAATGACGAATTCAACTTCTTTTGATTGTAAATCCTTAGAAAAATTTTGAAAGGTGTTCCAGGGCAACACCACACCGTAGTGCGGTACGGGAACGTTTTTACCATCAACAGGGTTAGTGTGTAATTCTTCTTCTGACTTTGGCTTAAAGTGAATGACGACTTGATGACCAAAAAGGTCAAAATCGACCCAGTGGTCACTACTACGCCCCTCTTCACACCCCAAAACTTCTCGATAAAATATTCGGCATTCGGCTAAATTATGAACGGGAATAGCGATATGGAAAGGAGAAATCGTTTTCATTAGGATAAAAGTAAGGAATTGTCAAATTGACTGGGCTTTTAAGTTTAACTTAATTTGTTATCCGTTTTACCATGGGGTTTGTACTGAAAACCCCCAACTCTGACTATTATATCAATGATTCAGTACCATTATGGCCCTAAAAAAGAAATAATTTGGTCATTGACCCCTTCTTGATGCATTGAATGCCCGAGCCCTTCGGTCAATATCAACTGACTACCCTTCCAGTTTTCGTGGACTTTGACAGACTCTGTATAGGCCACTTGTTTGTCGTTTTTATCATGAAAAAGCAAACCGTTTATCATATTGTTTTTTACAAAACGCGCACTTGAAAACTCATGAAAATGATAATCGAACCAGATTTTCAAACGTTTGTCCATTGCTTTCCAGACCCGATTGTTAAATTTAAAAAGCCCTTGGTAATGGTGCATAAAACCTTCGAATTCGCAGGGAGAACCAATGGTGACTATCTTTTCAACAGACGATTTAGGATTACGATAGTGCTCGTATAAAACGGTCATGCCACCCATTGAATGTGCTACCACTCTTTTAGGTTGAAATTTATCAAGAACGTGTCTAAGGCTTTGTGCGTAAAGGGGTACATGAAGCATTTCACCTGTCGAATAGACATGTGCTGGGGCATCAAAAGCTAAAATCTCATAGTCTTGTGCCCGTAGTTTATTGATGAGATTACGCCAGCGATGAGTGTTACTCTCCCAACCGTGCAAGAGTAGTACGGTATCTTTTTTTCCGGGCCATTTATAGGTTTGAATATGGTGTTCTTCAATGGTTTCTACGCTGAATTTGGCGCTATCCAAAAAATCCTTTTGACCAGGTAGCACTCGCCCCTTTCTTATGGTACAAAAGATATCAAAGGCAATTCTTGCCGCTTTTTGTGAATCGAAAAGTGCAACAAGATTTAGCCATTGACCATACAAGAGCGGTATTATTTGACTTTGAAGCTTTTTCATATGGTTACTTTTTGTAACTTACTCTAAATTTGAAACTAAAATACAGATTCTTCTGCGATAAGTAAGTGGTAACTCCGCTACAATTAAGTGATGATATGGAAACTAAAGTTGAAAATCAGCGAGATAGCACCTCAAAAAAATTAGAAAAAATGTTTGGGCATATCGATTACAAACATCCGCCAGAGTTATGTCCTGTTCGAGATGTGATGTCCGTTGCCTCTGACCAATGGAGTACCTTAATTCTACTTTGGCTGGGATATTTTCCTGTTCTACGTTTCAATAAATTGAAAAAGTATGTGTACGGTATTTCAAATAAAGTATTGAGTCAGCGATTGAAGGTTTTGGAAGCCGACGGGTACATTGAACGAAGGGCATATGCCGAGGTACCCATTAGGGTTGAATATAATCTTTCAGAATTTGGTCAGTCGTATGTGGAGCGTTTGTTGGAGCTTACCGAATGGATGCAGCAGAATAGCCCGAAAGTACTGGCAAATCGCGAAAAATATGGACTCATTCCCAACCCACCATCAGATATTTGATTTTGGCTTCATCAGGAATCTGAACAATATCGATATTGTCTGAGGTATATCTCAGGCTTGATGGTAATTCTGATTTATCGATGGTAAAATAAAGTGGGCTGCCCTTTGGGAAAATAACGATACTTTTTAATGTTGTGACCACTTTCTTGATTTCAAATTGCTCCTGAATGTCTTTGAAAGTACTTCTTAGACCTATTCCTTTTTCTGTTTGGAACCTAGGGTCTTCGATTGATATATTTTCAATTTTCGGAATACTATCGTCAGTAGGTGTAAGGGTCAACAAATGTGCGCCACCTTTTTCAAAAATCTTGATTTTTCGCTGACGACTCATTCTTGAACTTATGGTATCCTTCACCAATGAATCCCCTTCATAAATCAATTCGAGGTCTCGAACCAAACTAATTTTATCGAGCTTTCCGATTTTATCTTTTGAAATCAAAAAAGTGGTGTCTTTCTCTGCGCAGCTTTTTATCATTAGCAAAACACAAATTCCGGAAAGTAGAGCTATCTTTTTCATCTATCTAACATCTAACGAATAACTTTCTTCAACACACCCAATACGCCACGAATAAAGGTTGCACTGGTCAACACCTTGACTACTGGATTCATTCGTGTACTGCGTCTAGTCGAAGCCCTTCTGGTTGTTTTACTTTTTGCTTTCTGTTCTTTTTCCCTATCAGCCTCTGCCTCGGCTGTTGCTATTTTTTCATTTAAGATTTCGTATGCACTTTCTCTATCGATGTCTTCATTGTATTTTTTCACCAAATTAGAGTTGCCTATGGCTTCTTTCAATTCTTTATCGGTCAATACATCCATTCGGCTCATCGGCGCCCGCAGCATTGTTGCTGCAAGTGGCGTAGGACGACCCTTTTCATCTAACGCTGAGATCAAGGCCTCACCAATACCCAAAGAGGTCAATACTTCTTCGGTTTTATAAAATTCTGAGTCAGGGTAATTCTGTGCCGTTAATTTGATGGCTTTTCGGTCTTTTGCGGTAAAGGCACGCAATGCATGCTGTACCTTTAACCCTAATTGTGCCAATACATCGTCTGGAACATCAGTGGGGTTTTGAGTGACAAAGTAAAGTCCGATACCTTTTGAACGTATT
>JBHJJC010000082.1:0-14534 GCA_050042945.1 Croceivirga sp.
ATCAGGTCAGGTCATCAACTCGTACCCACTATCCAGTGAGTTTATTTTTGAGCATATATATGCGAATGTAGATGGCGACCGAAGGGCACTTGATAATAATTTGGTGGCTTTATTGGACTTGGCCGCCGTGCCTTTCCCAACAAATGAAAATATGGTATATGAGGCCGGTGAAGACCTCAAGGCACGGCTGAAATCTATTGTCAGCCGACACGAGTTTAATTAAATAAAAAAGCCCGGTGAATTCACCGGGCTTTTTTATAGAAACTGCTCCAACCCTACTTCTGAAATTGCGCCATGGGAAGCATGAAAAATAACATGACCATTCTTTACCACCAACATCTGCGGTGATTGATGAATCACCTGAAGCACGGCAGCAACTTCATTTGACACCTCCCGATGGGCTTGTAAATCCAAAAAATAAAGGTGGGCATCGGTCTCATCCAAAGCATATTGTCTTGTAAACATCCCCAATACCATTCGGCTTATGCCACAAGTGGTAGAGTGTTTAAAGATGATCTGCGGTCGCGAATTGGATTCTTCTTGAATCTTTTGTAATTGGTCCTTTGCTGTTAAAGGTATCCAAGGCAGTTCTTTTTCCTCCTTGGTTTGATTACCGCCAAATATATTTCCGAATAAACCCATAATCAAATTTAAGGGTTAAGTCAACAAACGGAAAACAACCTTACACTGACTAAATGTCTCTTATTTTCAGGGTTTTAACGCCATTTTGTCGTGTTAACAGCATTGGTAGGGTTCTTGACCTTGGTTATCAAAAAAACGATATGAATTTTAATAATTATACCATAAAATCACAAGAGGCCTTACAGCAGGCGCAACAAATTGCGCAGGGCTTTGGCCATCAGCAGATTGAAAATGAACATCTTTTTCGTGCGATTACCGAGGTCGATGAAAATGTGCTTCCCTTTCTATTGAAAAAACTGAATGTCAACGTAGCGTTAGTGAATCAAGTGGTCGAGAAGCAACTTGAGCGTTTTCCCAAGGTTTCGGGAACGGATATCATGCTTTCGCGCGAAGCTGGAAAATCGTTAAATGAGGCAAGCATCTCAGCCAAAAAACTAGGTGACGAATACGTCTCTATAGAACACCTATTACTGGGAATATTTAAATCAAAGAGTGAAATCGCCCAAATACTAAAAGACAATGGGGTGACCGAAAAAGGGCTCAACGCAGCGATTTCAGAACTTCGAAAAGGAGGTAATGTTACCTCTCAAAGTGCTGAAAATACCTATAATTCACTAGAAAAATATGCTCGGAACTTAAACGCATTGGCCGATTCGGGAAAGCTGGATCCCGTCATCGGTAGGGATGAAGAAATCAGACGGGTACTTCAAATCTTATCGCGACGAACTAAGAACAACCCTATGCTCGTTGGAGAACCCGGTGTTGGTAAAACCGCCATAGCCGAAGGGCTCGCACATCGCATCGTTCAAGGCGATGTACCCGAAAATTTAAGGGAAAAAACAATTTATTCCCTTGATATGGGGGCTTTGATAGCAGGGGCAAAATATAAAGGGGAATTTGAAGAACGCCTTAAATCGGTCATTAAGGAAGTGACAGCTTCAGATGGCTCCATCGTATTGTTCATTGATGAAATCCACACCCTTGTAGGTGCTGGTGGAGGACAAGGTGCCATGGATGCCGCCAATATTCTAAAACCTGCCTTGGCCAGAGGAGAGCTTCGCGCCATTGGGGCCACAACACTTGATGAATACCAAAAGTACTTTGAACAGGACAAGGCCTTAGAACGTCGATTTCAAAAAGTTATGGTCAATGAACCGGATACCGAAAGCGCCGTTTCCATTCTTAGGGGCATTAAAGAAAAGTATGAGGCCCATCATAAGGTGCGTATTATGGACGAAGCGGTCATCGCAGCCGTAGAGTTATCACAGCGCTATATTGCCAATAGATTTTTACCGGATAAGGCGATTGACCTCATGGATGAGGCCGCCTCAAAATTGCGGATGGAAATCAACTCCAAACCTGAAGAATTGGATGCATTAGATCGAAAAATAATGCAGTTGGAAATCGAAATGGAAGCCATCAAACGTGAAAATGATGAAAGCAAACTAAAATCATTGAATCTAGAACTCGCCAATCTGAAAGAAAGTCGTAATGAAATCTTTGCCCAATGGGAGAGTGAAAAATCAGTTGTGGATATCATTCAAAAAACCAAACAGGATATTGAAAATTATAGGTTAGAGGCAGAACGCGCAGAACGAAATGGTGATTATGGAAAGGTCGCGGAACTGCGTTATGGTAAAATAAAAGAAGCGCAAGAAGCTCTTGAAACCTTGCAAAAAGAACTTCAGCAGCAACAAAATGCCGGCACCCTCATAAAAGAGGAAGTGACGAATGAAGATATTGCCGAGGTCGTCGCAAAATGGACAGGGATTCCCGTGACCAAAATGTTACAAAGCGAGAAAGACAAACTATTACAGCTCGAAGATGTTTTGCACAAACGGGTTGTAGGGCAGAATGAAGCTATTGAAGCGGTCTCAGATGCGATTCGTAGAAGTCGTGCCGGCCTACAAGACGCCAAGAAACCCATCGGTTCATTTCTTTTTTTGGGTACAACTGGTGTAGGCAAGACAGAACTGGCAAAAACATTGGCATCATATCTTTTTGATGATGAAAATGCCATGACACGAATAGACATGAGCGAATACCAAGAGCGACATGCCGTAAGCCGCTTGGTAGGTGCGCCTCCCGGATATGTGGGCTATGACGAAGGTGGTCAATTGACAGAGGCCGTTCGAAGAAGGCCCTATTCGGTAGTATTGCTCGATGAGATAGAAAAAGCACACCCCGATACCTTTAACATTTTACTACAGGTCTTGGATGAGGGTCGCTTAACAGACAATAAAGGTCGTGTTGCAGATTTTAAGAATACCATTATTATCATGACCAGTAATATGGGAAGTCAAATCATTCAAGATAGATTTGAAAATAGTAAGGATGTTCATAATGCTGCCCAAGTAGCCCGGGTTGAAGTTTTAGGATTGCTTCAAAAGAGCATTCGGCCAGAGTTTTTGAATCGTATCGATGACATTATCATGTTCACACCTTTGAGCAAGGCTGACATTAAGGAAATTGTAGGACTACAGTTAGCGCAACTGAAAAAAAGGCTATTGGGCCAAAACATCACGTTAGATGCTACGGAGGAAGCAATACATCACCTTTCGGAAAAGGGGTATGACCCTCAGTACGGCGCTAGGCCAATCAAAAGAATTATCCAGAAAGAAGTCCTCAATACCCTTTCCAAAGAGTTGTTGAAAGGAAACATAAAAAGTGAAAGCATAATACTATAGGATGCTTTTGATGACAGGCTGGTCTTTAGGAATCAGAACGAGCTGGTCATATAAGATAACAAATAGTGATAGCGAAAAAAGGGGGGCAATCGCCCGCTTTTTTCTTATACCACCCAGTATATAATTTTTATATCTTAGCGGAAACCTTGATTCGTATGCCGAATGCATCGTATCTCTTGGTGACCTAGAAAAACCCAAACCATGTCTACAAAAGCCGAACGAACCACGAAATACATTGTTGAAACGGTTGCCCCTATTTTTACCAAGCACGGCTATGTCGGCACCAGCATGAGCCATCTGACAGAAGCTACCGGACTTACAAAGGGGGCTATTTACGGTAATTTCGAAAATAAGGAAGCACTTGCCCTTTCTGCATTTGAACATAATAGAAATCAGCTTTTGGAATAATTTGATGAACTCTTGTCCATCGAAGGAGGGGCATTGGAGAAGTTATTCTCCTTAATTAATTTTTATCGCCAATACGATGTTTTCACTATACCCATGGGCGGATGCCCAATTTTGAGTGTTGGTGTCGATGCCCAGAACAATAATAAATTACTAGCGGCAGCATGCAGTGAAACGGTTAACGAGCTCGAAGGTAAAATCGCCCTTGTTCTGGAAAATGGCACTAAAGCTGGAGAAATAAAAATTCCTGTGCCACCCCTTCAATTTGCTAAACAGTTGTACACCATGTTAAGTGGTGCCGTGGCCATGGCAACAATGACCAGGGATCGCAAATATCTGGTCAACACCATCGCGTATCTTACACAGCTTGTCAATAAGGAAATTAAAAACTAATCTATTCGCCCCTCACCCTAAAAATCCAGAGGGCATCTGTATAGCGGCCATTAAGTTTACTATCCCTTGCGCTTCGTGCTTGGTCAACGGTATTGTATCGCCCAAGATACACGTAGTTATATCCGTTTAAGGCCCTTTTAAAAGATTTTGGTTCCAATCCTTTTGTTTTCAGGGTTTTCATAAAATTTTGAAAGTACCGCTCCGTACCAAATACGTTGGCAATCAGATAGAAGCCTGGTTGAAGGCCTTCAGCCGTATCCACCTCTTCATACTTCTCCCCTGGTCGAACGACAACTTCTTTATCACGCTCAACTTTGGCAATACTATCCAACCTCGCTTTTTTCAGTTCTGCGGCCAGAATTGCTTCCCTGGCGTCATTGATGGAATCTTGTCTCGCTTGAGCAGCCCTTCTTTCGCGCTCAAGCTGCTGTCTTTCCTTTTCTTCTTCAGCGAGACGCTTTCGTTCAGTGGCGAGTTGTTTTTCGCTTGCTTTTTGTTCATCGCTCTTCTCACTGGTTATACTATTTTTCCTTTTATTCAACTTTTCAAATAAGAGATCATCGGTGGGAATGCCAGGCTTTATTTCTTTCTTATCGAATGTCTGTTTTCCAAAATGGTACGATAACAGCAACTCTATGGTGGTACTTTCCCGGGAGGCAGGTTCTGATGTACCGAATTCTAAAACAGTACCAATCGATAAATTGTCAAATAGCGTAACACCAGCACCACCAGAGATGCCATAAAAATTATTGTATCCCATTTGGACCCAAAAATCAGAGTGGTCAAAAAGTACATTTATACCATATTGTGCATCATCCCCCTGTATGGATTTGATGTAGCCTTGCGGACTAAGTTTTACATCCGTATTGAAAAAAGGTATTAAAAATTGATACCCGAAGATTCCAGTAAATATTCTCCGGTCTGCTTCCCTTTCGCCATCTGTTAGTTTAAAATCCAAAGCATTTTGTACGACAATGCCCAAACTAACATCATTCAATCGCAGTCGCAGGGCCGGAGAAAATTGTAAGATAAAGTTATTTTGACTCAGTGCTCCTTCAATTATTTCTGCATCAAATACTTGGTTGCGTTCTTGATTGAAAGCAAAAATGTTTGTCCCAAAATACAAGCTAGAAGTATCGTTGATAGTAGTTTGAAATGCAACGTTCATATTGCCTCCGGTATTGGTAAAGACACCGGTATTATTTTGTAGAATTCCAATACCTACAGCCATGCGAGGACCCAATAACTGGGTATAGTTCAAAAAGACACTTGTTGGATCGGTATCTATGCGCTGCCATTGCCACCTTGACCAAAGAGATACGGATCGGGGCTCATTTTTCGTTAAGGATAAAGTAGGGTCAAAAAGGCTTGCATTGAACTTTGTCAGATTATGCTGCCTAAAATCAAATGGAACATCGAGTTGCTGACCCATGGAGACGGTAAGAATAAAAAACGTGAAGAGAAAAAGGTAACGGGCCATTAGAAATTTAATACTACATTTAAGAACCAATTAAGTAAAATGGGGAATCTTTTAAAGCCTTTCGAACATTCATATATCAAGTTGGTTTCACTAATCATTGGTTTGATTGTTTTTGTGAATTGCCAACCTGAAACTAAAGATATTGAAATTAATAAAGAACCTATAGTTTCAACTTTCTATTTAATTCGACATGCCGAAAAAGATCGATTTGACCCAAATAATGACAACCCAGAACTTAACCAAAAAGGTTTGGACAGGGCCATTCGATGGGCTGAGGTTTTTGATCCCATCACGCTAGACCACATTTATTCAACGGATTATGAACGAACATTGATGACGGCCGCACCTACCTCGGTGAAAAAAGATATTGAAATTGAATTGTATGACCCTTCAGTATTGGATATCAACACCTTCTTGAAAGAGCACGAGGGAGAGCAGGTATTGATTGTGGGCCATAGCAATACCACCCCTGATTTTACGAACAAATTACTTGGCAAAAAAAAACATGAAGAGATGTACGATGACGATAACGCCAGTCTTTATATTGTTCGGGTCATTGATAGCATAGCAACCGATATTGTACTAAAAATGGATTAGGGAGATGGTTTGACTGCTAAATTTTTCAATTCTATCATGGATAATAGCTCAAGTTCCCCTAACGAATACACACTGTCAATTTTCATAAAATCTACTTGACGCCCTTTTTTTGGCTTAAAATTTCGATAATCCACAAAACGGATGCCATTGACATAGCGCTCGTTAAACGCTTCACGAAAGCGTATACCGCCGCCATTGGTATAAAACTTATAGGCCAAATATTGAGGTTTAAAATCTTTTTTACCAAACCAATAGAGATAAATATCCTCAAAGTCCTTTCCCCCATTTTGTTGAGAAAAAGTGACTTTCATCTTATAGTACGGCTTCCCTAAAATTTCGGTATTTCCCAACAGTTCTTTTCTTACGGCGACATCATTGAGCCCAAAAGGTAATCTTGAAAAATAATGCACGGAGTTCACTGCGTTGGCATAGGAATTGGCAAGGGTATCGGGCAAGGTCATCAGACTATCATTAAAAAATCTAGTAAAACCATTCGGACCAAGCACATCAGTGATTACAATTGAATCGGTATTGGTAATCCGCTTTAGCACCTTTTTTCCCTCAACATTTTCTGAAATATAGGTTCTATCCCTAAAGATATAGGTTACATCGTGGTTTACGTACTGGTCCCCTCCGCTGTTTACAATAGAGGAATCGACCACCTGCTGAGCAGTAAGTGGAGTGCCAGCGCCCTTTTTAATACATGAGCAAAAGAGCAAAAGGCCAACGACCCCAAAACATAATTTTATAGACTTCATATTATTACTATCGTAAATTATATTAATTCATTACAATTTTAGCAAATCCATTTACTTTTGCAACGCATGCAGAAGCACATCAACATAAAAAACAAAAGAGCGACTTTTGATTATGAACTGCTAGACAAATATACTGCTGGTATTGTCTTGGGCGGAACAGAAATCAAGTCGTTACGATTGGGAAAGGCCTCTTTGTCTCAAAGTTTTTGTGAATTCAATGATGGTGGTGAACTTTTTGTCATCAATATGCAAATTGATGAATATACCCACGGTGGCCATTATAATCATAGGCCAAAGGCTTCGAGAAAGTTATTATTGAACAAAAAGGAGCTAAAAAAACTACGAAAGGAAGTAACTACATCGGGGTTGACAGTAATCCCTATTAATGCCTTTATAAACGATCGAGGCTTGGCCAAGATGAACATTGCCTTGGCGCGCGGTAAAAAACAATACGACAAAAGGGAAACCATTAAAGATCGAGATAACAAAAGAAACCTTGATCGAATCAAAAAGAGCTTTCGTTAATACCATTCTGTAAAGTTTAACAAAACCTAAACGTAATCCGGCGTTTCTTCCGATTAATATTGTCAATTTATAAAACTGACCGATGCAATCAAGACTGGTTCATTGTATCTTCTTTCTCCTTGCATCGATTTCATCCATACATGCGCAAATTATTGGTTCGGTGACCAGCATAGATGGCAAGACACTTCCTTTTGTTAACATATATATTGAAAAAACGGTCAATGGCACAACTACAAATGAAAACGGGGAATACCGCCTTGAGGTCACTTCTAAGGGAAAATATGTCATTGTATTCAAATATTTGGGGTACGAAACCAAAAAGGTTGACATCAACATCGCACGATTTCCATATGCCTTAAATGTGGCCTTAAAAGAACAAACCCTATCACTTGATGAGATAACGGTAAACGCCGAAGAGAATCCGGCTGACCGGGTCATTAGAAAAGCGATGGCCAAACGAAAGGAATACAAAGAAAAACTCAATGCTTTTCGTGCTAATTTTTATTCCAAAGGATTGATTCGGATTCAAGATGCCCCCGAACGATTTTTTGGACAAGACCTTGGCGATTTTGGAGGAGGACTGGACTCCACAAGATCAGGAATCATTTATCTTTCGGAAACCCTTTCTGAAATTGCAAAAAACAAGGGGCAGTTCAAGGAAAAAATACTGGCCTCAAAAGTCAGTGGAGATGACAACGGTTTTAGTTTCAATAATGCCTTGGATGTCAACTTTTCACTTTACGAAAATACGGTCACCCTTGGCAACGAATTAATTTCGCCAATTGCCAACAGCGCTTTTTCTTATTATCGATATACACTTGAAGGTACATTATATGATGAAAACTATTGGCTTATCAATAACATCAGGGTAACCACAAAACGACCGAATGAGCGGGTCTTTTCCGGTGAAATTTTTATAGTAGAAGATTCTTGGGCCATTTACGGCATAAATCTTAGTATAACAGGGGAACAAGCCAAAATACTACCTGCGGATACAATCTACCTGAAGCAAAATTTCAATTTCAATCCAAAGGAAAAGGTATGGCTAAAAAGATTGCAGCGTATCGATTTTCAATACAGCCTTTTTGGTTTTAAAGGTAATGGGCATTTTACTGCAGGTTATACCGACTATGTGCTTCAGCCCGAATTCACAAAAAGGGAATTTGGTAGTGAAATTCTCGCTTTTGAAGAAAAAGCCAATGAAAAAGATACGCTCTTCTGGAACACCATCCGTCCAGTGCCATTGACCTCTGAAGAAAACACGGACTATCAGAAAAAGGATAGTCTACAAATCATAAGAAAATCACAAAAATACCAGGATTCTGTTGATGCCAAAGGCAACAAACTGACCCTTAGCTCCTTATTTTTCGGCTATACCCATAACAATACTTTTAAAGACAAAAGTTATACCGTCAGCTCTCCTCTCGCCAACCTAAGCTTCAATACAGTGCAGGGGTACCGGGGTAGCTTTGGGTTCAATTATATTAAACGTAATAAAGAAAAGGGCACTCGTTTGACTCTGAATACCGAGTGGGATTATGGTATGACTGACAAACGATTGAGACAAAAGGCTTCGGCCGCTTATCGCTTTGATAATTTTTCACGGCCCTTTCTCAAACTAAGTGGTGGTAACGAGGTTTTACAGTTCAACAATACTAATCCGATAACTCCTTTTGGAAATTCATTGGCTTCTCTTTTATTTGAAAATAATTTTGCAAAATTCTATGAACGAAATTTTGCGGAAGCACTCTATTCGCAGGAGGTTGTAAATGGTATTTATCTCTTCTTAAATTTCGGTTACGAAGAACGAAAACCCGTTTTTAACTCCACTGATTACGTTTTCATCAATGACGAAAATGAAAGCTATTCATCGAACAACCCATTAGCACCACAAGACTTTGAAAACGCTGTAATAGCGACACATTCAATTCTGAAGTTCTCCATGAACACTCGAATTCGCTTTGGACAAAAGTTTTTAAATTACCCTGATGGAAAATTCAATTTGAACGATGAACGTTTTCCTACACTGTATTTAGGTTACGAGACGGGGTTGGTAGGAAGCAACAGCAACAATAACTTTCATCAATTTAAAATTCGACTGAACCAAGATTTTACTGTCGGAAACAAAGGGCGTTTTGCTTACAATATTAGGGCAGGAACATTTATTGAAGGAGAGGATATCAGTTTTGTTGATTTTCAACATTTTAATGGAAATAGAACCCGAATAACAAGAGGGGGATATCAAAACGCCTTCTTTTTACTTCCTTACTATGATTTGAGTACCAACGAGAACTATTTCGAAGCACACGCCCAACATAACTTTCAAGGCTATCTATTAGGAAAGCTTCCGCTGTTGAATAACCTGGGGTGGCACCTTATCCTCAATGGCAAATTGTTGTCTACCACAAGCAATAGCCTTTATGGGGAATGGGGCATTTCCTTAGGAAATATTGGTTGGAAGAAATTTCGTTTTCTTCGTGTAGGTTTTGTGCAAAGCCATTTTGAGGGAGAGACCGAAAGTGGACTTAATTTAGGGGTCCAATTCTAATTCTTATTCTCCAATAAGGGCACAAATCTAAAACTGCCAAAGGTTTTTTTCTCAAACTCCTTTTCAGACTTTCTCACGTACAGTGTCATTTCTTGCTCTACCAAGCCTACGGGAATGACCAACCTGCCCCCTACTTTGAGTTGCGATAATAGTGCTTTGGGGGTTTCTGGAGCACCAGCCGTAACGATGATGGAATCAAAAGGAGCCTGCTCGGGCAATCCTTTATACCCATCTCCAAAGATGACTTTCTTGGGGCGATATCCCATCTTTGAAAAGAACAGCTTGGTTTTCTTGAACAATTCCGATTGGCGCTCAATGGTAAACACTTTGGCTTTTAAATAAAGAAGTACCGCCGTTTGATATCCACTTCCTGTTCCAATTTCTAGAACCCTATGGTCGGGCCGTATTTGCAAAAGCTGAGATTGAAACGCAACAGTATAAGGCTGTGAAATGGTCTGTTCCGCTCCTATGGGAAATGCTTTATCTTGATAGGCATGGTCTTCAAAACTACTATCCAAAAAGAGATGCCGGGGTATACTTTTTATGGCATCAAGAACCTTGCTATTAGTAATACCTTTGGCCTGTAAAGTACTGGCCAATTGATTGCGCTTGCCTTTGTGTTTAAAGGTATCGAGCATAAATTTTTTGGTTTGGAATACTAAGGTACGTAACCCTTAAAAAAATGGCGCGTTTTTTTTTATCTGCGTATTTTTGCAAAAACTGAATATATGCTGAACGTTGGCGTTCTCGGCGCAGGACATTTAGGTAAAATACACCTTCGACTTTTAAACCAATCCCAAAAATTTAACCTGGTCGGATTCTACGATCCAGATGAAATCAACGCCAAAAATGTTCAAACAGAATTTGGCTATACATACTTCGAAAACATCAACGATCTTATAGATCATGTTGATGTGGTCGATATTGTAACGCCAACACTTTCCCATTTTGATTGTGGTAAGAAGGCTATTCAAAAAGGACGGCACATTTTCGTTGAAAAACCCATTACAAAAACGGTTGAAGAAGCAGAGGAACTCATTGCCCTATCGGAAAAACACAATGTAAAAGGCCAGGTCGGGCATGTTGAACGATTCAATCCGGCTTTTTTGGCGGTCAAAAATAAAATTGAAAATCCGATGTTCATCGAGACACATCGGCTAGCAGAGTTCAACCCTAGGGGTACCGACGTACCGGTGGTATTGGACTTAATGATACATGATATCGATGCCATTTTGAGCGTTGTGCCTTCAAAGGTTAAACAGGTCAATGCCAGCGGGGTATCTGTAATCAGTAACTCCCCCGATATAGCCAACGCACGAATTGAATTTGAAAACGGCTGCGTTGCAAATTTGACTTCAAGTCGTATTTCACTAAAGAATATGCGAAAATCACGTTTTTTTCAACGAGACGCTTACATTTCGGTAGACTTTCTTGACAAAAAGGTGGAAGTTGTTAAAATGAAAGATGCACCGGAAAAGCCAGGAGACTTTGATATGGTGCTTCAGAATGCCGAAGGAATCAAAAAGCAAATCTATTTTGAAAATCCCGAAGTCGAACCGAACAATGCGATTCTGGACGAACTTGAAACTTTTGCAGATGCCATAACCAATAATACAGAACCCGCGGTAAGCTTGAAAGCAGGAACAGAGGCCTTAAAAGTAGCTTTGCAGATTATCGCTTCCTTTTAAAAAGAAAAACCATGAATGCAATTGCAGTGATCGGTGCGGGAACCATGGGTAACGGAATTGCCCATGTCTTTGCCCAAAATGGGTTTTCAGTTCACCTTGTAGACATTTCAGAAGATTCCTTGGGGAAAGGGCTGGCCATTATTCGAAAGAATTTGGACAGAATGGTCATCAAAGAACGGATAAACGAGACGGAGAAGAATACAACTTTATCGAATATCACTACGTTTACCCATTTGAAAGAAGGGGTAAAAAAGGTCGATTTGGTGGTTGAGGCCGCTACCGAAAATGTAGACATCAAACTGCAATTGTTCAAGGATTTGGATACATTCTGTGATGAGAAAACGATTTTGGCCACAAACACTTCTTCCATTAGTATTACCCAGATAGCAGCAGTGACCTCAAGGCCAGAAAAAGTCATTGGTATGCACTTTATGAATCCGGTACCCATCATGAAATTAGTTGAAATCATCAAAGGGTACAATACTTCAGATGATACGACTAAAACCGTCGTGGAAATCTCCAAAAAACTAGGTAAAACAGCAACCGAGGTAAATGATTATCCAGGTTTCGTTGCGAATCGAATTTTAATGCCTATGATCAACGAGGCCATTGAAACCTTGTACCATCAAGTTGCGGGTGTTCAAGAAATTGATACAGTAATGAAATTGGGCATGGCACACCCCATGGGCCCCTTACAATTGGCCGATTTTATAGGTTTGGATGTTTGTCTCTCAATATTGAACGTGATGTACAATGGCTTCAAGAATCCGAAATATGCCCCTTGTCCCCTACTGGTGAACATGGTCGTGGCAGGAAAACTTGGCGTGAAATCGGGCGAAGGTTTTTATGATTATTCGGCGTCGAAAAAAGCCGAAAAAGTCGCCTTTCAATTCGCATAGCCCATGGCCATAATCAAGCCATTTAAAGCCATACGCCCCGCACGTGATAAAGTAGCCTTTGTCGCTTCAAGGTCTTATGAAGAGTACGATAAAAAGGAACGTAACTATCACCAGAAGTATAATCCTATTTCGTTTCTACATATTCTGAACCCAGGCTATAAATTCCATAAAACCATATTGGGCGAAGAACGGTTTACCCTGATTCGCAATCGTTATCTTGAATTTTTGGAAGAGCAGATTTTGATCAAAGATGATGCTGCTAGTTTCTATCTCTACCAAATCGAAAAAGAAGATTTTAAGACACTGGGTATTTTTTGCGCGACCAGTGTAGAAGACTATAGAAATGACCGTATCAAAAAACATGAAGATACCCTACATAAAAGGGAGTTGCTCTTCTCGAATTACCTCAAAACCGTTTGTTTCAACGCCGAGCCAGTATTGATGACGTATCGTGATAGTTACTCCATAAAGGAAATTATTTGTTCTGAAGTACAGGCCCCACCGGAATACGATTTCACAACACCTGATAAGAAAAGGCACCGGTTGTGGAGGGTTAGCGATAAAGATGCCATTAGAAATCTTCAAGAGGAATTCTCAAAAATGGAATCCATTTATATTGCAGATGGCCTTCATAGAAGTGCATCGTCAAATGTATTGGCCTCTGAACTGCAGTCTGAAAACAAAAATCATAGCGGAAACGAACCCTATAACTTTTTTCTATCCTACCTTATTCCTGAATCTGAAATCAAGATTTATGAATTCAATAGAATGGTCAAAGACCTGAATGGATTGAAAAAGGAAGAATTCCTCATACGCCTTGATACTTATTATCGTATTGAAAAAAGAACCCAAGGCTTTTATCGCCCTAGTAAAAAACATCATTTTGGGATGTATCTCGACGGAGCGTTTTATTCCCTTTATCTTAGAAAGAACGTTTATGAAGGTACAGATGCCTTGAGTAAATTGGACACCCAAATTCTATACAAGACGATTTTAGAACCCATACTAGGTATTAGAGACTTGCGCAACGATAAACGCATCTCATACGGATATGGCAAAAATAACATTCTCGATATGAAAGAGCATATCGACAAAGGATCCCACGCCGTAGGGGTTAGCCTAGTTCCCATAACCATTGAAGAGATAAAGGCAATAGCCGATGCCAATTTGGTAATGCCACCGAAAAGCACTTATATCGAACCAAAACTAAGGAGCGGATTAACCATTTACGAGATTTAATACCATAGTATGTCAATTAAAGAAAACCTAATTGAAATAAAAAAGTCACTTCCAGAACACGTCACTTTAGTCGCAGTCTCTAAAACGAAGCCTAACGAGGCCCTATTGGAAGCTTTTGAGACCGGACATCGTGTGTTTGGAGAAAACAAAGTACAAGAAATGGTGCAAAAATGGGAAACCCTCCCCAAAGACATTGAATGGCATATGATTGGGCACCTACAGCGTAACAAGGTAAAGTATATTGCGGAATTTGTATCATTGATTCATGGTGTTGATAGTTTTCGCCTGCTAAAGGAAATCAATAAACAAGCCCTAAAACACAATCGTACGGTTGATTGCTTATAACAAATGCATATTGCCCAAGAAGAAACCAAATTTGGTCTAAGTGCAGAAGAGTTAAATGCAGTGGTCGGTTCTGAAGAATTTGAACAACTTCAAAACATTCAAGTATGCGGACTGATGGGCATGGCTACCTTCACAGAGAACAAAGAACAAGTTCGACAGGAATTTGCATTTTTAAAACAAAACTTTGAATCGCTCCAAAAAAAACTTCCAAATATTAAAATTCTCTCCATGGGGATGAGTGTTTATTTTGACATCGCCATAGAAGATGGAAGCACTAAGTTACGCAGATGAAGCAGTATCTTTTTATCACTCCAATACAGCTAAAAAC